>JAFUGM010000003.1 GCA_017469355.1 Solobacterium sp. | reverse complement strand
CCGTGTGCTTCTCTGTCTACGCTTAAACCTCACCTCACGGCTCTGGCTCCAAGACTGAGTACCGGCTGTCCGCTACGACTTTACCGGACAGGGAGTTTCACCCTGTTATATTACTGACGCCGAACTGGCGCACCTTCTTTCAGAGATTATAACGGTAAAACCGGCATTTCTGCCGGTTTTCCTTTAAATTGCGTTCTTTTTCTTCTCTGCTGGGACCAGTTTTTCCTGTCCACCCATATATGGACGCAGCGGTTCAGGAATTCGTACGGAACCATCTGCCTCAAGATTGTTTTCGAAGAATGCGATCAACATTCTCGGCGGAGCCACAACCGTATTGTTCAAGGTATGGGCGAAGTAGTTTCCTTTTTGACCTTTAATTCGAATTCCGAGACGGCGTGCCTGCGCATCCCCGAGATTTGAGCAGCTGCCCACCTCGAAATATTTCTTCTGACGTGGTGACCACGCCTCAACATCACAGCTCTTGACCTTCAGATCTGCGAGATCTCCCGAGCAGCACTCCAGTGTGCGCACAGGGATGTCCAGGGAACGGAAGAAGTCAACGCTGTTCTTCCAGAGCTGTTCATACCAGTATGGGGAGTCTTCCGGCTCACATACAACAACCATTTCCTGCTTTTCGAACTGATGAACCCGATATAAACCGCGTTCTTCAATGCCATGGGCACCGACTTCCTTACGGAAGCAGGGGCTGTATGATGTCAAAGTGTAGGGGAGATTCTCCTGGGGAAGCACCTTACCCATGAAGCGACCGATCATGGAATGTTCGGAGGTTCCGATCAGATAGAGGTCTTCACCTTCGATCTTATACATCATATTCTGCATTTCTGCGAAGCTCATGACGCCATTTACGACATTTCCGTGAATCATAAACGGAGGAATGAAGTAGGTGAAGCCACGGTTAATCATGAAGTCTCTCGCATACGCAAGGATGGACGAATGAAGCCGTGCGACATCACCCATCAGATAATAGAATCCGTTTCCAGAGGTTGTTCTGGCACTGTCGAGGTCCAATCCATCCAGTGCATTGAGAATATCGGTATGATAGGGGATTTCATAGTCCGGCACGACCGGCTCCCCAAATTTCTCGATTTCTACGTTTTCACTGTCATCTTTTCCAATCGGAACGGAAGGGTCAATGATATTCGGTATTAACATCATCCGCTGGCGAATCTCTGCTTCCAGCTCAACTTCTTTTTCTTCCAGCGCCTGGAGTTCCGACTCCAGATCACGAACTTTCTGTTTTGCGGCCTCTGCTTCTTCCTTTAAGCCCTGGCCAAACAGCTTGCCAATTTCCTTGGAAATGCGATTACGGTCACCACGTAGCGCATCTGCTCGTGTTTTCGCATCTCGGAATGTCTTGTCCAGGTCACGCACTTCATCCACAAGCACCAGCTTTTCATCCTGGAATTTCTTGCGAATGTTCTCTTTTACGACGTCTGGATTGTCTCGAATCAGTTTAATGTCAATCATGATATCCTCCTGAAAATAAAAAACATCCTCCCGAAGGGACGATGATGTATCGCGGTGCCACCCTGCTTGCCAGAATTGTTTCACGTGAAACAACCAGACCACTCATTCCCGGATAACGGTCGGTGCCGGAAGGGATTAGCTTCTACTCCGGGGCGGACGTTCCTCATTTCCCGCAGCCATTTTCATCACCCACAGCCTTTCTGAAGCGGATCCATGCGTACTTTTCCCCATCTTCGTACTTCAGTCATTTAAGCATTGGGCTCTTCGGTTTGTCAAGAAGAAATGCCTGTGCTAGTATGACTCAAAGGGGAGAAACTACCTTGAAAAACTCAATCGCAATCGCACTCTGCACCACATTATTACTGACAGGATGTGCAGGAACGAGCAGTTCCTCCGAAGCGCATCCGGAAGAATATGGGCCAGTGGTGGAAGAAGATACCCGTACAGATGAAGAAAAAGAACTTGCCATGATTCAGGGCTGTATTAATGATTACAACATTAATCGTATCCCTGAGATTGAAGAATATCTGAATACGCAGCTCCATCCGCTTCCATTAGAAGTAACTTCTCTGCCGGAGATTTCGTCATTAAAGGATCTCTCAGAGGAACCGGACTACCTGGAATCTACCAATGTGGTCTATGCGGGCAGTTATATGGTTGAAGAAGATTATAAGATTGTCTTCCTCATCTATGAGGCAACCGGAAACTCATTCTGGTTCAATGGAAGGGTGTTATTCCAGATTGACCCAGATCTTGTCACTTATGATAATCCGGACTATGCGGAATATCGTACTGCGATCACATCACTTCTTGCGCAGGAACAGGATGTATTGAACTGGCTCTATGGTCTTGATCTTTCATTAGGAGAAGAAGGGCCGTTTGAAGGTTATTACGAAGTGACCTCCATGGGAAGTTATGAGATTCACTCCCTCGATGACATTCGTGCCATTGCGGAATCGATCTTTACACATTCCTTCCTTGAAGAAAACTTCTACTTCAGTATGTTCTACAGTGAAACACCAATGTTTAAGGAAGCAGATGGCAAGGTTTACTGCGCAAAAGGAGACCTGGCCCATCAGGAAAGTTCCTCTGCCTATGACCCGCATTACATCATTGCGGCAGAAGAAGTTGATAACGTGATTTATCTTGATATGTTATCTCGCAGTATCGGTGAAGTACAGCCGGATATTAAGCGCCTTACACTGGAACGAACCGAGCAGGGATACCGTCTTCCTTCCGCTTACTAAAAACTTAACAAAACCGCAGAAGTGTAGCACGAACCCTATTTTTGTGCTATACTCCTTTTGTATAAAGATAGTAAAAGTAAGGAGAATATTACGATGCCTAAAAAAGTAAATGCATATCAGAGAAAACTGGAATATAACAATGCTTATAATCGGGAAAACTATCGTTCCTTCTCGATTCGTTACGGAAGAGACAGCGAAAAGAAGATCATCGCCTGGCTGGAAAAACAGGAAAGTATTAAAGGCTATATCACTTCGCTGATTGAAGCAGATATGGAACGGGTCAAGGCAGAACGCAAAGCTTCTCGCAAGACAAAAACAAAATAATCGATATAATAGCGGTATGATTCTATCCTGCGGAGAGCGTACCGATATTGTTCAGTATTATACGCCGTGGTTATTAAAGCGACTCGAAGAGGGTTACGTGGATGTACGTAATCCTTTTTATCATAAGCGTGTGAACCGCTATCCGATCAATCCCGATACCGTTGATACAATTCTATTCTGTTCAAAAAACTATGAACCAATTCTCCCGTACCTTCCCGGGCTGATGAAACAGTATCCGATCTACTGTCATTACACCATTACTGCCTATGGCACGGATCTTGAACCGAATGTGCCGGATATCAACCTTTCGATAGAGACATTAAAAGCACTGTCTGAAATCGTTGGGCGGAAGCGGCTGACCTGGCGCTATGATCCGGTATTGATTTATGGACCATATACCGTCGACTCTCACATTGAAACTTTTTCACGCATGTGTGAAGAAATCGCTCCCTATGCGCATCGCTGCGTATTCAGTTTTGTACGCATGTATCAGAAACTCTCACGTACCTTTCCTGATCTTCGTCCGGTAAGTGAAGAAGAGGAGGGGCAGCTGCTGGATGCGTTCAGCCGTACTGCACATGCATGTCATATTGAGTTGCAGACATGCGGAGAATCCAGAAACTTCACTGCCTGGGGCATCAAGCGCAGCGGTTGTACTACAACTGAGCTTCTGAATCAGGCAAATGATCTGAATCTTTCCGGAATTCCATTACATAACCAGCGCCCGGGAACCGGTTGTCAATGCGTGGACCAGCGGGCGATCGGTGCCTATGATACCTGCGTAAATGGATGCCGGTATTGTTATGCGACAAGTGACTTTCAGAAGGCATTGGAAAACCGGAAGGCGCATGACCCGAACTCATCATTATTGATAGGTCATGTTCATCCAGAGGATGAGCTTGTTGTTTCAAATCCAAAATCTTATCGAAAGGCAATCAAACAGGTATCTTTGTTTTGATCCATTCGATCATTATTAGAACCCATATGAGATTTGAAAAATCACCTATGGTAATTCATACTGAAAACATAGAAATCAGGAGGATATTATGACACCCGAGAAAAAAGCCGCAGAAATGAGCGTACAGGAGCTTGCGAAGTATATCGATTATTCTGTACTGAAGCCAGAGTTCACCGAAGAAGAAGTGATCGAGCTTACCAAAGACGGTGCTGCACTTGGCTGCGCTACCATCTGTATCAATCCGGTTTATATTCCTTTATGCGAACCCTATGTCAGAGGCACAGAGACAAAGCTGTGCCCTGTAACGGATTTCCCGTTTGGCGGAAGTTCTACTGAAAGTCGTGTCGAGCAGATTCGTCAGGTCGCAAAATCCGATGTGATCGGAGAGATTGATATTGTCGCTAAATTCGGTTTATTACGTTCCGGCAAGTATGACGAAGTCACCGCAGATCTCAAAGCGTGCGCAGATGCGGCGCATGAGACTGGTCATGAACTGAAAGTCATTCTTGAGACAGACTGCCTGAATGAAGAACAGATTCGCCAGGGCTGTGAATGTATTATCGCCGCAGGAGCGGATTATATTAAAACCTCCACCGGGTTTCTGACCGGATGGGAAGCGAAAGGTGCTACCGAAGAAGTGATTCAGCTGATTATGGATCAGAATCAGGGGCGTGCGAAGATCAAGGGTTCTGGTTGTATTCGTACAAGAGAGCATTTCCTGAAACTTATCGATATGGGAATTGATCGGATGGGTATTGGTTATAAGTCCGTTCCGGTCGTACTGGATCTCAAGAAATAAACTATCTATGAAAGACAACCGGGAAACACGACGGGAACAGATCAAATATCTTCTGATCCGCAATGAGGAGATGAAGGTTAATGATCTTGCGGCACAGCTGAATGTCACACCGGAAACCATCCGAACCGATCTCGACTTCTTAGAGCGAAGAGGATTCCTGTTCCGCCGCCATGGCAGCGCGTTACTAAGAACAACGGATACACAGGCTCCGATGGAAATTCGAATTCAGGAAAACCCGAATTTAAAGCGGGAAATCTCTGAAGCAGTATTTCCATTTGTGAAGGATGGCATGGTATTGTACATTTCCTCGTCTTCCACCGTCATTCATCTGTGTCGGATGTTGGTATTAAGAAAAGATCTGACGGTCTTTACTTCCTCTCTGGATATCGCAGAAGCACTGATTCCGACAACACATAAGATTATTATGCTGGGCGGCACTCTGGACCATACAGGCCGAAGAATACAATCCGGAGATCTATTGCGTTCCATTCATGGGGTTCACTTTGACCTCTCCATTCTTGGCATGAGCGGATGTAAGAATACAGATGGTCCAGCATCCCCGGTCTATGAAGACCTGGAAGAAGAAAAGTATATTATGTCCCATAGTGAAATCAATCTTCTCGTGGCAGACCATACAAAGTTCCAGATTCCAAGTCCGTATCAGTATGCGAAATTCACAGAGTTCGATGCGTTTATCTGCGATCGGATTCCGGAAGAATACCAGGAAAAGCTGAATGGAGTCCGGGTCATTGAGTGTGAATAACCTTCATAATATATTTTTGTTTTAAAGCAAATCCAAAGATATTTATTTTGTTTAAAAGCACAAATTGTTTTATTTCAAAGTTTTGAATGAAATAAATTGTGCTTTTATTTTTGTTATCATATGATTTTTTTGTAAAGAGCAGGTTACGTTGGTCTCTTTACTTCTGGAATACAAAGAACGAATAAATGGGAGAATATTTGTCCTTTGTCATGATTACACGATGAATCCAGAAGAAAAGCACCGTTTCGCTGGTGCTTTTCATTAATGTATTGAACAACTTACTGGCCGGCTTCTCCCTGCACAGCTGTCTCTGCAGGTTGTTCGGTTTCCTCTGAATCCGGGTCAACGATAGCGACTGTGGATACTTTGGAATTTTCTGAGGTACGAATGACCTTAACTCCCTGGGAATCACGTCCAAGATGACGTACCTGAGACAGGGAGATTCGAATGATGATTCCATCATCCGTCATAATCATACAGTCTTCCGTACCATTTACTGCTTTGAGGCAGACAAGGTTTCCGGTGCGCTCTGTCACATTCATGGCCTTGACACCCTTGGTACCACGGCTTGTCAGACGATATTCGCTGAGGGAAGAAATCTTACCAAACCCGTTTTCTGTAACGGTAAGCAGGTTTTCTCCTTCTTCCGAAGTTGCCATACCGATAATCTCACCGCCATCTACGTTCATTCCCTTAACACCAGATGCCATACGGCTGAGTGGACGAATCTCAGATTCCAGGAAACGGACAGATTTTCCGTTCGTGCACGCAAGAATGATATTCGCTTCTCCATTGGTAGCTTTGACAAACGCAAGTTCATCATTTTCACGCAGGGTGATCGCAATCTTACCGTTGGTTCGAATGTTTTCGAATTCCTGAATGCCAACGCGCTTGACTAAGCCCTTACGCGTCGCGAAGAAGAGTCCTTTTGCGGTATCTTCCTTGGAATATGGAACGATGGCACGAACTTTTTCTTCCTTCTCAAGCTTGAGAAGATTAACAACCGGAATTCCCTTGGAAGTGCGACCGTATTCGGGAATATTGAATCCACGAAGGCGGAATACACGGCCTTTGTTGGTAAAGAATAAGACAAAGTCATGGGTGGACATTCCCACAAACTGATCAATGACATCGTCTTCGTTCAATGTCATACCCTTAATACCACGGCCACCGCGGTTCTGTACTTTATAGGTAGAACGGGGAATCCGTTTGATATATCCATTTTCGGAAAGGGTAATAATGACATCTTCAACTGGAATCAGATCTTCATCTTCCATATCTGTCGGAGCGTCAATGATTTCTGAACGGCGCTCATCGCCATATTTGGAGCGAATCACCGCAAGTTCATCCTTGAGAATCTGTTCAACACGGGAATGATTCGCAAGAATATCCTTGAGATCTGCGATCTTGACCAGAAGGTCCTGATATTCATTCTCAATCTTTTCCCGTTCAAGACCGGTCAGTCTTCTAAACTGCATGTCGAGGATGGCTTTAGCCTGAATCTCATCCAGCCCAAATCCTTCCATCAGTCTTGGCATGGCCTCATTGGCATCTCTGGAATCACGAATGGTATGAAGAATTTCATCAAGGTTATCAACCGCAATCCGTAAGCCTTCCAGAATATGTGCACGATCTTCTGCCTTCTTTAAGTCGAACTGTGTTCGGCGGACGATGACTTCTTCCTGGAACTCCACATACTCCTGCAGGATTTCCTTGATTCCTGCCTGTTTCGGAGCGCCTTTGATCAATACAACGTTATTTACCGCAAAGTTGGACTGCAGCGGTGTCATCCGGTACAGCTGGTTTAACAGCACTTCCGGCTGAACATCTTTCCGCAGTTCCATAACAATGCGAATTCCATTCATGTTGGATTCATCACGAAGATCGGTAATTCCTTCGATCTGTTTATCCCGCGCAAGATTGGCAATCCGTTCCACCATGGATGCTTTATTCACCATGTATGGAATTTCATAAACAACAATTCTGGACTTGCCATTGGGCATGTCTTCAATGCGTGTTTTCGCACGCATGATCACCGTGCCGCGGCCGGTCTCAAATGCCTTACGGATTCCACCGCGCCCAAGAATATACGCACCGGTTGGAAAATCGGGGCCCTTAATGTAATTCATGAGATCCGCGGCAGTGATCTCTGGATTATCCATGATCGCAAAGATACCATCAATGACTTCTCCGAGGTTATGCGGCGCAACGTTAGTTGCCATACCTACTGCGATACCACTGGATCCGTTAACGAGAAGGTTCGGGAAGCGGGAAGGGAGAACGGTTGGTTCTTTTTCTTCCCCATCGTAGTTATCCTGCATATCTACGGTATCCTTGTCGAGTTCTCTCAACATTTCTACCGCAATCTTTGACATTCGAGCTTCGGTATAACGCATCGCAGCTGCGCCATCTCCATCCATCGAACCGAAGTTTCCGTGTCCATCAACGAGACATGCCCGCATATTCCATGGCTGTGCCATATATACAAGCGCACCATAAATGGAAGAGTCGCCATGAGGATGATATTTACCCATGGTATCACCGACAATACGAGCACACTTCTTATATGGCTTGTCCGGCCCGTTGTTCATTTCATTCATGGAGTACAGAATTCTGCGCTGAACCGGTTTAAGACCATCTCTTACATCCGGAAGTGCACGCGCAACAATAACGGACATGGAATAATCCAGGAAGTCCCGTCGGATTTCCTTGGATAATTCTGTTTCTGTAATATTTCCCGGGTCAAATTCTGACTCATCAAATTCCATAAATTCTTCTTTTGCCATGATGACCCTCCTTAAATATCCAGATTCTCCACGAAGTTCGCGTTTTCAATGATGAAGTTCTTACGCGGTTCAACCTCTTCACCCATCAACATGGAGAAGTTCTGATCCGCCGCTTCGGCGTCATTGATCGTTACCCGGATTAATGTACGGTTCTTAGGATCCATGGTTGTTTCCCAGAGCTGTTCCGGATTCATTTCACCAAGTCCCTTATACCGCTGAATGCCAAGTCCATTTCCCATCTCACTCTTGATCACTTCAAGCTGATGATCAGTATAGGCATACCGAACTGCCTGGCCTTTCTGCACCTTGTAAAGCGGTGGCTGGGCAATGTAAACATAGCCCTGTTCCACAATCGGGCGCAGATAACGATAGAAGAAGGTGAGTAATAAGGTACGGATATGCGCACCGTCAACGTCCGCATCGGTCATGATGACAATCTTGTGATAGCGAAGCTTTGAGGTGTCAACTTCATCCATGACTCCGCAGCCAAAGGCCGTAATCATGGATCGAATTTCCGCATTTTCAAAGACTCTTGCCTGACGAGCTTTTTCCACATTCAGAATCTTTCCTCGTAATGGAAGAATTGCCTGGTAATGGGAATCCCGTCCCTGTTTTGCACTGCCGCCGGCGGAGTCTCCCTCGACGATATAGATTTCACAGATTCCCGCATCCTTGGAGGAGCAGTCTGCCAGTTTACCAGGAAGGGAAGAAACTTCCAGGGCACTCTTACGACGTGTTAATTCTCTTGCCTTCTTAGCCGCCATACGGGCCTGAGAAGCCAGGGATGCCTTTTCGATGATGATCTTTGCCTGATCCGGGTTTTCCAGCAGGAAACGCTCCAGCTGCGCCCCGAAAATATCCGATACGATCTTTCGTACTTCACTGTTTCCTAGTTTTGTCTTGGTCTGTCCTTCATACTGTGGATCCGGATGTTTGGCAGAAATGACAGCGGTGATTCCTTCCTTACAGTCATCCGTTGTCAGGTTGTCATCCTTTTCCTTCAGGAATCCATTGTCTCTGGCATATTTGTTTATGATACGGTTCAGCGCGAGATTAAATCCTTCGAGATGTGTCCCGCCTTCTACTGTGTTGATATTGTTACAGAAGGTATAGACATTTGGTTGATATCCGTCGTTATACTGCACGGCAATCTCTGCTTCAATTCCCTGCTCATGTCCTTCACAGTAAATAATGTCCGGATGAATAACTGTACGGTTCTTATTCAGATATTTCACATATTCCTTCAGACCGCCCTCATAGTAAAACTCATGATGACGACGGGTCTCCTCTTCTTCCCGTTCATCGGTAAAGACCAGGCGAATTCCCTTATTCAAGAATGCGAGCTGTCTGAGACGATCACGCAGTGTGTCATGATCATAAACCGTAGTTTCAGTAAAAATGGTCGGATCTGCTTTAAAGCGAATTAATGATCCATGTTTTTCAGGATCACAGGTTCCGTTTTCCTTTAACGGCTCTACCGCATGTCCGCCATTTTCAAAACGGACAAAGTAAGCTTTTCCCTCATGAAATACTGTTACTTCCAGCCATTGGGATAATGCATTAACAACCGAAGCACCAACGCCATGAAGACCACCGGATACCTTATAGGCACCACCGCCGAACTTACCTCCCGCATGAAGGACGGTAAAAATTGTTTCAATCGTAGATTTTCCGGTCTTCTCATTTACTCCTGTTGGCATACCGCGTCCGTTATCTTCAACAGATACGATATTATCCTGATCTACCGTAACGGTTACGGTATCCGCATAACCGGCCATTGCCTCATCGATACCGTTATCCACAATTTCCCATACCAGGTGATGAAGACCTTTTGCGCTGGTACTGGCAATATACATACCGGGACGCTTGCGTACTGCCTCCAGACCATCCAGTACCTGAATATCGCTGTCACTGTATTCGTGGTCTACACGAATATCAAACTCATCTGTACTGATTTCTTCTGTCTGTTTCATTTCTTCTTCACTCATGCAATGCCTCCCTGATCCTTCCATGTTCGACATGGAATTCCTTCTGCGTTCCATCATTCAGGAACTGTGGTAATTCTGTTCCTGTAATGACACACTGATATGGACCCTTAATCAGATTCATCAGTTTCATCTGCCGTTCCCGATCCAGTTCTGACAGAACATCATCGAGTAGCAGAACTGCTTTCTGTTTACTGATCGTTTCGATATAGTTCATAATTGCCAGCTTGAATGCCAACATCATCATCCGTTTCTGGCCTTGACTTGCGCTGTTGATCACATTTTGCCCATGGAGGGAAAAACTGATATCTTCCCGGTGAATTCCACTTCCTGTACTGTGAAACTCAATATCCCTCTGTCGAGTTTCCTTATAAAGGATTCGAAGTTCCTCCTGCGGGTTTTTCCGCTCAATACAGCAGTGATAGAGAAGCACAGCGCTGGCTTCTTCACCAGACAACATCCGGTAATACCCAGGAAGGGTCTGATTGATTGAATTGATGAACGCAGTCCGTTGTTCAATCAATGGAATAGATTCCTTCACAAGTCGCTCTTCCAGAACTTCCAGATATGCCTCATCGGGATGAAACTGTTTAAGAAGACTATTTCGATCCTTAAGAAGATTCCGATAATTCTTCAATGCGCTGAGATATCCGGAACTGACCTTGGTAATTTCCTGATCCAGAAGCCGTCTTCTGTCTCTTGGCGCATCCGTATAGATCGTAAGATCATCCGGAGAAAACAGCACGGTATTAAGAATTCCGATGAATTCACTGGTTTTTGAAACAGGACGACGATTGACCGAAAGTGTTTTTCCATTTGAATGAATCACAGCTTCCAGTCGGATATCACGGGTTTCACGTACCGTACAGGCAAGATTGGCAAACTCACTTCCATTTCGAATCAGAAGAGAATCATCCCCGATCCGGAATGATCTGGTTAAGGACAGATAGACCAGGCTCTCCAGAAGATTGGTCTTTCCCTGCGCATTATCTCCAGAAAGATAGTTGATTCCCGGAGACAACGTAATTCCGGCTGACTCATAGTTTCGGAAATTTCTCAGTTTCAATTCCGTTACGATCATTCAACCTCGTAATTTCTGCCTTCGATGGTGACCGTATCACCAACCACCAGTTTTCTTCCCCGGCGTAACTCAGTTTCTTCATTAACAAGAACCAGACCGGCCGAAATCATCTGCTTTGCCTGACCCCCTGTGGAGCACTCATTACAAAGCTTCAGAAACTGTTCCAAACGTATGAATTCCGTACTGATTTTCGTCACTGATTTTTCCTCGTTTTTTTCCGGTTTCAAAACCCTGTAAATTATACCATAAAACCCGCATAAATTGGGGGTTTCAGGGCCTTTTTGACATAAAAAAACAGGCCTGTTTTTCGACCTGTTTTTTCGCTTGTTTTTCGTATAATTTTTATCAGTTATATGTCCGTACCGGAAGCACCAGCTGAAGCAGAGAATCATCACCGGTTTCATTGGTGATAATGAACGGTTTCATGACTTCGGTAAACTGAAGTTTCACATTTTCACTCGACAATGCCTTCAAGGCATCTGCCAGGTAATTTCCCGAAAAACTGATATCGAGAGGATAGCCATCATAGCTGATTGCGGTGAGAGATTCGTTATATTCACCGATTTCCTGCGATTTACAGGAGACAAGAATATCGTCTGCCGCATTCATTTCCATCCGGATAATGGTCATATTATCCGTTTTAATGAAGGAGGAACGGTCAATGGCGGAGATCAGAGCTCTGCGGTTGATAATCATCGTATCGTTAAACGTACTCGGAATCAGACGTTCTGTTTCCGGGAAGTTTCCCTCCAGAAGTGTGGATTGAAGAACAATGGTTCCGTTACGGAACTGAATCTTCTTTTCATTCAGTGAAATACTGATGGATTCAGATCCAGTGAAGATATTCTTCGCTTCGTTCAGGCTCTTTGCGGGTACCGTAACACAGAAGTTATCGGTGGAAAGAGGAATAGTCTTACGCGCAAGACGGAAGCTGTCTGTTGCGGTACAAACCAGCGCTCCATTTTCTTCCCGCATATTTACCCCGGTAAGAACCGGACGGGTTTCCTTAGGGGATGCGGCGAAGGCGGTACCGGAAATGACGCTGTTTAATACATCATAAGAGAGTGTAAATCGAACTGCCGGTTCAGAAAAATCAATATTGGGATAATCCGAAGGACGATATCCGTTAATACGGAATTCTGCCTTCTCACCAGAGAAGTGTGTCAATGTTCCATCAATGATCTCGATGGAGATTTCTTCACTGTCAATCTTCTTAACAATATCGAGAAGATAACGGGAATCGATGATAATCGTACCTTCATCAATGACTGAGAGCTTGAGTTCTTCATTCTGTTCATTCGTTAATGTCTGAACAATGGAGAGATTCGCGTCACTGGATGTGATACGAAGAAGATTCTGTTCTACTTCCAGTTTGATTCCGACAAGAATCGGAACTGGTGAATTAGATGAAATTGCGCGGGACGCGATAGTCAGCGCATTGTAGAAGACCTGTTTGTTTACTTTGAAATTCATGGACACCTCCCTGGTGTGTATGTAATTAAGACAGTTTTATGATTATTAGGACGGTGGAAACTGTGGAAAAGTTTCAGATTTCCTTTAATCACGCAGTTATTTTAACATTCCACTATGTTGGATAAAAGGAGAAAGCGGTGGAAAATCAGGCGGAGAGAAGTTTTTCAATCTCATTGACTGCGGCAGACATGGATCGATCGGATTGAATCTGTTTTTCCACTTTTGCGCAGGCAGAAATCACAGTGGTATGATCTCGGCCGCCGAATTCATCTCCAATTCTTGAATAAGAAAGATCCAGAAGCTTACGGCAGAGATAAATCGAAATATGTCGGGCATTGGATATGATTTTCGTTCGATTTTTTCCGGTAATCTGTTGGCGGTTCAAGTTATAGTATTCCGCAACCGTCTTGATGATCTTATTTGGGGATAATCCGGTTTTATCAGAGATGACTGCCTGGTTACGCAGCGCTCGAACAATCGTTTCAAATCGAATGACACTGTCATTTGGCTGATCCATAATCGCATAAAAGAGAACGCGATTCCACGCACCTTCAAGATCTCGTACATTTCCTGAAAAATTGGATGCGATATAAGTCAGACCTTCATCTTCTACTTCATCAATATCATTTCCGCTGTTTTTGATTTTCATCTGAAGAATGGCTTTGGAAGTTTCAAATTCAGGGGAATCAATACCTACGGATAAGCCGCTCGCAAAGCGGGTAATCAGACGTTCTTCCAATCCTTTGATTTCCTTAGGCTGCCGATCGGAGACAATACAGATCTGCTTATGATTATTCACCAGTTCGTTATAGATGGAAAAGAAAATCTCATGACTCTTTTCCTTTCCCGCAAGGAACTGAATATCATCCACCAGCAACAGATCCATGGAACACATATACTGTTTGAATGCGTCAATCTTATTGTTCTGGATTGCTTTAACAACTTTATCCACAAATTTTAATGACTCAATATAATAAACATTCTTATCCGGATAATTTTTCTTCACATAGTTACCAATGGACATCAGTAAATGTGTTTTTCCAAGGCCTGAATTTCCAAAGATGAACAATGGATTGAAATACTTACCAGGATTAACTGCACAGGCAAGCGCAGCTTCTCTGCTTTCCCGATTGCAGTCTCCGACAACGAAGTTATCGAAGGTATAATCCGGATTTATCGGCATGGATTCAAATTCTTCATCCATCATATCCACCGGATTGATGTTCTTTGTTTTAAGAAGCTGTTCAAGATCACTTTCCTGAATGAATTCCACCGGAATCATTGTGTCCGCGTAATGGAGATCAACGAGCGCTGCGGATATCATATCCGTATTTTGAATCATAATCTGTCTGGCGATGATATTATGAGTAACGACAACTGCCTTTGTGGAGGTTAATTCCTCGAGATAGGAAGGACGATAAAACGTCTCCATCAATGTGGGGTCAAGTTTACCGTTATTCATCAGATATTCAAGAATCCGGCTCCAGACTTCTGCCAGATATTGGTCCTTTGAGTTTGTCATAATCCTTGTTTCCCTAAGAGCGTGTACTCCAATTTTATGACTGTAAAAAGTGAAAATCCACAGGAAAATTGTGGGTAATTTTTTTATCCACAATTAAGAAATTTAAAAACCTGTGGAAACATCACATTTTTTATAGTTTTCCACCGTTTTCCACAAATTTATATGTGGATAAAAATGTGGAAAAGTTATCAACGGTGTTTGAAACTGCGAAAACTGTTGATAAATTTTTGAACAAAGGTAAAACCAGAGGAGTTTTCAACAGCGAAAAACCGCATAATAGAGCCATTTTTGAGGAAACTCACAGTTTTCCACAATTGTGGAAAACTCAACAAATAACGATGTGAATATCCGGTGGAAAACTCTATTATTTACAATTTGACATGAAATAATTTTCAACAGTTATTAACACAGGTATACCAATCGTTATTCCTCATAAGAAATAGAAAAGACTTCTCCCCGAAATCATGTTTCTTTGCGATAATGAACAGGAAGAGAGGAAGAAATAATATGACAGTCAGATCATTTGGATTAAATGAAGCAGGAGAAGAGTTTTTTCTTTATACGATAGAGAATGACGCAGTCAGTGTTTCCGTTACGGACTTTGGGGCTGCGATGGTTTCTCTGGTGGATAAACAGAGTGGAATCGATATTCTTCTTGGATTTGAGAATGTCAGTGATTATATCAAACAGGATGCCCATATCGGAGGTTTTATTGGTCGTACCGCAAATCGCACAAAAGGCGCGAAATTCACGCTGAATGGAACGGAATATCATATCGAGGCAAATGATGGAGAAAACAATCTTCATGGCGGAACTCTTGGATTTGATCGTGTAAAGTATGAAACGGAAATTACAGATAACGCAGTTAAATTTCATCGTATATCAAGCGATGGAGAAATGGGATATCCTGGAACACTCGATGTGACGGTAACTTATACACTCACAGAACACGGGGTAGAGATGAAAGCAGAAGGCACCGCAGTTGATCACGATACGGTCTTTGCGATGACAAATCATAATTATTACAACCTGAATGGAACAGGCGATATTCTCAATCATATCGTTACCATTCCTGCGGATTCTTATGCGGAAGACGCATCGGATGGCGTAGCTGTACTACCGTTAAAACCGGTAGAAGGAACGGTATTCGATTTCCGTACACCAAAGGCGCTTGGACAGGATATTAACAGTGAGGAACCTCAGATTGTTCAGAATCGTGGATTTGATCATCACTGGGCAGTGAATGGGAAAGGTCTCCGTACCTTTGCGGTATGTGAAGGAGAGAAGGTAGTATTAACCGTTGAATCTAATCTTCCTGGCATGCATGTATATACCGCAAACTTCCTGGATGGGCCAGTTGGAAAGGGAGGTATTACCTACCGTCCGCATTCCTCTGTATGTTTTGAACCGGAGTTTATTCCGAATGGAATCAACTATGAAGGTGTTGTAAAGCCGGTTGTGAAGCAGGGAGAGACATCCGTTCAGATTATTCGTCTTTCTGTTTCCAGCAGGTAGTTCATGGGATGGATTCGCATTCTCAGTATTATTTTTACCGGAATCACAGCAGCTTATGTTGTGATTCTGTTTCTTATGGACGGAATTAATTTAAGGCGTCTGTTATGGCTTCCGCTTCTTGGAATCATGAGTATTCCAATCCTTGTTTCTAAGCTTTCATTAGCAGGTCAGATATTCTGGGCAGGAATCATGTGTATTGGAATTACTTTTCTTAGCTGGATGTCGATTCAGATCCATACTGCTTCAACTCAATCGCAGAAAATGGCAGAAGTACTTATCGTTCTTGGTTGTAAGGTTCCTTCCCGGGCATTAAATCAACGGGTTCGTTTCGCATGGAAGTATTATCAAAGTCATCCTGAAGTACAGATCATCGCAAGCGGCGGACAAGGGAAGGATGAATCAGAATCTGAAGCATACGCTATCAGAACTGCGTTAGTAAAACTTGGTGTAAAGGAAACACAGATTCAAATGGAAGAAACATCGGTTTCTACCTATGAGAATCTGAAAAATTCCAGATCATTGATTGGAGAGAAAACGACTCATGTCGGAATTGTCACAAGCAGTTATCACGTATTTCGATCAGTAAAAATCGCAGAACATCTGGATTACCCTGAACCGTTCGGTATCCCGGCGGAATCGATTCCGTTTTACTATGGAGAGCAGCTGTTAAGTGAAAGTGTTTCCTTTCTTTTAGCGCGCATCAGAAAACAAATTTAAACGATCAGAACTGATGATGGAAGTATAAAAAAAACAACCACGGAACTTCCATGGTTGTATAGGTTGATTATTCTGTGACTTCTTCGACTTCAGGTTCGGAAACAGGTTCTTCTTCAACGGTATCCTCAGCGACGTCTTCATCCGGAATGTATTTAATACATACATGACGGCCGAAGCCTTCGCCATAGGATTCTGTCTTGATGTTATGCCAGCCGTTGAGTGCCTTATGAATCACTTTACGTTCATCATTAGGCATCGGGTCGAGCTCTGCGTCTACGTGAGAGCGCTGAACCTGCTTGGCAATACGTCTTGCCATAGAGGTGAGCTTACGGTAACGCTCATCCTTGTAGTGATTGACATCAACCATGACATCAATACGCTTCTTGAACTCTGCGTTTACTGCACCGCGTACTACCGTATTCAGGGAAGCGAGTGTCTTACCCATCTTACCGATTAATACCGCGTTGTTGTCAGCATTGAGATTCACAATGAATCCACCGTTCTTTTCTTCAATCGCTGCTTCAAGATCACAGTCAATTCCCATAAAGAAATTACCGAGATAATCAAACAGGAATTCCTTTACATCATCGAGACAGTAAGCATCAATGGATACTGAGGAACCAAGACCTAGAAGGCCCTTCTTCTCCTCTGTTACAAAGTAGGTGATCTCTTCCGGAGTTACCTGCTTGTCTTCTGCTGCAGCCTGAATGGCTTCTTCCAGTGTTTTGCCAGTGTAGTTTTTCATTTCTTCGCACCTTCTTTCTGCTGCTTTTCAATGATCTTCTGCACAAGCAATGTTTTCAGAATCGTAACAAGAGAGTAAATTGCCCAATATACCGACATGGCAGCCGGCCACATAAGACCGAATACCAGGATCATTGCCATCATATAGTACTGCATGATCTTCTGCTGAGAGTTCTGTGCAGTTTCCGGCTTGCGGTGATGTTTCGCCGCTTCCTGTTCCGCTTTCTTCTTCGCAAGCATCTGTGGCAGCATCATGGAGAAGAACTGGCAGATACCCATAACAACGAAGATGATCAGGTAGCCCCACTGTCCGTTGCGCAGACCATTCAAGATGGTCTGATCAAGCGAGAGACCCATGAATGTTCCGGTACGGATCGCAGTGGAACGCTGTACGGACTGATACATTGCGATAATGATCGGGAACTGCAGGAAGGTGATCAGAATCATACTGAACGGATTGACATTGTACTTCTTGTACAGTGCCTGCATTTCCGTTGCCTGCTTCATCTTGGAAGCTTCGTCATCCTTACCTTCATACTTCCGCTGGATCTTATCCATTTCCGGCTGCAGTAACTGCATCTGCTGGGTAGCGACGGTGGACTTCAGGGTGAAAACCATCAGAATTCCGTTTACCACAATGGTAACTAACGCAATCGCACCAACGACACCGATTACTGGAGCCAGTTTGTTTAATACCTGTGCTAAAGGCCATACAAGAATGGCGCTGAACCAGCTTTCGGAACCCATGATTTCAGAGAACGTTGTGCTGTTTGTAATCTGAATAATCTCATGTGTTTCCGGATCTGTAGGAATCGTACATCCTGTCAGAATCACTGCCGAAGCGACGAGTGAGCCAATCAGGAGAATCTTCTTCATCGGGGAATACTGTTTCATCAATTCCTTCTCCTTATTTATATACGCTTTAACATTGTAGCCTTACACAGGAGTTTTTCCAAGTTCTTTTTGTTGTCAGAATAGGAGAGCTCCTTATAGCGGAAACGAACGATAATAATCGCATCAAATTCACAGGAATTAAAATCCACAAGTTCTTCACACATCATACGGGTCTGACGTTTGATTTTATTGCGTTCCACCGCATGGCCGATCTTTCCTGGCAGAGTGATACCGATTCTGGCCTGTGCTTCCTGCTTTGGACGCACGTATAAAACAAAGGAGCCATTGGCGTATTTGGTTCCCATATGAATCAGTTTCTGAAACTCCTGAGATTTTCTTACCCGGTTGATCTTTTTCATAATTGATTGAAAAAAACCACCTAACGGTGGTTTTAATTAAGCAGAGAGAACCTTTCTTCCCTTAGCCCGGCGTCTAGCCAGAACCTTACGACCGCCGACTGTGCTCATACGAGCTCTGAAGCCATGAGTCGTCTTGTTTTTTCTCTTGCTAGGCTGGTATGTTCGTTTCATTCATGCCACCTCCGTCATATTTGAACAATCGCTTATTTATAATACGTGCGCTGTCAAGGCTTGTCAATGCGAATATTTTGTGTATAGGAAATCATATTCCACTTTCCCCATAGTTGGAAAGTACACGGGCAGAGGGATCATCCACATCACATCCTGGCCAGGTCTTGTTCGGCATCCAGAAATCTGGAATCATCGCAGCCTGATGAGGGTAGCAGGATTCAAAGAGTTCCCGGTAGAGAAGGCTTTCTTTTGTGAAGGGAGGACAGTAGGTATAAGAGGAACACCGTTCCTTAAATTCTTCATCGGTATACTTCGTTTCCGCATAGGCTTTTAAATCATCTACCAGAGAATGACCGACGGCGTCGGAGAAGGCAGCCTTCTGCCGCCAGAGAATGGATTCGGGAAGAATATGATTCTCCGCAAAGGCCTTGCGGATCAGATATTTTCCCATATCATGGGTGTTCATCTTCAGTTCCGGATCGAGACTCATCGCATAGCGGACAAACTTCAGATCACCAAAGGGAACTCTAGCCTCAAGAGAGTTGTAGGAAATACAGCGGTCTGCCCGCAGAACATCATATACATGAAGTTCATGAATACGCTTCTCCGCTTCCTTTTGAAACTCGGCAGCGTTTGGCGCAAAGTCGGTATATTTATATCCAAACAGTTCATCGGAGATTTCCCCTGTGAGAAGTACACGTACATCGGTATGTTCGTGGATGTACTTACATACCAGATACATTCCTATGGAAGCACGGATGGTTGTGATGTCCCAGGTGCCAAGCAGTTCAACTACAGTTGGCAACGCATCAATTACATCCTGTTTTGAAATGATGACTTCTGTATGATCACTGCCAATATATTCCGCTGCGGTTCTTGCGTAATGTAAGTCAATGGCGTCTACATCCATTCCGATCGCAAAGGTGCGGATCGGATGATCGGTTAAAGACTGCGCAATGGCACAAACTAAGGAAGAATCAAGACCTCCGGAAAGAAGGAAGCCGATGGGAGCATCTGCGTCAAGACGCTTCTTTACTCCATCAATTAATAACCGGCGCAGCTTTGCGGTAACATGTGCTTCTTCCTGCATGGTGAACTGGTCAACATGAGAAGGGTCCGCATAGCAGTCAAACTCACCATCCTTCCAATAATGTCCTGGAGGGAAGGGGAGAACCGTTTCACAGGTATCAATCAGATTTATCGGTTCACTGGCAAAGGCAATCTTTCCATCTGGAAGATATCCGTAATACAACGGACGGATACCAATCGGGTCTCTTGCGGCAATGACACTGTCATGAGTACCGTCATAGATTACCATCGCAAATTCCGCATCCAGGGTTTTAAAGAGATCAGTGCCATATTCGTAATACAGAGGAAGGATGATTTCACAATCCGAGGTACTCTTGAATTCATAATGTTGTGCAAGCCGTTCCCGCAGCGGGCGGAACCCATACAGTTCTCCATTGCATATCACATAATCCTTTCCCATCTGAAATGGCTGCATCCCCATTTCATCCAATCCCATGATCGCAAGACGATGGAACCCCATATATCCACAGGGAATCTTAAGGAAGCAGCTCATGTCCGGACCACGGGACTTGGTTTTTTCAAAGCATTTCTTCAGAACTTCTTCGGGAACAGAATCTCCCATCACAAAATAGATAGAACACATAAAATGACACCTCCTGTACGGACCGCACTGATCATAGGATCAGGACGAATGCGGCCGCTTCGTGGTGCCACCTGAATTGCTTCTCAAAAGACTCAGACAAGTCTCAACGGGGATAACGTGCCGTTTTCACGCCGCCCCTACTTACATTATCGTGTTCGGTTTGGGCTTGGAAGGGTTCTTCATCCGGGTGCTTCTGCGGGGCTTTCACCATCGCCCGCTCTCTGTATTCGGCCAGTCCGGAGTACTTTTCTTCCGCATCGCTTTCTTTATACCCTGTATTCTAGAAGGGAATAAGTTTGAATTCAAGAAAAAATGTAAGAAATTTTGAAATAATTTCAAATATTTACAGAAATTACTGAAATAATTTACATTCAGTGAATTATTACCAATTGGTTGCCCAAATATACATATGATTAACAGAATACACAAACTGTAGCTGTTCCTACTTTTATAGGAGAGACTATGATGATTTTCATAGATATGCAGGACAGCGAGCAGGCGTCA
This sequence comes from Solobacterium sp., assembly GCA_017469355.1. Taxonomy (GTDB): domain Bacteria; phylum Bacillota_I; class Bacilli_A; order Erysipelotrichales; family Erysipelotrichaceae; genus Bulleidia. The sequence goes on along the minus strand of JAFUGM010000003.1, from coordinate 23,617 downwards.
TGTCCAAATAAAATGAATTCAGTTAGGGTGGTTTGTTATGGCAATTACTGTAAAAGACCTTTTATCATTACCGATTTACCAGAATCATGTGGGTGTTGTTTCTGAGCGCGGGATGGACAATGAAGTGCTTTACCTTACCGTCATGGAAACACCGGATTTTCACATCGATACGCTGGACTCCAAAACGATGATTCTTACAACGCTTTCTGCCTATCACAAAGATGAGGCGAAGGTGCTGGAAGTAGTGGAGGATCTCTGCCGGGCCAATGTGGCGGCGATTGCGATTAAGCTTGGACGCTATGTGGACCACATCAATCCAGATATCATTGCGGTCGGAGAACGGTATCGGGTACCGATTCTTACGGTAGACAAGGAAACCTATTTCCGGGAGATTCTCTCGTCCTCACTTTCCTATATTGCGGATGATCAGTTTCTGTTAACGCAGAAAACCATTGATTTTGAGGGAGAACTGCAGGACATCCTGTTCCGCGGGGGATCGATGGAAGAAGTATTTCACGCATTTACCTCAAAGGCAGAATGTTATTGTTGTTTAGCAGATGCGGAACTGAATATTATTGTCGAAAGCAATCTTCCGGAAATGCGTCGGGGGAAGGAAGAAGTAACCCAGGCGGTAGAAGAATACCGCAGACAGATTCGCAAGGATCCCGAACTTGCCTGTTGGGAAAAGGGAAAAGAGCTGCTGGTACCATGCGGGAACCAGAAGGAAGTGAATGGATATATCTATGTCTGCTTTACAGAAGGCCCGGATCCATTCTCTTACAACATGGTTCAATCCATGTCCAGAACCATCAGTATCATGTTGTTTGAACATGTCATAGAGGATAAGGCAAAGCGGGAACTGGTATCGGCGATTCTCGATGATATCCTGTTTTCCGATAACGTCAATGAGATGTTGACGATTGATCGGCTCAAGCTGTTTGGCTTTGTGCCGAATGATAAACATGCATTAATTCTGCTCAAGCAGACTTCTGCAGAGAAAAAGGCTGTGCGGGGACAGGTGGTTCAGAACATCTTTAAACGGTATATCACCTCTGCCATCGCCTTTGAGCAGGGAGACCTCTTCATCGTTCTGGTATCGGAACTGCAGAAGGTAACCAACACCCAGATGAAGGAACTGATCGAAAAGGCGTGTGCGCAGGTAAGTGATTCTGTATCTGTTTCGTTCCAGTTTGGTGTTTCTCTGATTGTATCCAAATTCCATCAGATTTCTGACTGCTATTCCCAGGCAAAGAAAGCCATTCATTATGGCGCAATGATGAATCCGGAACAGAGCTGTTATTTCTATACGGATTATCTGGAGATCGGACTTCTGTCTCATGCCTTACATACCAGCACCAGCTCCATTCTCTTTCGGGAAATCATCAATCCGATCAAGGAGTATGACAAAAAGTATGACATGACGCTGTGGGATACCATGGTTCATTGTTTCTATGCGCCAACGCTTGATTCGGTGGCCAAGGATCTGTTTATCCACATCTCTACGCTTCGTTACCGTCTTCAGAAGATTGAAATACTGACTGGATATAACTACTTTGAGACAAAGGATCGGATGATGTTGTATATGGTTTATCTGCTGTATACCGCAGATCAGGCAGAAGAGTAATTACAAACAAAAAAATCTGTTGAGGAGGATAGGACAACAGATTTTTTTGTGGGGTTTGGCATAGAATACCTGCGGAAGAGGAGAACAAAAAGGATTTTGAGAATAGGAACTTCCGCAGGTATCCGGGATTTACTCAGACAGCTCCGTTTGTACGCATGTCCTGAATCTCTTCCGCAGAGTATCCGAGTTCGGAAAGAACCGCATCGGTATCCTGGGAAAGTACAGGCGAAGAAGAGCGCACATACGGGTTCGTTTTGGTCATCTTGATGCCCTGATTGGTAATTCGGACTTTTCCGATGACCGGATGATCGATATCCACAAACATCTTTCTCTCATCGCGGAAGTGAGGGTCATTCGCCACATCTTCGATGGAGTTGATTGGTGCACAGGGCAGACCGACTGCCCGCAGCTGATCAATCAGATCCGAGGTTGTGTACTGCAGGGTGGTCTCCTCAATCAGGTGATCGAGAAGATCGCGGTTTTCAACCCGTTTTTCTACAACAGAGAAGCGCGGGTCATCCAGCCATTCTTCATGGTGAAGGACTTTGACAAACTTCGGCCACTCCCGTACCTGTCCAGCCGAGATGGAGATGACTCCATCTTTGGTGCGGTAAGTGTTGCCAGGAGCAGTGGCGTCGAAGGAGTTACCATGGGGGCCGGGAACCCGGCCGGTGGTGTTGTATACCGCATTCAAGGAAGACAGCGCCACAATACAGGCATCCGTCAAAGCAATATCGATGTATTGACCTTCTCCGGTAAGCGAACGGTAATGCAGTGCCGCAAGAATTGCGATCAATGCATTCTGGCCAGCCATAATGTCGCCTATGGAGGCACCACAGCGGATATTCGGTCCGCCGATCGGTCCGGTAACACTCATCAGACCACTCATTGCCTGGGCAATCGGATCGAAGCACGCAAGGGACGCATAGTCACCTTTCTGACCGAATCCGGAAACAGACGCATATATTAATGATGGATTCAGCTTTGTACATTCTTCATAGGAGAAGCCCAGCCGTTCCATCACTCCGGGGCGGAAGTTTTCGATCAGCACATCTGCAGTGGTGATCAGTTTCCGTAATGCCTCTTTTCCCTGTTCGCTTTTGAGATTTAACGTAATCCCACGTTTGGAACGGTTGAAATTGGCATAATAGGTGCTTTCCCCATTCACTTTAGGAAGGGAATTGCGGGAAAGGTCCCCGGAAGGAGACTCTACTTTAATCACATCCGCTCCCATATCTGCCATGATGGCAGCGCAGAACGGACCGGCAATCATCTGCCCGAGATCAAGCACTTTCAGTCCCTGTAAAGCAGAACCATCTGTTAACGCGTCGTACATAATGTCCTCCACGTATAAGGTACAAAAAACAGACACCTGGAATCATCCGATAAAAGTTGGAAGAAACTGCGAGTATTTTTCAATGAAAAAGGAAGTCTGGGTGTTTTCTGTGTATCTTTCCTAGAAAAACAGGAAAAACAACGCAGAGATACTGCAGTTCGACAGGATGATGACAGGGGTGCTTCTTTCCTAGAATGACCAGGTCAGGAAAGGAAGGAAGCAGATTATGACATTACAGATCGCAATATCCTTCGTCATCATTCTTCTTATGATTGTTGGATTTGTCAGCGAAGTCTATCCGCTGTGGGTAACTGCACTGCTTGGATGTCTGGCATTCTTTGTGACGGGAATTATTGATAAATCCACCGTATTCTCGGGATTCTCCAACGATACGGTATTTATGATTGCCGGAACGATGATTGTCGGTGAAGCAATGTTTCAGACCGGAGCGGCACAGTTCATCGGTAAGAAGATTATCAAAGCAGTTGGCTTTAATGAGAGGAAAATGATTTTCGTTCTCATTATGGTGGCGGGTATTCTCTCCGCATTCACAAGCAACTCTTCCGTTATGGCGATGTTTCTGCCGCTGATTCGTTCGGTAGCCGCAGCTTCAGACGGAAAAATCAAGGCGAAACATATCGTCATGCCGGTGGGCATTTCCACTATGGTAGGCGGTGCCTGTACATTAGTAGGATCCACACCTCAGCTGGTATCCCAGTCCATGTTGGAACAGGAAGGACTTCGTACCTTTACGTTCTTCGAACTCGGACTGACTGGATTCCCGCTTTTAATTCTGCTTGCGGTATGGTTCGCATTCATCGCATACAAACCACTGGTAAAGAGCGTTGCCTATATGCCGGATGAGCCCGACTATATCGCAGAGATGAAAAAGGCTGGAGAAGAGGAAGAGGTACGTAATCCCAAGATGTATACCTGCTTCGTTATTCTCGTCGTCATGGTAGGCCTGTTCCTTTCCGGAATCTGGTCTTCCGGTACCATAGCAACTCTTGCAGGTCTTGCGTGCATCGTAACTGGCTGCCTCTCCGCAAAAACTGCATTCGAAAAGATGGGATGGAATTCCCTGGTTGTTGTCGGAGCGACACTTGGTGTTGCGAAGGGTCTGAACGCTTCTGGTGCTGCAGCCTATGTCACAAATGGTCTTGTTAATCTCATCGGCACAAATGCTTCTGTCGTGATTGTTGTAGCGGTGTTTGGTCTCATGTGTGCAATCATGTCCAACCTGCTCTCTCATACCGCAACCATTTCTCTGTTAACTCCGATCTTCATCCCGCTGGCACAGCAGATGGGATTGAACCCTACCTTATTTATATACATGGTCACCTGCTTCGTCATGTGTGGTTACGCAACACCGCTCGGTGTAGCTTCCTACGCAATGACGCTTGCGGAAGGCTATTCCTTCAAGGACTATCAGAAAATCGGTGGTCCCTTCAATATCGTTGCGTACGTTGTGCTCGTAGCACTGTGCTCACTTCGTTTCATCATCGGCTTCTGATTCAAAGAACATAGAAAAACTGTGTAAGCCCTTTCCTCTGTTTGTGGGAGGAAAGTGGGATTGCCGGTTAGCTAGTATGAAGTCGTAAACAGAAAATCAGAAAAGAAAGGAAAATCGAATGACATTTGGTATCAAATCTACAGGTGCGTATCTTCCGTACCGGTATCTTCCCAAGGCAGACATCAGTAAGGCCTGGGGTGGAAAAGGAGCCAGAGGTGAAAAGAGTGTCGCCGACGTTGACGAAGACTCCATCACCATGGCAGTAGAAGCAGCACTTGGCTGTTTCCGCACCGTCAGCCGTTCTGATATTGACGCGCTGTATTTTGCGACAACGACTGCACCCTATGCGGAAAAACAGAACTCCGCATTAATCTCCGTCGCCTGCGATCTGCTCGATGAAAAAGTATTCACCGCAGATGTGACAAGCGGCACCCGTTCCGGCACAAACGCACTGCGCATTGCGTTAGACGCGGTAAAGGCAGGGACTTCAAAGAACGCATTAGTTACTGCCGCAGAAACCCGCAATGGCTTCCCTAAGTCTGCCCAGGAGGCAAGCTTCGGTGACGCGGCGGCTGCGGTTGTACTTGCGGAAGGAAGTGAAGATGAACTCCTCGCTTCGGTGGATTACACCGCATTCATCAATGAAGAAATCAATGACTACTGGCGCCCGGCGGATGAAAAGTACACCCGTCATGCGGAAAAGCGGTTCTGCGATGAAGAAGGTTACCTCCGTGAAGTTGGACTGATCTTAAAGAAGGTTCTCAAGGATGGTTATACCGCCGCAGATTTCGCAAAGGTTGTTCTGGTTTCTCAGGGCAATCCCAAACTCGTTAAGAAACTCCTTCTCAAGAATGGATTCGAAGAGACGCAGCTCTCCACAACATTAACTGACACCGTAGGTGACAGCGGCAGTGCACAGGCACTTCTTGGACTTGTCAATGCGTTAGAAAACGCTGAGATCGGACAGAAGATCCTGGTTGTGGATTACGGAAGCGGAGCCTCCGCAATCGTATTGACGGTATTACCGGGATATGCGAAGCGGCCGGCACCGCAGATCGCGCATTATCTGGAAACCCGGGCACCGCTCGACAGCTACGCAAGATTCCTTTCCTGGAGAGGAATTGCCAAGGCAGAGCCGGGTGCACCATACAAGCTGGAGCCCTCCTGGGCACAGACCTGGAGAGAACAGCGCATCAACCTCCGCCTCCATGGCAGTGTCTGTAAGAAGTGCGGTGCTGCACTCTTCCCGATTAACCGGGTATGCGACTGCTGCGGAAGCAAGGATGAGTACGAAGAGTTCAGTGCGCAGGAAGAAGTTGGAAAGCTCTACACCTTCTCAATCGATGAATTCGCAGGTCAGAGTGATGACCCCGTCATCATTCAGGCAGTTGCGGAAGTATCCAATGGCGCTCATATCTATACCCTCATGACAGACTTCGTACGTGAGGAAGTCAAAGTGGACATGGATGTGGAATTCACATTCCGTCACTTCCACGACCTCGGCAACTTCCCGAACTATTTCTGGAAGGTTCGTCCGGTAAGAAGAGAGGTGCGATAAATGAAAAAGTACTTTAAGAACAAGCAGATCCGGGATGAAGTAGCCATCATCGGAATGGGCTGTACAAAATTCGGAGAGCGCTGGGACACCGGTCTTTCCGATCTGATTATCGATGCGGCATTTGAAGCGTTTGATGACGCAGGCATTCAGGCTTCAGATGTGGAAGTCTGCTACTTCGCAAATACCAACGCTCCCAACAACTGTTCCGGTACTCCGGTAACTGACGCATTAAAGCTTCATGGCATTCCGGTAACTCGCAATGAGAACTGGTGTACCTCTGGACATATCGCTCTCATCAATGCGATTCTCGCAGTTTCCAGCGGAATGTGTGATATCGCCATGGCCATCGGTGCCGAAAAGCTCAAGGACAAAGGCTATGCCGGTATGGGTATCGGCCGTGGTCTGGATCCGGTTCGTGAGGCAAGACGTGATGCGCCAGGTTCCTTCGCTTTGATCGCAGAAGCTTATGGCAAGAAGTACGGTTACTCCTATGACGATATCAAGACCGCGCTTGCGAAGATCGATATCAAGAATCATTACAACGGCTCCTTAAGCCCGAAGGCGCATTTCCATAACCGTCTCACGATGGAACAGGTAATGGCAGCGCCGATGATCGCATCCCCGTTAGGTCTGTTTGACTGCTGCGGAACTTCGGATGGTGCGGCATGCGCAATCATCACCCGTGCAGATCTTGCGAAGAACTACCGTGAAGATCCGATTTACATCAAGGGCTTCGGTTGTGCGACCGACATGATCACGCCGCACTATCGTCCGCGTGAATTCGATTGGTCCAGCTTTGAAGCACTGCGCAACTGCGCTGCGATGGCATATGACATGGCTGGCATCACCAATCCTCGCGAACAGATTGATCTGGCAGAAGTACATGACTGCTTCTCCATTACCGAAATGGCAATCTATGAAGACTTCGGGTTCTCCAAGCGCGGTGAAGCCATCAAGGACATCAACGACGGATTCTTTGAGCGGACAGGCGGATTACCTGTCAATGTGGACGGCGGTCTAAAGTGCTTCGGTCATCCGGTCGGAGCCAGTGGAATCCGCATGACATATGAAATCTACAAACAGCTGCAGCACAAGGTAGATAACCCGGAGCGTCAGCTGGAGGATGTGCATATCGGACTTTCCCAGACCTTCGGTGGTCCCCCTCAGATCGCCGCATGTCTGATTCTGGGAAATGAGAAAGGATAAGAAATTCATGACTACAGGTGCATTGGAAGGTATCCGTGTACTGGATCTCGGAAGAGTTCTGGCAGCTCCCTCTGCCGGAGCTCTGCTTGGAGATATGGGCGCGGACGTAATTAAGATTGAAAATCCGGGAACCGGAGATGACAGCCGTAACTTCGCTCCACAGAAGAATGGCGTCAGTTATTACTACAAGAACTTCAACCGCTCTAAGCGCGGCATCACACTGAACCTCAAGAAGGGGAAGGATGTCTTCCTGGAGATGGTAAAGAACGCCGATGTCGTGATCGAGAACTTCCGTCCGGGAACGATGGAAAAATTCGGTCTTGGCTATGAAGACCTCAAGAAGGTTAACCCTGGCATCATTTACGGATCCATTTCCGGATTCGGTGCGACTGGTCCGTATAAGTATCGTGCAGGCTATGACACCATGTCTCAGGCATGGAGCGGCGCTATGAGTATCACCGGCTGGCCGCAGGATGATCCCGTACGCTGCGGTGCTTCCTTCGGCGATGTCATGGGTGGATTGAATCTTGTCATTGGTGTCCTTGCGGCATTACGTCACAGAGACAAAACCGGTGAAGGTCAGAAGATTGATATCTCGCTTGTGGATGGCTGTATTACCGCAGAAGCATCCATGATGCAGGTATATCTCACCACCGGTAAAGTTCCGACCAAGAATGGTAACGCTTACACCTCTTCCGCTCCTGGCGGAGGATATCATACCGCCGATGGCTATATGGTCATCAACGGTTCCGCGCCGAAGTTCTGGGGAATCCTCTGTGAAAAGATGGGCCGTCCGGAACTGGTGAATGATCCGCTCTATGCGACCAATCCGCTCCGCGTAAAGAACCGCGAATCGCTGGATAAGATCGTAGAAGCCTGGACCACTACGAAGACTACATCCGAGATCATGGAAGAGCTGCTTCCGTCCGGCTTTGCCTGCGCACCGATCTACAGCCTGGATCAGGTTGTGGCGGATGAGCAGTTCTCCGTTTACAGAAACATGTTTCCGGAAATTGAAGATGAAGAATCCGGAACCATGCGGTTTACCAACTCTGCAGTGAAGATGTCCGAGACCATGCCGGAAATCAAGCGCCCGGCACCGCATCTTGGCGAACATAACGACGAAGTATATTCCGAGGTGTTCGGCTTCAGCGCAGAACAGATTCAGGAACTCAAAGATCAGGAAATTATCTGACAACGCATAAAAGGAGGGTCAAATGATCACATCACGTTACGTAAGTGTCAACGGTGTCACCATCTTCGTTGAAACAAATAACGGGCCAAGAGAAGAAGGCGTCATGTGCTGCTTCGGGTCTGCCGGAAGAGAAACCAGACAGTTTCACGGAATGATGGACGCACTGGAAGACAAGCTGGAAGTGATCGCATTTGATATGCCTGGTCACGGGAAGTCGTGGCCGCTGGAGGGACTGAAGTGTCTCGATACACCAACCAGTTACTGTGAATTCATCATCGATGTATTCAAGGAACTGAACATTGAGAACCCTATCTGTATCGGATGTGCACTTGGCGGAAACGTATGTTTCTACCTTGCCCAGCATTATCCGGTACGGGCGATTGTATCAATGGCGGGTACCGACTACTCTCCGTTTGTCTCTCAGGCAGTTATCGATAATCTCGATCACCCCTATGCCAGTGTTCAACATACACACATCGATTTTACAGATTCATTAATCGGCTCCAATGTTTCCAAAGAGAACAGAGATTTCATCTTATGGGGAGTCATGACAGAGATCGGCCGGGTCAAGCGCGCAGACTACGGCGGTGTCTATAACGGCTTTGACGTAAGAGAAGACATGAAAAAGATTACCTGTCCGGCACTTGTGATCCGGGGCGCAGACGACTGGTCGGAAAGCGAAGAAATGCACAAACCCGTCCTGGAGCGTCTCTCCAATTCCAGCCATCTGGAATATCAGGTGCTTCCCGGAATCTCACATTACAATCCGCAGGAAGATCCGGAACTGATCTCTAATGTCATCCTCAAATTCTTAAAGGATGCCGAAGCATAACAGAACAGAAAGTCAAAAAGGAGAAAACTATGACGAATGAAGAAAAGCTTCAGAAATTCAAGGCGCTTCAGGAACTGATCAACGGTCCGGAAGCAGACGAATTCCTCAACTACTGGGATGGCCGTTTTTTCACCGGCGACATGACCTTCATCATGGATAACGTTCCATTCAACATGTTCTTCTACAAGGGAAAGATGATTGATGTATTCATCGGTCAGCCTTCCAACGGATACAACGTCGGAATCAGCGGCGATGCGGAACAGTGGAATGCGTTCTTCGAACACCGCAACTTCCAGCTGGCTACTTCCGTCAAGCATTGCGATCGTCCGTTCACCAATCTTGGAAGCGCTCTGGCAAACCGTCAGAACAACGCTGTCATCGCGCAGGTTGCACGTCTTACTGCTAAGGCGTTCTGCGACTAGGAGGAACCTATGGCTAACATTACCGGAACCTATATTGATGTCAAAGGCATCAAGACTTACTACGAAACAAATAACGGACCCAAGAATCCTCATGGAACACTGGTATGTCTCCATACCGCTGGCCGTGAAGGACGTCAGTACCATGGACTCATGGAATACTTCGCTGACAAGTATACCGTCGTCGCATTCGATATGCCGGCGCATGGAAAATCCTGGCCGCTGCCGGGCTTAACCGGAATCAAGACCAAGGAAGAATATGGTGAATTCACCTGGGCATTCATTCAGGCTCTCGGCATTGAAGATCCGATTGTTGTCGGATGTTCCGTTGCCGGAAACATGGTGTACTACCTGGCGGAAAACTATCCGGTTCGTGCGATGGTCTCCATGCAGGGAAGCCCGCAGATTCTGGCGATGCAGACAAGCTATGGAACAACGGTTGACCTTCTGGATAACCCGTATGTTTCCTGCCAGCACTCCCACTGGGATTTTTCGGAAAGCCTGATCGGTCGCTATGCGCCGAAAGAAGCACATGATCACATCATGTGGGGCGTATGCCAGGAAATCGGCCGCACAAAGAAGTGCGACCTCTCCCTCTATAACAACTATGACGTAACTGGTGATCTCGATAAGATCACATGTCCGTCTCTTCTGATCCGCGGAACCGATGACTGGAACGTTCCTGATCATTATTACGAAACCGCGATCAAGGGAATGGTCAACTGCCCGAAACTCGAGTGGAAGAAGGTAGAAGGCTATGGTCATTTCATCGCTGTAGAAGCACCGGAGATTGTCGGTGAACTCATCGACAACTTCCTCAATGAGGCAAATGCCTGAGTCTTATGAAGATCAAGGATATTGAACTGATTCCCATTGCGATACCGCAGACATATGAAACCCATTGGGCAAACGGACAGATTTCCGTTGCCAAGCACACCCTGATCAAGGTGATTGCGGAAGACGGCACATATGGAATCGGTGAAGCAGTTCCCCGTACGGGTATCTATGGTGAAACCCAGGAATCCATTCTTCAGGCACTTCGGGAAGCGATCATTCCGCGCATTATCGGAATTGACTCCTTCAATACCGAACTGCTCTGGGAGCGGATGAGTGAGACTCCGTTCAACTTTGTCGCAAAGGGAACGGTAGACGTTGCGGTTCATGACCTCAACGGTAAGCTGCTCGGCGTTCCTTCCGCATATCTGCTTGGCGGCGTGTACCGCGAAAAAGTACCGCTCTGCTGGGTATCGGGAGGTTCCTGGTTCCCGCATGATCAGATCATGGAGGAAACCAAACGGATCATCTCCGAGGGATACAAGGGAATCAAGCTGAAGGCCGGACACTTCAAGGAAGACGTTGAACTGGCAAAGGAAATCCGTGAGATCGCTCCGGATGACTTTGAGATCTATCTCGATCCGAACCAGCTCTATACCAGAGAGCAGCTGATGTATGTCGGTGCGCATCTCTCCGGTATCGTCAACGCGATTGAAGAACCGGTTCCCGCATGGAATGACGTGACCCGTAAGGAGTTCACCGAGCGTTATCCGCTCATTCCGTTACTTTCCGATGAAAGTACATTTACTGTTCCGGATACCTACCGTCAGATGCAGTTAGGGGCAATCAAGCGTCTGGCGATCAAGATTCCGCGTACAGGTTACACCTTATCTAAAAAGCTGGTTCATCTGGCCGAAGTTAATCACATGCAGACACAGATCTCTACACAGGCAGAAACAGATCTTGGCTGTGCCGCATGTCTTACCTTCGCTGTTTCCAGCAAGCAGATCAGCCTTCCGTGCGAAATCGCATACTTCAAGAAAGGAATGTATCCGAAATCGCTGCTGAAGGAACCGTTAAAAATTGAGGATGGATATATGTATTTCCCGAACAAACCAGGCATTGGCGTAGAGGTGAACTGGGATGTCATCGAGGAATACCGAGTCGAAAAATAAAAGGGAGGACTTATGGCAATTTTCGGCGAGCTTTTAGCACCATATTCGGCAGTAGTATGTCTCATCATACTGATTGTCACACTGATTCTCTTCGCTACAGAAGTATTTAAATCCGGTATTACCGCAGTCGCATGTGGTATCGTGATGGTTCTGTGCGGATTCATCAGCACTTCGGAATTCACAAGTGGATTCTCGAACACTGTCACACTGTTCTGCCTTGGTATTGCGGTTGTCGGTACTGCACTTGCGGAAACCGGCTGCGCTGCGTTCCTTGGCAAGAAGCTTCTCTCCGTTGTCAAACTGGATGAGCGCGGAACCATCGTTCTGCTGTTCACACTGGTCGCAGTGCTCTCCGCATTCCTGAACAACACATCCTGTGTCGTTATCGGTATGTATCTGGCAATCGCGATCTGCCAGTCTTCCGGAGGAAAGTTCAAGGTTCGTAACTTCCTGATGCCGATGGGTATCGCTGGTGTCTGCGGAGGCGGCGCTTCCATGATCGGTTCCACCACACAGCTTTCCATCGCAGCTCTGCTTCCTGAAATGGGCTTCGATATGAAGATGTGGGACCTCGCAATCCCGGGCGTTATCGTACCGCTGATCTTCATCGTCTGGTACTACTTCTTCGGATATAACATCATGGTTAAGACATTCGATTTCGAAGAACCGGAAGGAATGAAGGATCTCAACTCCAGCGCATTAAAGGAATTCGATCCGAAGAACTTCAAGGGCTGGATCCCGGCAATCATCCTGGTTGTATGTATCGGTCTCACACTTGCGGACTGGAACCTGGCAGTGGTCGGAATGATGGGTATGTGCCTTGCGATCATGACCAACTCCATTTCCTTCAAGCGTGCAGTTGAAACCACTGACTGGAACGTCTTCTTCCTGATCGCCGGCGGCGTTGGATTCGCAGCTGGTGTCAAGAACGCAGGGACAGCAGAAATGGTAGCTAACTGGATCGTAAGAGTTCTTGGCAACGCTTCTCCGGTTGTATACCTCATCGTATTCACTGTTCTCTGCGCAATCATGACCAACATCATGACAAACATCGGAACCGCTCTGATCATGACTCCGATCGCTGCAGCTGTTGCGGCTACTGTAGGATTCAGCGCTTATCCGTTAATCCTCTGTGTCATCTGGGGTGCGAACATGCCGTTCTCCACACCGGTTGGTGCGTCTCCGATTACCATGACCATGATGGGTGGTTATCGATTCAAGGACTATACGGTCGTAAACATTATCCCGAATATCATTTCAGCGATTGCACTTGCAGTGCTGACTCCGATCTTCTGGCCGATGTAAGAAAGGATCTCAAGGGCGCTGCTACGGGCGCCCTTCTTTAATGTATGAATAGTGCGAAAGAGTTTAATTTCAACAACGTGGAATATAAATTCCGCGCAAAGAACGGAACGGTATACCTGAATCACTCCCATCAGGTATATATCCGCCGTGCCGGCTGGTTTGATACCCCATATCAATGGGTTACCAGAGGACCTCAGTACTTCAAAGTCAATGAGATTGAAGAAGTGATTCTCAAGGAACCGGATATGATGCGGGGCTATCTTGATTTCAAACTGAAGGACGGGCGTAAGGCAAGAGTATGGCTGACACGCCCTGGTTATGTGCCAATGGCGGAAAAGATGAAACAGCTCGTAGAACGACAGATGAAGAAATAACATGGATTATCAACGACTCATTAAAGCAAGAAATGAATCCGGAAGCTTCCGGAATCTTGTCGGCGTGGTAGCGACAGATATTGGAGAAGGATACGCGGTATGCGAACTGGAAGTCACCGACAAGGTACGCAATCAGATTCACTCGGTTGCCGGGGGATGTCTCTATACACTGGCAGACACTGCGGCAGGTTCGGTATGTGCCGGGTATGGAATCAAGGCCACCACGACGAACAGTGACTTTCACTTTCTCAATCCCGGTCTCAACTGTACGAAACTGTATGCTTACGCAAAAGAGATCAAACATGGAAAACGGCTTGCGGTTGTGGCAGTAGATGTAAAGGATCAGGACGACAACCTGCTCAGCTATGGTGTGTTTTCATTCATGTTTCTGAATGAACCGATTGATTATTTATAAGAGGATGTTTATGGAATTTAAGGAATTATTCACCCCCATCACCATCGGATCAATGACTGTGAAGAATCGAATCTTCATGCCGCCGATGACAACCAATCTCTGCGATACACAGAATCGAATGACAGAGGAGGCGATTGCCTACTATGCGGCTAGAGCTGCTGGCGGCGTTGGCTTAATTACGGTAGAAGGTGCCATGATTACCGAGAAATCTCATTACCGGGGATTAACGAATCTTGGCTTATATGATGATTCTCAGATCCCGATGGTAAAGAAACTCGCGGATACCATTCACTCCTATGACTGTAAGGCGGTGGTTCAATTACTCCATGGCGGCCCAGCCTGTCTTCCAAAAGACAACGATGGAATGATTCCCTGGGCAGCTTCCCCGATTGCGATCCGTACTGGATGGTTAGCGGGAATTGTGCCAAATGAAATGCCAATCGATGTGATCGAAACAACCATTGAAGAGTTTGCCCAGGCAGCCTTACGCGCAAAGAAAGCGGGACTGGATGGCGTAGAGGTTCATGCCTGCCATCGTCATGGTCTGATCGGTTCGTTCCTTTCTCCGCTATCCAATAAACGGGTAGATGAATATGGCGGAAGTACCGATGCTCGTCTGAAATTCCTGTTAACGGTCATTCGCCGAATTCGGGAATTATGCGGAGAGGACTTTGCGATCTTTACCCGTCTATCTCTGGAAGAGCTCGAGTATGGCGGAGAATCTCTGATTGAAGGCATGTATATCGCTTCTCAGGTAGAAGAAGCAGGTGCCAACTTTATTCATTTCTCCCGTGGAACGACAGAAACCTTCTGGATTACCACACCGCCATCCGGTTCCCCCAAAGCGGTGCACAGCGATATCGCAAAGCGGATGAGAGAAGCCATCACTATTCCCTATGGTGTCGTTGGCCGAATCAATGAACCGTGGATTGCGGAACTGGTGCTGAAGCAGAAGCGGGCGGATGTTGTATATATTGGCCGAGCGTTACTCACAGATCCACAATTCCCAAATAAGGCGAAAGAGGGAAGAACCGAAGCGATCCGTTACTGCATGGGATGCACGGATTGTATCGGCCGTGTAACCGGACCAGTGATTCACTGCGCATTGAATCCGGTGACCGCAAGAGAAACCGTACCGCTGGTGGCGACAGAGAGTCCAAAGAAGATTCTTGTGGTTGGCGGTGGACCTTCTGGTCTCCATGCGGCGGCTGTTCTTGCGCAAAGAGGCCACGTAGTAACGCTGGCGGAAGCGAAGCACTCTCTTGGTGGAAACATGCATACTGCCGCCGTTCCAAATGGAAAGGAAGATCTTCTGCTTGGTGTGAAGTCCTTAATCTATGCGGTTAAGGAAGCAGGGGTAACCATAGAAACAGATACCGAAGTCAATGAAGCTTATCTTGACGCGCACTCCTTTGACCAGGTTGTTCTGGCAAATGGTGCCCGCCCCGTACGTCCGCGCTTCCTTGGTGAACATGCCCTGGCGGCAGTAGATGTGCTGGATGGAAAGGTTCCAACAGGAAGAAATATCGTGATTGTGGGAGGTGGCTCGGTAGGCTGCGAAACAGCAGAGTTCCTGATTCATCCCCGCAACGATGACAACCCCAGCGCAAAACGCGTGACAATCATCGAAATGATGGATCATGTGGCAGCGGATGATAAGACCTATCAGAGAACCTTGATGATGGAACGGTTACTGAATAAGGGTTGCCGGATTCTGAGAAACGCAGAAGTGACAGAAGTCGGAGAAGACTATGTGACGTATCGGTTCAATGGAGAACTGGAAACCATTCAGGGCGTGGATACTCTGATTGCGGCTGTTGGATTCCGTCCGGATCCATCACTCAGTGAACTTCTTACCGCAAAGGGAATTCCGTTTGAAGTTATCGGTGACGCAAAGCAGCCGCATCGGATTACCGATGCGATCATGAATGCGCAGCTGGTCGCAGAAGCACTCTGATCAACGCTATATTAATTATATTAATAAGGATAGAGCTACCGGAATTGTATGTTCTGGTAGCTTTTATAATGGGTGTTATCTAAAATAACAAATTAAGTAACAATTAGACCGAATTAAACGAAAAATATCATAATTTTGTTACATATCCGTGTCATTTTCTGAATAGAAGTGTATCCTGATAGGTGAAACAATGAGGTGGCGTATGAAGCGATTGAACAGAGAACTGCTGGCAGAAACGGTCATAAAACAGCGGAAACAATTAAAACTGACACAGAGTGCACTGTCTCAGACAACTGGAATACATCGGTCCATGTTAAGTAAGCTGGAAGGCGGGGAATACCTTCCTTCCATTGAACAGCTGGAGGTATTGGGCGAAGCACTCGGGTTTGAACCGGCGGATCTTTTTACAGACGAAGGAAAGAAGATAACCGATGAACTTCCTTCCTGCCGTATTGCGGTTGCGGGTATCGGTTATGTCGGTCTTTCTCTTGCGGTGCTGTTAGCAGGAAACAATGAAGTGACTGCGGTAGATGTGCTGGAAGAAAAGGTGGAGAAAGTCAATCGTCTGGAATCCCCAATCCAGGATGCGTATATTGAACAGTATTTTCGTGAGGCGAAGGAAGGTGCTCGGACACTGAACTTACATGCGGTAACCGATGGTAAGGCAGCCTATGCGGATGCGGAGATCGTGATCGTAGCGGCGCCGACCAATTATGATCCGACACAGAATTTCTTTGACTGTTCTGCGGTAGAAACAGTGATTCAGACGGTAATGGATTGTACGGCAGAGCGAAGTGATCCACCACTTATTGTCATTAAGAGTACGATTCCGGTTGGATATACCCGTCAGGTACGGGAGAAGTTCCATAACGAAAACATCCTGTTTTCCCCGGAATTCCTGCGGGAATCCAAAGCGCTGTATGATAACCTGTATCCTTCCCGCATTATTGTGGGATGTGAACCTTCCACAAGAGCCAAAGCTGAGCTTTTTGCGGGATTATTAAAACAGGGCGCATTGAAAGCGGACATAGAAACTCTGTTTATGGGATGTACAGAAGCAGAGGCAGTCAAACTGTTTGTGAATACCTATCTTGCCTTACGGGTCTCCTATTTCAATGAGCTGGACACGTATGCGGAAGTCAAAGGACTGGATACGGTATCCATCATCAAGGGAGTGTGTCTCGATCCTCGGGTCGGAGACTTCTATAACAATCCTTCCTTTGGGTATGGCGGATATTGTCTTCCAAAAGATACCAAACAGCTGCTTGCGAATTACCAGGATGTTCCAGAGAATCTGATTCATGCGATTGTGGACAGTAACCGTACACGGAAGGATTTCATAGCGGACCGGGTACTGAAGAAGGCGGAATATTACAACTATTCGGAAGATAATGCGTTCAATCATAACCGTGAAAAGGAAACAGTTGTCGGGGTATATCGATTGACGATGAAGGCCAATTCCGATAACTTCCGCCAATCTTCCATTCAGGGTGTCATGAAGCGGATTAAAGCCAAAGGGGCGACCGTGATCATCTATGAACCGACTTTGAAACATGGCTCAACCTTCTTCGGAAGTAAGGTTGTAAATGATATCAAGAAGTTCAAGGCACAGAGTGACAGTATCATCGCCAACCGGTATGATCCGGTTCTCGATGATGTGAAGGAAAAGGTATATACAAGAGATCTCTTTCATCGGGATTAATCTCGATGCGGAGCTATAATATAGGTCATCAGGAGCACGCATATGAATTTATTGATCAATGTTGTATTAATGGCTATCTCGGTCTACATGTTCTATCGGGTATTCAAACTGTCGGCACGGGGAAAACTGAACCGGGCGATGCTGGCGATCCTGGATCAGATTGATGAGAGGGATACTTTCTTTGAACAGGCGGATGCGTTTATCGCAGAACAGAAGGATGCGGAATATGTACAGAAGGTCAGTGTGCTTCGGTTATGGGGTGACACCTTCTACGCAAGAGATGCGGAATTCAAGGAACATCTGGAAGCACTGAATATCGATCTGTTACTGAATCCGGATGGAAAGAATAAGGGATATGACCCCAATGAAGACAGCTTCTTCTATCTGTACTGCGCGATTCCCAACCGGTTATATTACCGTAAGGCAGATGGCTTACGGGAGCTGCTGGATGAAAAACTGAGCGCATATGCGGATACGAATAAGTTCACGTTATTGCGGAGAATTTATGAAGAAAACCGGAAGTTCTATTCCCGTACGGAAGATTCCGGGAAGACATTCATCACATCTCTTCTGGAAGGGGACTATGGAGGATTCAAGTATTCCAAACAGCTGATTGGTCTGTATAAACACTGTGAAGAAGCGATTCTTGCGGTGCTGTATCAGGAAGAAGGAAATACCGAAGAATACGATAACTGCATTCAGGATCTGAAGGACTTCGGTACGAATACGCGTCTTGGAAAGCGGTGGCTGAGTGAGCTTGGCATTTCATTACCGGTAGAAGAAAGCGAAACAGACGAAGAAGAGGAAGCAGTAACGGAAGAAGAGACGAAAGAAGAGGAAACGGAATGAAATTGATTGTCGGTCTTGGAAATCCAGGAAAGGACTATGAAAAGACCAGGCATAACAGCGGATATATGGCGGTAGATCGATTGGCGGATCAGCTCGGCATATCCATTAACACCAGTAAATTTCAGGCCTTAATCGCAACGACATTCCTGCACGGAGAAAAGGTACTGCTCATGAAGCCGTTAACCTTCATGAATCTGTCTGGAACAGCGGTACGTGCCGCAGTGGATTACTATCACATCGAACCGGAAGATATTCTGGTCATTCATGATGATATGGACCTGCCTGTAGGTTCCGTTCGGATTCGCCCCAAGGGAAGTTCTGGTGGGCAGAAAGGAATGAAACATATCATTTCCTGTCTTGGGACCGATGCGATCGCACGGATTCGTATTGGGGTCGGTCATAGCCGTAAAGGTAAACATGATGAAGTGCCCGACTGGGTGCTCTCTCCGGTTCCCAAAGCGGAACAGGCAGAGTTTGAAACCAGTATCGATACTGCCGCAAAAGCCGCAAAAGCCTGGGTGAAAGAACCCATGGATAAAGTGATGTCCGGGTATAACCGGAAAGTTAAAACGGAGAAAGAGGAACAGTAGAATTGGAAAACAGAGAAAACTTCCCAATTCGGCTGCAGGAAGAGTTACAGACAAATCCCGCAGTACAGAAACTGAACAGCGAAAAAGGACCGCTTCCCTTAACCTCACTGATTGAGGAAGCACTGGTGATCGCCGCATCTTACCGTAATCACCCCCGTCCGATTCTCGTTGTCAAACACAGCTTATACAGCGCGCAGAGGCTCTATGAACGCCTGTCGACCCTCCTGGGTGAAACACAATGCGCGCTTTTCGGCGCGGATGAATCCCTTCGGGTAGAAGCGATCGCCGCAAGCCCCGAGATGACCGCATCCAAGGTGGAGACATTAGCGTCCTTATTGAAGAATCCGGATCAGGTAATCATCACCTGTCCCAGTGGCTTTCTGCGCCAGCTTCCTTCTCCGGAGATATTCCGTGAGGCATGCATTACCGTAAAGGTGAATGATGTGCTGGAGATGGAAGACCTCAAGCGGAAACTGCGGGCAGGCGGCTACTATGAAGCTTCACATATTGACTCCCCACTCTCCTTTGCCTCACGCGGAGGAATTGTAGATGTCTATTCCATCAACTATGAACAGCCGATTCGAATTGAATTCTTTGACAATGAAGTCGACAGTATCCGTTTCTTTGACGCCGCAAGTCAGAAGACAGTCGTGCCGGTCAATGAAGTGACAATTGTCCCGGCAAGTGACATTCTCTTTTCGGAAGAAGATAAGAAGGAACTGAGAAAGGAAGCCAAACGGATTCTTGAAGAGGAAGGAGATCTGATACTGGAATCCAATGTGGAGACCGCATTGGATCTTGTGGACCACTCCCTCAGTGAGCCGGGCTTATATCCATATTACGCATTGCTTAAGCACACTTCCTCCATCGTTGAATACATGAATCATCCGCTCATCGTAACAGGCGATGATTCCTTGATACAGGAATCGGTAAAACGGCTAAATGATGAGACGCTTTCCTATCTTCAGGAAATGGCTCAGGAAAAGAAACTGCTTCCCCGCTTTGCGGTATTCCATGACTATGCCCGGGTTGGAAGGGGATGTAAACGGGTGAATGAAGATCCGCTATATGACAACATTTCCGGAATCACGGAATTACATCTTCCCAATGAACCATTAAACATTAAACTCCGCTTACTTCATCAGGAGTCACGGGTATTGTTCTGCATTCATGAATCACAGATGCAGAAAGTGTTAAGCGCCTGTGTGGATGAAAAGATCATTTATCGTCTGGTAGACGGAGAAGAAGCGATCGAACCGGGCTTTAACGTCATGTTGTCGGACTTCCCGGAAGGGTTTGTGTTACAGGAAGCTGGCCTTACCGTCGTTACCGATCGGGAACTCTTTGAAATTCACCATCATGTCGGTCGGTATGAAAAGAAATTCCGCAGTGCAGAAGTGATTCACGGATATGACGAACTGGAGCCGGGAGACTATGTCGTTCATGCCAATCATGGGGTTGGTCAGTATGTAGGAATTGAAACCCGGGAAGTACAGGGAACGATGCGCGACTTCCTGCGTGTTGTTTATAAAGGCAACGCGGAACTCTTAGTTCCACTGGAACAGTTTCGTCTTGTTCGAAAGTTTGTTTCCCGGGAAGGTGTCGTACCGAAGTTAAACAAGCTTGGGTCAGGAGAATGGGAAAAAACCAGGAAGAAACTTGAAGAGAACATCAGCGATCTGGCAGATCGTCTTGTGAAACTGTATGCGACAAGAGAAGATAACATTGGCCATGCATTCCAGCCGGACAGCGAACTGCAGAAACAGTTCGAACATGAATTTGCGTATGAACTGACACCGGATCAGGAAAAGGCGGTCAGCGATGTCAAACGGGATATGGAAAGCACGAAACCGATGGATCGGCTGGTCTGTGGGGATGTCGGATTTGGAAAGACGGAGATTGCGATCCGTGCCGCATTCAAGGCGGCTGCGGAGAATAAGCAGGTTGCGGTGCTCTGCCCGACAACGATTCTTGCGGAACAGCATTTCCATACATTCTGTGGACGGTTTGAAGGGTATCCTTTCACGATTCGTGTTCTGGATCGCTTTGTGACTCCCGCAAAGGTAAAGCAGACCCTGAAGGAGACAAAGGATGGTACGGTGGATATCCTGATTGGAACGCATCGCATCCTTTCCAAGGATGTGGAATTCAAGGATCTTGGATTACTGGTCGTGGATGAAGAACAACGCTTTGGCGTAGAACATAAGGAAAAGATCAAGGAATATAAGAATACGATCGATGTGTTGACGCTCAGCGCAACCCCGATTCCCCGTACATTACAGATGTCTCTGGTTGGAATACGGTCACTGTCCCAACTGGATACCCCTCCTGCTAACCGTTATGGAGTTCAGATCTACGTAGCGGAAATGAATCGTGGCCTGATTACCGGGGCGATTGAAAAGGAACTGGCCCGGGATGGACAGGTGTTCTATCTCTGTAATTCAATTGATCGAATCTACAACACTGCCCGCACATTACAGTCCTATATCAAGGACGCAAGGGTTGGCATCGTTCATGGGCAGATGGATCGGGAATCCATCGAAGATGTGATGTATCAGTTCAATCAGAAAGAACTGAATGTGCTGGTATGTACCACAATTATTGAAAATGGTATTGATATCCCCAATGCGAATACGATTCTGATTGAAGATGCGCAGAATTTCGGTCTGGCGCAGATTTATCAGATTAAAGGACGGGTTGGAAGAAGTGATCGGGTAGCGTATGCATATCTTCTGGTTCCGCCAAGACGGCAGTTAAGCGAAACCGCATCCAAGCGGCTTCAGGCAGTCAAGGAATTCGCAAGGCTTGGCAGCGGCTATAAGATCGCAATGCGTGATCTTACCATCCGTGGTGCTGGTGACCTGTTGGGGCCGGAACAGTCCGGCTTCATCGATACCGTCGGTATCGATATGTATATCGAGATGCTGGAACAGGCAATCGAACGTTCGAAAGGCCATGAAGTAGAGCAGCCAGAAGAGCGGCGTCATGCGTTAGTTTCAGGCAATGGATATATTCCAAAGGAATTTGCGCCGGACGACTATGACAAGATTTCCATGTATCAGAAGATTGATGGTTTGAATTCATTTGCGGAACTGGAAGTGTATAAGACGGAAGTCAGTGACCAGTATGGAAAGCTTCCGGCAGAAGTGGACACGTTGTTTGAAAAACGAAAGCTCGATATTCTGGTAAATGACCCTTCGGTAGCGTCTTATAAAGAACTACGAGGTATGCATACGGTGACCTTTTCGAAGGAGTTCTCGCAGACCCTGGATGGGGTAAAGCTGTTTAAGCTGTTTTCAGAGATCAGTAAAGATATTGAACTTCGATATACCAACATGTGTATCATTGCGTCTCTTCCCAAGAGTGCGCAGTCATTAAAAACTGTGATTGAACTGATCATCAGATCAAAGGAGGCCGTCAAAGATGCGGATCGATAAATGGCTGAAAGTATCCCGTATTCTGAAGCGCAGAACCATTTCTCAGGAGCTCGCAAAGAATGAACGGGTGGAAATCAACGGGAAAGCAGTAAAGCCTTCTCATGAAGTGAAAGTTGGAGACGAAGTCGCAGTCCGCTTTGGAAGCCGGAAACTTACCGTACGGGTAAATTCGGTGGAAGAAGTGAAAAAGAAACAGGATGCGGCAGACATGTATGAAGTATTGAACGAAGAGTATATTGAAACACAAGCATTACTATGAAGAACCAGGACTGCCCGGTGGTCATCCGGGAAATTGAACCCCAGGATAATGCGCAGGTGGAGTATCTGATCCGCTATTGCCTGAAAGAATTCGGAGGAGACCATGAAGGAACCGCATGGGAAGACCCGAATCTTTCATGTTTCTATGAGTTTTATCAAGCAGAAGGAAGTGCGTATTGGGTCGCAGAACAGAATGGAACGATCGTTGGCGGCGTAGGAATTGGACCGATGGAAGGAGACCTTTGCGAATTACAGAAAATGTACTGCCTTCCAGAGGCACGTGGTACTGGAATTGCCCATCAGTTGATTCATGAGGCATTGGCCTATGGGCAGGAACGATATGGCAGGTGCTATCTTGAAACCTTTGAGAATATGATTGCGGCGCAGAAGTTCTATGAAGGATATGGATTTCGTAGAATCGATCATCCCCTTGGCAACACAGGGCACTTTGCGTGTGATGTGTTATATCTCAAGGACTTATCCGAAGTGATACGAACAGGCACAATAGATGATCTTGACGCAATGGCAATTGCGGAAGAGCGTTGTTTCCCACCGCATCTTGCGGCAGATAAGACATCGTTAAAAGAAAGGCTTACCATTTATCCGAATCATTTCAAATTACTGTTGAAGGATGGAGAGATCGCTTCCTATGTCAATGGAATGACAACCAATGAGCGGGATCTTCTCGATGACATGTATCATCATGCGACCATGCATGAAGAATCCGGGAAGTGGCAGATGATTTTCGGGGTTGGGACGGTACCGGAATATCGAAACCATGGGTATGCGGGCCTCCTGTTAAAACAGATGATCAAAGACGCAAAGAGGGAAGGAAGAGCAGGTGTGGTGCTTACCTGCCTTGATGATCTGGTTCCGTATTACACCAGGTTTGGGCTTCTTGATGAAGGAATCAGTGAAGAATCCACCCATGGCAATGAGCGCTGGCATCAGATGCGTATCACCTTTCAGGTAGATGACTCGAAATGAGTTATATGTCTCGCTATAATGCTTGTAAGAAACGGATAAGAACATTATGAAACCAAAGAAAGCTGAAGTGATTGGCAGAAATATTACAGAAGACGGAAAGACCCAGGTAGT
>JAFUGM010000071.1 GCA_017469355.1 Solobacterium sp. | reverse complement strand
CAAATGCGCATAGTTGTCCTTTGCAGTTTCTCCAGATACTGCCTCGACAGCCTTCTGGTAATATTCCTGATACCGCGCATCCTCCGGCAAAATCTCTTCAGCCTTCAGTTCGGCATCATTCGGGATTCCTGCATCTTCGCCGTAAGTCACAGTGATTTCCCAGGTGTCGCCCTTCGCGTCAATCACGGTCTTTATGATCTGTGCGTCCGTCACTTTGATCGTGAACACTTCCCCGGTCTTCATGGTGACGGTCAGCGATTCCTCACTCTCGAACGGAAGCATACTGATCAAAGCCCAGTCTCCGCTCTCCACGGTCTGCGCATTAATCTCTTCAATCTGCTCTTCTGTCAGCTCCGCTGAGTACTCACACTCCAGCCCGTTGGCTTCTTTAATCTCGCCAACCGTGCTGTCAGTTTCAACCTTCCCAACCCAAACCAAATCAGGATTCGAAAACTCAACGCTCTCCACATCCGCGACGAATTTCCTCGTCTCCTCAGAAACCGTCACATCACTCAGCGTGAGCGCATCTTCGTCCGTTACTTCCGCAGAATTAACGTCATTTTCCCCACTGTTCGTTCCCTCAATTATACCAAGGACTTCTATGAGGTCTGTGAAACTCACAAATCCGCCTCCGGGAAGGCTGAAATCGTACATTTTGCCGTTCACCAAGTACGAGAAGTCCACTGTGAACGCAAACACAGAAAAGCCGTCCGTAGTAAACGTGGCCGTCTCATCATCGCCGATATCGATTCCAAGGTCTTCGATCTTCGTTTCAATACCGTCTACTGTAATGTCGTCTGCAGAAATATCCGTTGCATCCTTCGTAGAAGCAACGTTTTCGATCACTTCTTCTGCCAACGGCAGATGGAAGACATTGACCGAATCCGAACTCTCCGCTCCCATCTGTTCGGAAAGCTGTGCTTTCTTAAAGGAAAAAGCAATCTCGATATCATCATTTTCCGGATGATACTCGACCCGGTTGCCGGTCGGATTTCCTTCCTCATCCAATTCATCGATCATGAAGGCGATATCATAGAGAAGCGTATTCTCATCAGTATAAGAGGACGCTTTTTCAGAATCCGCAGCCCCCTTGTTCAAAGCCTCCATATAGGCTTCATAATTGTAGCCTTCGACATCCGGTGTCACACGTGTAACCTTGAACTCAGCGCCATCCGGAACAGCTTCCGGGTGCTTAAGAATCGCGGTTACATAGATATTCCGGTCCTCGAATTCATAGAAGGCTTCTTCTTTCGACGATTCTTCTTCTGAAACGATATCTTCGGCATCCGCATCTTCACCGCAGGAGAGCTCTTCTTCAAACTCTTCATCCGCGTCTTCGGACTGTTCCAGGGAATCATCATCCGGGAAGTCCTCGTTTTCCTGCGGTTCCACGGATTCTTCGGCTCCGTCTACGGTTTCGCTTTCTTCCTCTTCTTCAATACCGGTATCAAGTGATTCGTCAGCATAATCTGCCAGCTCGGGATCATCCGATTCAAATCCATCATCAAGAAGATCTTCCTCTTCGATATCATCGAAGACATTCTCATCAAGCATAGTCTCCTCAAATTCAGACGCTTCGACATACTCTGCCGGCTCACCGTCATCGATCGAAGAGGCCGACAATGGCGTGGTCGACACGATCACCATCACCAGACTCAGCAGCAGGCTGACCATCCTTTCTGAAAATCTTTTATATTTCATAGCGTTACTCCTCGTCCCCATTATAATCTTCTACGATCTTACCAGAAATAAGGCCTTGGAACAGTCTCAAAGTTAAAACATGCTTCAAGTCCTGGTACCGTAGATACTTTATATCACATCGTGTCCAACAAATGTCCAACAAAGCGTCGGTACTTGTTGTAGCATTTGTAATATTATTAATATATCCGTTTTCGTATGCGATTATATTGGGGACGATAGTTGTTTTTTATGCTGCTTTTCTCCGTTTCTTCTGCATTACCAGGCCCGCGCCCGCGAACGTGGCGAGCATGATACCAAGAAGATAAAGTGCCGTGGTGCCCGGGCCGCCGGTATTCGGAAGGGCCGGAGCGGGTTCGTTTAAGATCTTATATGTGGCGGATGCATCGGTGGTATCATTGATGTGATCGTAAATCAAAGAATGCGTTCCATCATAGTCTGTATCATCCAGATTTAACAGTTTTATCGTTGCCTCCTGCATCCAGTTAGACAATACATATGGATCCGGTTTTTCCTGCACTGTGCGATTATCGGACACCTTCGTCCATGTGTTATGCCCTGTCATATCAATGATCACCTTCAGTGGCGCAGACAACCTGATATATCCGGCAGGGGCTTTTGTTTCCACAAGATAATACGGCTCGTTATCAGACAGCAGCGGGATCGCATCCGATATCACCGTGCCACCATTGGTAGTAAGAGTCTGTGCCGCGACATAACTACCCGTCAGGCCGGACAAGGTTATTTTTGTCACGGAAGAATCCGCCAGTTCATCGTCAGTCGCCTTACGGTAAAGAACAAAGGTTGCCGTATCTCTGGTTATCGTATTCCCGTCCTGGTCAGCCTTTACGATTCCCAGCTTCTTGGCAAAGACATTGATTACATGCTCATTCGTGCTGGTCTCACGGCCGGTAGCATGGCCCTGATACATGGATCCGTAGGTGCCGGTATGGAAATCTGCTGTGCTCTGCCCGCCTTGTCCGACAGGCGTAACGGTGTAGTCAGGATTGTACTTGACCGTGAGCGTGTACGTCTCCACACCCTCGCCCACGACGGTGGTGTTGTGGCTCGGAATCGGTTCAGTTTCAGTACCAATAGGATCAGGATTGGTGTTCTTCTCCAACGTAATGACGATATTGCTGCCATCTCCCTCAATGCCATAGAGGTGATAAGGTACGGTGACGCCGCCGGTCTTCAGAATATCTTTCAGGAAGTTATCCCAGTTAAGAACCTGTTCATCATCCTCGGTTGCAATATACCTTGCTTTCTGATCTTCAGTCCCTTCGGAAATCAAGCGTTCCAAGATAACCGGCGCGAGTTCAAACGTTGCCGCTGTTCCAGTATTATCGTCCCTTCGCTCTTTAATACTGTTAGCGGCAGGAGTGTAATGCAAACTTCCATCTTCGTTGACCACTTCTTCCACAATGAGGCCTTCGTACAGTGCCTTAAGCTGCTCCTCAGGATCAACTTCTGTTCCGAGATATACCGTCCACTCTGTTTTATTCTCGGAGAATGTCAGTTCATTGACGTTCACTTTCGGGGACGGCAGTTTCGCGGTGAGGTTCAGCGTATCGCGTACAAGTGTGGTATCAAAAGCAACATCATTCCCACCCACACGATATTTCGTTGCAACAATCGATGCCTCTCCATCATTCGTGTTCATGGCGTTTCCGCCAATCAGATCTTCCTGTGCCTTGACATAGACTGTTCCGTGCCAGCCAGTTACCGAGTCAATAGGCTGATTCTTCCACACGATGGTCTTACCGTCATCCTGCACCACGCCAGCCGCTTTAGATTGATCTGTCGTCAGGTTGCCCTCGATATCGATCATATTCCCCTTCTTAAGAGGCATACCGGTCGTCTTGTCCACCAGATAGAATCCTTCGCCAACAGTGTCAGTGACGTCCCCCAAAACCACGGCATCTTCCATGAGAACCTTTGTAATCTGACGGAAAATGTTCTGCAGATCGCTGCCGCTCTCCGCCATATAGAACATCTTATTACCATTACTGTCGAGATCCGCCAAATCATAAAGCAGTCTCTTTCCGGACGTGACATTATCCATGCTCAAACCAACCGTGATGAGCTTGACATGGGAATTATTCTTCAGATTGTTTGCAGCAGTTCTGACCCAGGTTTCAATTTGCTCATTGGAAGTCTTACTATCTTCCCCATCCCTGACACCCTGCGGCGCACCGTCAGTTACCAAAATAACGTACCTATCGGTTGCTGTCAGTTTTCCACTGCTATCAAGCGTATAATCCGCAGTCCAAGAGAAATTTTGCGCGTCATTGAACGCCTGATCCGGGCGAGTTCCTCCACCGCTTGAATAGGAAAGATCAACTGTCAAACCGGGAGATGCCGTTTGAAAGTCACTCCGATTCATAGTCCCTAAGTTTTTGTTAAACGTATTATAGGCAATTTTAACTCCCGGGCTTGCGTCTCCTGCAACTGCAAGCAGGTTT
>JAFUGM010000066.1 GCA_017469355.1 Solobacterium sp. | reverse complement strand
TTCAGGCAGAATCTTCCATTCTGCCTGTTCCATTACTCGTTTCTGCAACACTTCCGGTGTGTCGCCTTCTTCTACCATCACCGGTTTCTGAATCAGAATCCGGCCCCCATCCGGGATTTCATTAACAAAGTGTACGGTAGCCCCCGTCACCTTCACCCCTCGTTCCAGGGCTGCCTCATGAACCTTCAGGCCATAGAACCCCTTCCCACAGAAGGAGGGAATCAAGGATGGATGAATGTTCAGAATGCGTTCGGGGTAGGCCTGGATGACGGGTTCCCCAAGAATGGAGAGATACCCCGCAAGCACCACCATCTCGATTTCTTCTGCCTTAAGGCATGAAATGATCGCTTCATCAAACGCCACTCCGCGTTCATAGTCCTTCCGGGAAATGACAGCTGTTTTAATCCCCGCAGCCTCCGCACGCTTTAATGCGTAGGCCTCACTGGAAGAAGAAAGCACAAGCGCAATCGTTCCATTTGGAAACTGCCCATTCTTCTGCGCATCAATCAATGCCTGCAGATTTGTACCACCGCCGGAAACCAGTACTGCAATCCGAATCATTCGGCCGCCTCCTGAAAGACCACACTGTGATCCCCTGCGCGCATCTCACCGATGACCACCGCGTCAATTCCGCCTTCCTTAAGAACAGCGCACGCCTGGTCCGCATCCTTCGGATCCACAATGGCGCACATACCGATGCCCATATTGAAGGTGTTGTACATATCATGTTCACTGATGCTTCCCTTCTGCTGAATCAGAGGGAAAATCGGAGGAATCGACCAGCTGCCCTTACGAATAACCGCATTCACGCCTTCACCATAAGCTCTTGGGAGGTTTTCATAGAAGCCGCCTCCGGTAATATGAGCAAGGCTGTTCACCTTAACCTGCTTCAGAAGATTCAATACCGGTTTTACGTAAATCACCGTTGGTGTAAGCAGCGTTTCTCCTAAGCCCGCCCCAAGCTCTTCGGAATAGGCATTCAAATCACAGTTTCCAATATCGAATACCTTTCGAATCAATGAGAATCCATTGGAGTGAACACCACTGGAAGGAAGACCGATAATCACATCCCCTTCCTTTACCCGTGTCTTATCCGGAATTTCATCCGCCTCCGCAAGACCTACCGTAAAGCCCGCAAGATCATATTCGTCTTCTTTCATCAAGCCCGGGTGCTCGGCAGTTTCTCCACCAATCAGTGCACACCCTGCCTGCACACAGCCTTCACTGACACCCTTTACGATTGACGCAATCTTTTCCGGCACATTCTTCCCGCAGGCAATGTAGTCTAGGAAGAATAATGGTCTCGCCCCAGCGCAGATGACATCATTAACGCACATAGCCACACAGTCAATTCCTACCGTGTCATGTTTATCGAGCAGGAAGGCCAGCTTAATCTTTGTGCCAACACCATCCGTTCCCGAAACAAGAACCGGATTCTTCATGTCTTTGACATCCGGCGCAAACAATCCGCCAAAGCCGCCGATGGTATCGAGAACCCCGGGGATTTTTGTTTTTGCGACATGTTCTTTCATGAGTTCTACGGATTCATATCCCGCAGTTACATCCACGCCTGCAGCCTTATAGCTGTCACTGAAGCTCTTACTCATAGTCGTCTCCTTCCATGTATTGTTTAAAGGCTCTTTGCCTCTTCGTTTAACCGTGCATCCTTTTCCAGCACCGCATCATGCATGGCCACTTTCTGATCCGCAAGCTTCTTCGCAAGTACCTCATCTTCAAGAGAAAGAATCTCCGCCGCAAGCAGTGCCGCATTTTTCGCCCCATTGACACCAACGGAAGCGACCGGGATTCCCGGCGGCATCATCGTTGTACTCAATAATGCGTCCATACCCATGAGCCCGGCGTCCAGCGGAACTCCGACAACCGGAATGGTCGTCTTCGCCGCAAGCGCACCAGCCAGAGCTGCGCTCATTCCTGCGCCCGCAATGATCACCCCAAAGCCGTTTTCACGCGCATTCGCCGCAAAACTGCCGGCCTCTTCTGGTGTCCGATGGGCGGAATACACATGAACCTCAAACGGAACCTCAAGTTTCTTCAGGGCCACGGCCGCTTTTTTCATAACACTCCAGTCACTGTCAGAACCCATAATAATCGCCACTTTTTTCATTTCGCTGCACCTCCCGCTAAAAGAAAAACCTGCGGAAATCCATCCACAGGCTGCTATTGTTTCTGATTAAAACACCCGGAAACAGAATCAGGGTTTCCGGCCTTTTCACGCATGAAATCGTAACCATCAACCTTGTACATACGCATAACGTCTTTCCTTTCTGTCTCACGGGACAATCCTTATTAAAGGAACACGGTTATCGTACAGAATTTCAGAGGTCTTGTAAAGGAACGAATTTGTTATTTTGACGCGACTTCAGGGCTGTTTCAGACCCTTTGGTTACCAATCATAACCTTCCCTGGAAAGAATCCGTTCCAAAGAGTGTTCCACAAGGTCGGTGGTAAAAAGCGATTTCGCCTTGATTTCCTCAATCGCATTGTCCACTGCGATCGGGCATCCAACAAAATCCATCATCTCCCGATCATTTTCATGATCACCAAATGCCATCATATCTTCCGGCGCAATCTTCAGGTACTCCGATAGTGCCCGAAGCCCGCTTTCCTTTGACACATGTTTTGGCATGAAGTCCAGCCAGCATAATCCGGAAGCGACCACATTGAACCGGGAACCAAACCATTCCTTCCAATAATTCGTATCGCTGAGCCCGGCTTTTTCATATACCGCAATCTTGAAATAAGGCTCCGTGGTGGAAAAGATATCATCCAGCAGTGTCAGAGAATTACGAAGTCCTTCGGACATGAGTTCGATATAGTCCTGATCCTCCGTACAAAGATAACTGGTATGGATGCCGGACAGCAGAACATCACATCCATCCCGTTCCTGAATTGCCCGGATGAGTTCCTCTCCATCTTCCCGTTTCATGACTTCCTGATGAATCAGTTTCCCATTCACAAAGGTAAGGCAGCCATTCTCACAGATATAGGCGATCTCATCCTTGATCGGTTCAAACAGAATCTGAAGATTGGAGTACTGCCGACCGCTTGTCGGCACAAACAGCGTTCCATACTTCTCATGTAGTTCATGCATGAGACCGCATGTATTGTCATTCAGTGTCATAGCGCCGTTTTGAAGCAGCGTGCCGTCAAGATCAACGGCTATTACCTTAGGAATTCGCATGGCGTGATTATAGCACTCCTTTCCCGATCCCATATCTCAAAAGGCAGGATGGTTTCCCCTGCCTTGCTTCATAATTATCGTCCAAAGTCATCCTGTACCCGCACCACATCATCAAGATGAGGTGTGGAGACTTCAATGAATGTCGCGTCTTCGATCGCCGTGACGCGATGTTTTGCGAGCGGTTTTTCGTGCCAGCACTCTCCTGGCTGGTATTCATGCGATTCGAGCACGCCCTGTTCGTTATCCTCTTCGACCAGAACCCGACCAGTTAACAGATAACTGTGCTCTTCCTTTTCATTGTGATACTGCAGTGAACACCGACAGCCTTCCTTCAGAAAGATTTCCTTCATCGCATAGCTGTCCGTTACCGCAATCCACTTTTCATAGCCCCAGGGCTTTTCCACATATCTTACAAGTTCCTGCTTCATACTCACTCCATATTCGCATGACGGCCAAACATCGTGTCACTGTCAAGCCCCAGCTTTTCCATGAGAATCATGATGACAATATCCATATAGATGCCTTCACTCTGCTCAAACAACGAGCCCATGGGCTGGATGGATTTGACCGCTCCCTGAACCTCACTCTTCGGGCTGACCGCCGGTATCTCAATGACCACGTCCGCAAGCTTTGCGATCGTGGAATCCGGATTGATGGTGATTAACGCAATCTTAGCGCCGACTTCCTTCGCTTTCATCGCATGGTTGACTAAAGACTTGGTCGTGCCGCTTCCACTGCAGATCACTAACAGTCCCTGATCGGTAATATTGGGGGTGCAGGTTTCGCCAACCATATAGGACTTGCGTCCCATATGCATTAACCGCATCGCAAATCCCCGGATCTGGAATCCGCTTCTCCCGGCCCCGGCGCAGAAGATTTCATCTGCGTCCAGTAACAGCTGCGCAAACCGTTCGGTTGCGTCAATATCAATCGCCCCAAGTGTCGCACTTAATTCCTTACAGACAACTTCTCCATATTCTCTGTTATTCATAACTTCTTACCTCAGATGAGCCTTCAGTTCTTTTGCGGTCGCTGCACGATCTTCAGCGTTACAGATATAACCGCCAACGACGATGATTTCGGCACCTTCTTCCACAATCGCATCGATTGTATTGAGTTTGACTCCTCCGGCGACTGCGGATTTGGCATGTTTGAGTACCTTGTTTACGACTTTCAGATCATCCAGCGGATCCTTTCCGGTCTTCTGTACATCGAATGCGGTATGAACACAGATATAATCCACGCCCATCGCATCGATTTCCGCTGCCCGCCCCGCAAGATCGGGAACTTCTATCATATCGACCATAACTTTCTTTCCATGGCGCTTTGCGCTGCGCACTACGCCTTCAATCGTCGCATTGTTCGATACGCCAAGCACCGTGCAGATATCCGCACCTGCCTCAAAGCACTTATCCGCTTCATATTCCCCGGCATCCATGATCTTCACATCGGCCAGAACCTCAATGTCCGGGAATTTTTCCTTAAATACCTTTACCGGTCGCATCCCTTCCTCGATGACAAACGGTGTACCAACTTCGGCGATATCAACAGATCCGCCCGTCTCTTCAAGTAACGCGACACAATCTTCTAACGAAAGGGTATCCAGTGCTGCCTGTAACTTCATAACGTTTCTTCTCCTTTACCCAAGACTCACGATACAAAACCACCCCATACTTCCGCAATCATTTTTCTGTGAATTTATAAATAACAGGAATTTTTTTCTGTGTTTCAAGCTTTTCAGGTCATGATTCACAGATTTCTGCTAGAATTCAGCTATGTCAAAACGAAGTGCTGCCCGCCAGGAAGCGATTACCCGGCTGTTATTCGAAGAAGGAACAGTCAAAGTCGCTTCCCTTTCCAAAGCATTTGAGGTAAGTGAAGAAACCATCCGTCAGGATCTCAGCCGCCTGGAGTCGTTAGGCGTCTGTTCCAGAACACATGGCGGGGCTTCCTTACTTTCCAATACCCAGGTCAGCACCGATATCAAAGCGACCGAGCACGCAAAAGAGAAATCACTGATCGCAAAGGAAGCGGTCACTCATATCACAAACGGAACGACAGTCTGGATCGGTCCAGGTTCGACACTTACTTCCATGGCGCGCTATCTGCCGTTACGCAAGGATCTTACGATCATCACAAATAATCTGGATTTTGCGCTGGCAGCGAAGAACTCCCGCCATGACATCATTCTGATCGGCGGACGGATGCAGAAAAAGGGCGGATGTACGGCTGGTGGATTTGCGCTGGACAATCTCACCCACATCCGCATCGATACCGCCTTCATTGGCTGTGATGGGTTTACTTCGCATGGTGAACCCACCACCTTTTCCTTTGAAGAAATGGCAATCAAGCAGTTCATCATCACCCACGCAGAGAAAAAGATCCTGTTATGCGATGGATCGAAATTCACGCATACCGGATCTTACAGTTTCGCTTCTCCCGAGGCGTTTGACCAATGTATCACGTCTGAAGTGCCGACAGAAGCACAACCCCTTCTTTCCCTGATAAGGGACGTGATCATCGTTCGCTAGTTATTCAGGGCGGTATTCCTGAATCAAGCGAATCAGCTGTTCTGTATCTTCTGGATCTGTTGCCCAGCTAGTGGCGAAGCGGATGACCGTATGGGTCTCATCATATGGCTCCCAGAAGCTGTATACAACGTGTTCTTCCAGCTGTTTCAGTGTTTCATTCTCCACAACCGTAAAGATCTGGTTGGTCGGAGTTTCAAGATAGAACTTCCACCCATTTTCCTTAAGCGCATTCTTAATCTTTTCTGCCTCCTGTAACGCATGGGCACCACAGGCCTCATACAGGCCATCGGTAAATAATGTCACAAAGGAAATCCCCAGCAGTCTCCCCTTTGCGAGTAATGCGCCATGCTGCTTAATGGAGGTGAAGAAGTGAGGTAACAGGGTCTTATTACGAATCACAAGTGCTTCGCCGATCATCGCACCGCATTTCGTGCCGCCGATATAGAAGAGATCCGCAAGTTCTGTTAATAACGGAAGCGTCACATCATTGGCAGAACTTGCCAAGGCATACGCAAGACGCGCGCCATCCACATATAAGGGAAGATGATACGTATCACATACCTCACGAAGTGCTCGAAGTTCCCCAAGGGAGTACAGCGTGCCGTATTCGGTCGGCTGCGAAATATATACCATTCCCGGCTGTACCATATGATCATGGTTAGCGTCCGCATAAAACAGTTCCAAGTATTCCCGCAATCCCTCTGCCGGAAGTTTCCCATCGATCCCCTTCACTGTGAGAACCTTATGTCCGCCATGTTCAATCGCACCTGCTTCATGCAGGCTGACGTGTCCAGTATCTGCCGCCACTACTCCTTCATAATCATGTAACAAAGAGCTGATAACAGTTTCGTTGGTCTGAGTTCCTCCGCTGAGGAAATACACTTCCGCATCTTCTGCCTTACAGGCAGTCTTAATCTTTGCAATGGCTGATGCGCAGAAATCATCCGTTCCATATCCGCTGACTGGGATACGATTGGTTTCCTGAAGGCGTGCCAGAATCTCCTCCCGCATTCCTTCCTGATAGTCCGATCCAAAGTACAGTTTTTTCATCGTTAAATCTTCCTTCCTGCGAAATCATACCGCATGTTTGAAAAAAGTAGATGAAATATACTCCAAACGCCTCAGGATTCTCATCAACTTTTCATTATTGTCCACGCCCTTTTCAATACAGGCATGGTAGGATAGCGAAGTGCATTTACATAAATGATAGGAGGCATCCAGATGATTAAAGCAATACGTTATCTGAAACCATTCTGGCTCTCCGTGGTGGCTGTAATCTGTCTTGTGTTTGCGCAGGTTCAGTTTGAACTGGCCCTGCCCGATTACATGTCGAATATTGTGACCTACGGAATACAGTATGGAGGAATCACCGATTCCATCCCATCCGCGTTAAGCGAGAGCACCTATGAACATATGACATTGTTCATGAGTGAAGAAGAACAGGAGTTATTTCGAAACAGCTATACCCGAGTAGAAGCTGGTGATGCTTCGTTCAGTACAGAATATCCATTAAATCAAAGCGAAGCGATTTATGTTGGAAACAATTCTTCCGAAGAACTTCGCACCGCGATTGAAAAACCGTTTCTGATTGTCTCGATGCTGGGAAATCCGGAACTGTTATCCACGATGGGATTAGATTCTGTCGAAACACTTTATGCGATGGCAGAACAGAACCCAATGGTTGCTGAGGGAATCAAGGCGCAGGCAGAAGAACAGCTTGCAGGTTATACCAGCGATAACCTTCAGGCCGCAGAGATCCTCATGTTGAAGCAGGAATATGAATTGCTTGGGATGGATACCGAGAAGCTTCAGAATTCCTATATCCTTCATGAAGGACTGGTGATGTTATTGATCACGCTGTTAGGCAGTCTATGTGCCATCGGTTCTTCCTATCTTGCCTCAAGAACCGCAACCGGCGCATGTCGAAACATGCGTGCTGATGTATTCAAACGGGTGGAATCCTTCTCCAACGAAGAATTCAGCCGTTTCTCTACCGCTTCCCTTATTACCCGAACCACCAATGATATTCAACAGGTACAAGTCGTTCTGACAATGTTGTTAAGAATTGTACTGTTTGCGCCATTTATGGGATTAACATCACTGTTCAAGGTATTCCGTTATGGCTCCATGGTCTCCATTCTTGGATGGGTGCTCTTAGTGATCATCGCCCTGTTGATTGTGACCTTTACGGTAACCCTACCCAAATTCCAGATCATTCAGAAACTGGTCGACCGGCTGAACCTCGTCACAAGAGAACAGCTCTCCGGTATGCTGGTCATCCGTGCCTTCAATAACCAGAGTTATGAAGAGAAGCGGTTTGATGAAGTGAATACCGATATTACCAAGGTCAACATCTTCGTTAACCGGGCGATGGCTACGATCATGCCGGCAATGACCTTCCTGATGAGCTTCATTTCCATTCTGATTATCTGGTTTGGAAGTAAGCAGATTGATCTTGGTACGATGCAGATTGGCGACATGATGGCATTCCTGCAGTATGCAATGCATGTATTAATGTCCTTTATGATCATCGCAATGATCTTCATCATGATTCCCCGCTCTTCTGTCAGCGCAAAACGAATCTTTGAAGTATTGGAAACGGAACCTGCCATTGTCGATCCAAAGACGCCAGTTACACTGCCGGAAGAAAACCTTCCGATCGTCTTCCATGATGTGTTCTTCAAATATCCCAAAGCAGAAGAATATGTGCTTAAGCATATCAGCTTTGAGGCAAACCCAGGTGAAACCGTAGCTTTCATTGGTTCCACCGGTTCCGGTAAGAGCACCTTAGTGAACCTGATTCCCCGCTTCTTTGATGTCTCTGAAGGTTCCATCACCTTCGGAGACACCGATATCCGATCGCTGAGACAGAAAGACCTGCGGGATCGCATCGGCTATGTGCCGCAGAAAGGAACTCTGTTTGCGGGAACCGTAGAATCCAACCTCCGCTATGCGGATGAAACCGCCTCGGATGAAGTGCTTGAAGAAGCGCTTGAAGTATCCCAGTCCGCAGAGTTTGTTCATGCGATGCCAAACGGAATACATGAACCGATCGCCCAGGGCGGAACCAATGTATCGGGAGGTCAGAAACAACGTCTGTCCATTGCCCGGGCACTAACGAAACAGGCCCCGGTATATATCTTCGATGACACCTTCTCTGCCCTTGACTACGCAACCGATGCGAAGCTTCGGGAAGCCCTTGGCAAATTGATTGAACGCACGCATTCTACCGTACTGATCGTTGCCCAGCGTATCAGCAGTATCCGCCATGCGGATAAGATCATCGTTCTCGACAAAGGACAGATTGTCGGAATTGGAACCCATGACGATCTCATGAACAACTGTCTTGTCTATCAGGAAATCGCACACTCCCAGCTGAGTGAGGAGGAACTCGCATGAGCCAGTCAAGAAACAGAACGCGCGGCCCAATGGGCGGAGGTCCCCGCGGACGCGGAATGATGGCAGGTGATAAGGCAAAGGATTTCAAGGGAAGTATTGTCAAACTGATCCGTTATCTTGCGCCCTTCAAAATCCGTCTTACCATCATCATCCTCTTCGCCATCGCTTCTACCGTCTTTACCATCATCGGCCCTAAAGTACTCGGTAATGCGACTACTACACTGGCAGAGGGGCTTGTGGCGAAGTATACCGGAAACGGATCTATCGATTTCGACGGAATCTTCTCCATTCTCAAAACTCTGGGAAGTATATACATTCTTTCCATGGTGTTCTCCTACATTCAGGGATGGCTCATGGCTGGAGTTACCCAGAAAGTCACCTATAATCTCCGCAAAGAGATCAGCGAAAAGATCAATCACCTTCCACTGAACTATTTTGACCGCCAGACCCATGGTGAAGTTCTCTCCCGTATCACCAATGACGTAGATACTGTCTCACAGTCATTAAACCAGTCCATCCAGCAGATCTTCACCTCCCTGGTGACGATCATCGGTGTACTTTACATGATGATCCGCATCTCCTGGCAGCTGACACTCATGGCGCTCATCGTGGTTCCCTTATCAGGAATCGCAGCCGCTATCGTAGTCAAAAAAAGCCAGCCGTTCTTTAAAGCCCAACAGAAAACGCTCGGTGCTGTAAACGGACACATTGAAGAAATGTATGGCGGGCATATCGTCATGAAGGCATTCAATGGCGAAGAACGTTCCATCGAAGAATTCAATGAACTCAATGAGAACCTCTATAACGCCGGTTGGAAAGCGCAGTTCATGAGCGGTATGATGCAGCCAATCACAAGCTTCATCGGAAATATCGGTTATGTCGGATGTTGTGTGCTTGGTGGATACCTCTCCATTCATAACGGTCTATCCATCGGTGATATTCAGGCATTTATCCAGTATGTTCGCTCCTTCAATCAGCCGATCACACAAACAGCTCAGATTATGAATGTGCTTCAAAGTACTGCAGCTGCGGCAGAGCGGGTATTCGAATTCCTGGAGGAAGCAGAGGAAACTCCTGAGCCTTCCAATCCAGTATCCATTCGCAATGAACATGGCGAACTGACTGTAAAAGGTGCCGTCTCCTTCGAGAATGTGAACTTCGGTTATGATCCAGAAAAGATCATCATCCACGATTTCAGTGCTTATATCGCCCCTGGAAAGCAGGTAGCGATCGTCGGCCCAACTGGCGCTGGCAAAACAACCATCGTCAAACTTCTGATGCGCTTCTATGATCTTAACAGCGGAACCATTTATGTCGATGGCATTGATACCAGATCACTTACCAGAAATGATCTGCGTGATGCCTTCGGAATGGTGCTTCAGGACGCATGGCTCTCCTCTGGAACAATCATGGAAAACATCCGTTACGGAAGAATGGATGCGACAGATGAAGAAGTCATACAGGCAGCGGATGCGGCGTATGTAGATCACTTCATCCGTACGCTGGAAGACGGATATCAGACCGTCATCAATGAAGAATCCACCAATATCTCACAGGGTCAGAAACAGCTGCTCACCATTGCGCGGGCATTCCTCAGCGATCCGAAGATCCTGATTCTTGATGAGGCTACTTCCTCAGTTGATACACGTACGGAAATTCTCATCCAGAAAGGTATGGAGAACCTGATGCGCGGACGAACCAGTTTCGTCATTGCCCATCGTCTTTCCACGATTCGCAATGCGGATATGATTCTCTGTATGGATCATGGCGACATTGTCGAAGTCGGAAATCACGAAGAACTCCTTGCGAAAAACGGATTCTACGCAAAACTGTATAATTCTCAGTTCGCTGAAGTGTAAACCCCATGAATGCGATATCGATCTTCCGGTATCGCATTTTTTATGGTCTCCAGTCATGAAATTCATATAAAATATTGCGTTATAGGGGACGAAAACTATGAATGTAATTACACCGAAGGATTACGATCCCGTATTATCCGTACGGGAGACACAGGAAGCCATTAAGTACATTCGTGATACTTTCCAGAAGGAATTTGGAAAGGAAATGAATCTTTCTCGTATCAGCGCACCGTTATTTGTCACGAAGAAAAGCGGCCTGAACGACAACCTCAATGGAATTGAGCGTCCGGTCGCATTCGAAATGCAGGATCTTGGCGAAGAACGTATTGAAGTAGTACAGTCACTGGCCAAGTGGAAGCGCTATGCATTAAAGAAATACGGGTTTGCGGTTCATGAGGGGCTCTATACCAATATGAACGCCATCCGCCGGGATGAGCTTCTCGATAATCTGCACAGTGCCTATGTCGATCAATGGGACTGGGAAAAAGTCATCACAAAACAGGAACGTACAGATGAAACACTGGAAGCTACCGTACGGGAAATCTTCAAGATCATCAAACATATGGAACATGAGGTCTGGTACAAGTATCCCGAAGCAGTCTGCCATCTGGCAGATGATGTCTTCTTCATCACCTCCCAGGAACTGGAAGACCGCTATCCTGATCTTTCCGTCAAAGACCGTGAAACTGCCATTGTAAGAGAAAAAGGCTGTGTCTTCATCAAGCAGATCGGCTGGCCGCTCAAGCGAAGTGAACACCCTCATGACGGGCGTGCTCCGGACTATGATGACTGGAATCTGAATGGAGATCTGTTCTTCTGGCTTCCAAGCCTTTCTACCGCTCTGGAAATCTCTTCTATGGGAATCCGTGTAGATGAAGACTCGATCCGCACACAGTGTAAGGCAAGTCATTGTGAAGGACGGCTGACCCTTCCCTATCATCAGATGATTCTGAATCAGGAACTGCCCTATACCATCGGTGGTGGAATCGGGCAGAGCCGGTTATGCATGTTGTTGTTGAATAAAGCACATGTCGGTGAAGTTCAGGCAAGCATCTGGCCAGAGGAAATGGTAAGTGCCTGCGAAGCACATCAGATTCATCTGCTCTGATTACGTATCATCCAGAAGGCTCATGCGAGCCTTTTTCTTTCGCTTTCATCAGGCTTCTGATTCGATCATATGCGTTTGCGATTTCACGCATTATCCAACATAATGAAATTACTTCTTACATCGTCATTTTATTAAAAACACTGTTCATGTGATATCGGAACTTCGGAGGTATTTTATGGGCAAAATTCGTGAAGAACACTACAAATGGATCTGGATTGCCGTATTTCTGATTGCGGCAGTTCTGAGTTTTACTCTGATTCATGACATCTATATCAATGGCCAGTTCACAAAGACTGCGATCACTTATCTTGATACTAAGGCAAATACGGTGCTTGCGCTTACGGGAGCTTCTACTTCCGCTTCTGTCGCGATTACGATGATTCCTGGCGATATCGGAACTCCGATCGCAGATCAACTTGCCAATATCAGCAGTTATTCGATTATCGTACTTGCGGCAGTGCATCTCGAGAAATACCTGATTACCATCGCAGCGGTTGCGGCATTCCGTTTTCTAATTCCTGCGTCTCTGCTTGGGGCAGCGATAAACATCGGCTTTTTTAACAATGAAACGGTAAACCATCTGATCAAGCGTGTCTGTGCCTTTTCTATTGCGCTGGTTCTGGTGATCCCAGCCAGTGTCTATCTTTCAAGACTGGTCGAAACCACCTATAAGGAAGATGTTCAGTTATGCATTGAACAGACTCAGAAGGATGCGGAAGAAATCAAGGAGAATATTGAAGGAACTGATCAGACCCTGTTGGAAAAGTTCGTCAACACGATAAGCGGTGGCGCCGTTACATTGGTGGAGAAATTCGAGACATCCCTCAATAACTTTGTGGAAGCGATCTCTGTCATGTTAATTACCGCATGCGTGATTCCCATTCTCACCTTTATGGTTTTGATCTGGCTGGTGAAATCAATCTTACAGATCGATATAAAAACTCCATCTCTGCCCGAGATGAAGAAGCGGATCCGAATGGATCAGAAACGACTCTCGGAGTAAGCGTATGACAATGAATTCGAATGAAACAAAGAAGGCTCTCAATCCCCTTCCGTTCCTGATCCTTGTGCTTGTATTAGCTGTAACCGCGTTAGTTTACTATGTATGGCCTCGCCCTGAAAGTGAACCAGAACCAGAATCAGAGGTCACGGTAACACCTGAGCCGGAGGTACTTCATATTGAGCCCTCTATCCCAGAGACAACGACCGTTACGGTAGAGGAAGTTGAAGCAGTACTTGAACCGGCATCGGATCTGATTACCTCACGGTATTACTACACCAACGCCGCAGACTTTGACAGCGTTCTTACCTGGTTTGGCAGTGAACTTACCAATCCATTCACCCATAGTAAGGGATACATCATCTATGACGGAGTGGTCAGTACCGGAATTGATCTCAGTGATGTGAAGATTGATGTGGATAACGAAGGAGAAGTCATCACGATTCACCTTCCTTCCATTCATGTCCTGGCCCATGAAATTGATGATTCGTCCGTCCGCTCAGATACTTCGGAGTCCATCTTCAATAATCTGGATGCGGAATATTACGCAGCACTGATTGATGAATTCAAGAAGGAAACCGAACAGAAAGTATTGTCAAATTCCGACTACATGAAAGAAGTCCGTCATAATACCGAACTGGTTCTGCAGAACTTCCTGCATACCGCCGATATCACAAAGGACTTTACGATCATGTTTACCGATTAGCTAAACCGCGGAACTCCTCCGCGGTTTTCGTTTGGAATGATTCACAGCATCATCTCAAATACAAAGGGAAGCACGCCCGCTTCCCCTCGATGTACTAATCAGTAATCCCGTAATATTCTTCCATAGTTAAGCCGCTTTCATAAATCTTTGCGGCTTCATCCACGCCGACATAACGATAATGCCAGGGGCTGTAAACAATGGAAGTAACAGACTGTTTCCCTTCCGGATAGCGTTCAATCCATCCGTATTTCCAGGAGTTCTCCTGAAGCCAGGTATAGTCCGCGTACTGTGTGAAACAATAGCTGAGCTCACAGGCTCCATTCCAGCATCCGATATCTGCCCCAAGGCCAAGCTGATGTTCACTGGCCCCAGGGTGATCATCTACTACAGACGCATAATAGGCACCTCTTGTCTGCGTGTAATAACTGAAGAGATCTGCCTGTTCCTGGTAGGAACGATATCCACTGACAAGCTTCAGATAAATTCTGTCATCAATTGCTGCCTTGAACATTTCTTCCAGCTTCACGGCCGCTTCTTCCCGAAGCTGCTGATCAGAAGCAGTATGTACATTTACTTTTCTGAGATCGGCTGGCACATAGCTCTCCGAAAGCAGATGGGTCTGTGACACATAACGCGTCAGAGAATCTTCCGATTCAAGATCTACGGAAGGCTCTGGTTCAACCTCAGGCTGCTCTTCCACAACTGGCTCTTCGACAGGTTCAAAGGAAGGCTCTGGCGTCACTTCCGGAGTCGGTGTTGGGGCCGGCTCTGGGGAAATGGTATTACAGCCTTTGAAGTTAAGAATGAATAAACCAATCGCAATTGCGACAACCAGAAGTGCAATCGTAATCAGTTTGCTTTTAAACTGTGCAAGGTTATTCATAGCTCTATTATCATACTCTTCCCGAGCTTTAAAAGATAGTCATCACAGCAGGTAGAACGCAGTCGAATTCAAGGCAAACTGAAGCAGAATCATCCCATCGTTCAGCGCCTTGTTGACGTTCATATCCCGTCTTATTTGAACCGACTTTTTCAATATCAACTGTCGTTTTTAATATGACTACTGCGTTATCAATAGTCGATTCACATAAGAGAATTTCTTGGCCATCTATGGAATTGTAATGTTAGAGTGATTTCTCATTCCCGAACTTATTCTGGCTTGTATGGTTGAACTACTCCCAGCATTATTTCCTGATCCCAACTCTCACAACATGGCATAGTTTCAAAAACGTCATAAGAC
The DNA here is from genome assembly GCA_017469355.1 of Solobacterium sp. GTDB lineage: Bacteria > Bacillota_I > Bacilli_A > Erysipelotrichales > Erysipelotrichaceae > Bulleidia. Next base: position 35,212 of record JAFUGM010000066.1, on the reverse strand, counting down.
AGGAAGCACCCAAACTACGATATGCTCCTTCTGGTAAAACACCCTGCTTATTTACATCTCATCGCGGCTTCCTTGTTTAACAGAAATGGTCTTAAATATCCAACCGTTGAACATAGCGGCAACATCTCTTCCGAAATTTTGATATGTAATTCATTGATAATGTAATTTCTTCGATCCTGAATCCTTCTCCATAATGCTGGATACTGATTTTGAATCTCATTTCTCAGCGCTTCATCTGCCAAAGCGATTGTGCTCTCCGCATTTGTGCCGCCATAGCCAGTTACCGATGGCAGAATATCGATCTGAAACAGCATTCCGCTCTGAATCGTTTCTGTAGATCCTTCATAAATCGGGGAACTTAACCATTCTTCATCCGCTGTCAGATGACCTGGACAAAGTGTCCAGTGATACTCGGATCTTGGAAGAACCTCTTCAATCTTTTGAAACAGTTCTCCCCCTTTCGTTCCAATGCGTATTCCCTGCATCCAACATACGTAAGCGGAATAATAAGGAACTACAACTTTCGATATATAGTCCTGCAATTCAGGAGGCAGTTGTGTTTCATTTTCTACCGCATAACCAGCACGACTGCTCAAACCTCCTTTATAACCAACAGTCAAGGAGATCGGATCACCGACCCTGACTGTATTATCTGTTGGAAACATATTTGCCTTAACAAATCTGGGACCACTGGAAGCGATTGTGACGACGCTGTTGTGCTGGCCATCGAGGGTCAGCTCATTGCCGAGTTCCGTTTCCCGAATTCCAACCTCAAGTCGGTTCATCGCATTCAAAACCGCATCGGATGCTAAAGAAGCACCGTATTCATAATGCGCAATCTCATCTGCGTTATTCGTCACTCTTACGCCATGTTCACCGATAAACAGATACGTTGCGTTTTTGATACTGCCGCTTTGCCCAACAAGTTTCCTGAATGCGTCAAGTAAGAAATACGGAATATCAAACAACTGACTGTTATCGTCATAACTGCTTGTGAAATGTTTCCATCCAACAACACCAAGTTGGTCTCCTTCTCGGATGCCACAGTCCTTGATGGTGTCAATAAAAGAAGAAGTATTCGCCATCGGCTGATTCGGCAAAGAAAAATACGGCACATGGATCGGCTTGGCAGGAATTCTCGAGTTTGTGGCTTTATTCAGGTTCTCATTTCCAAGTAACAGCGTTGCTTCACCATTACTTCTTAATACAAGGACACCTTCCTCAAAGCGTGTGAATAATCCGGTCAGATATTCAAAGTTACCGCTATGCTCTACATCGTTGTAAATCGCAAGAACATCAAACCCTTCTTGTTTCATTCGATTCAGAATCTTCTGTTTTCTTTCTTCCAGTGTCTCATCCTTAAGAATGATCGGGATTCTTGTGCAGTCGGTAAGTGGAGCTTTTACCTGCGCATATTCAACGTTATATTGTTTCATTTCTTTCTCTCCTTAAGGATTCGGGCCGTATGCCGACATATTCCTTACTTCCGTTTTCACTTATGGCAGTTGTTCACAATATGAACACCGTCAGCCGACTATTCGCCCAGGCATAACATATATTGATTCAAGATTCATCATATAAGGTTTTCTGAAGTCTTCACCATGCTTTCTAAACTACAGATCAAATTTACTTCGGCAATAGAAACCTGATCGGAAATAACTCCTCTAGTGAGCTTGGACTTTCGGCAAGTTTTTGATTTATTGCCGAATATCGTATTGCAAAAGCGATCGATGAGTATCATACTAAGTATAGATTTTCGGCAAGTTTTAAATTCATTGCCATAAGTCTAAAGGAGGTAATAATGAAGTCCACTGCCGCAATTGAATTTATAAGAGATCACACTGACTTCACAACCAGTGAATTTGCGGATGCGCTGTATAAACAATCACCTCAGATGGCAAGATCAACGATTTATCAGATCCTACGCAATTTGTGTGAGGAGGGTGAGATCACGCGTACAAGCAGAGGACATTTTTCCATTTCTCGAATTGAAGATTACAGTTATCCCTTATCAAATACCGGTAAAGAAATCGCCTCATTCATCTCGAAGTCCTATCCTCTTGTCACATTTCAGATATGGGAGCTTTACCAGATGAATGAATTTGTGAACCATCAGATCTCGCGTAATACTGTCTTTGTCGAGGTTGAAACTATGCATGATGAGAGTGTTTTCAACCTTCTCTTTGAGAATTATCCTCATGTACTCCTCAACCCAACGAAAGAGGAATACTACAGGTATTCCGGAAAGGAAACCATTGTCGTAAAGAAAATCATTTCGGAAGCTCCTCCCTCTTATGGAGAGATGAAGCAGGCTACCCTTGAAAAAATCCTTGTGGACTTATTTGCGCGTGGCATTTCCGGATCAATCATATCGAAATCAGAATATCCAGCTATATATGAAGATTCTTTCAAGCGATATCACATCAATCAGCCAAAAATGTTCCGCTATGCAAGACGAAGAGGAATTGAAGGAAAAATACGGACTTTTATTCATGAGCAGACAAGCATCAATCTTGATGAAACGATATGTTTATAAAACCGTTTCGGCCTGACCCCGCTGATTTTGAAGCATCTTTACGTGTAATACTCTGATTCCGCATATTTTTAAAGGAAGCGCTCGAGCGCTTCCTGCTTACGTGTTTATCCTTTACAGACGGGTGTGATCCAGCCTTTATTGTCTTCGATCTTTCCCCACTGCATGCCAGTCATTGTATCGTAGAGCTTCTGTGTGAGTTCACCGATTGAACCGTCTCCGATTGTCACGGTATCATCCTCATACTTCAGTTCCTTGACCGGTGTGACAACAGCCGCAGTACCGGATCCGAAGATTTCTTCCAGCGTACCGTCATGTCCAGCCTTCATGACATCTTCAATTGCCAGTTTACCTTCAATGACTTCATAACCCCAGTCCTTGCAGAGCTCAATGATGCTGCGTCGTGTGACTCCCGGCAGTACCGTTCCAACACAGGCAGCGGTATAAATCTTTCCGGAAATCTTGAAGAAGATATTCATCGAACCGACTTCTTCCACATATTTGTGTTCTACACCATCAAGCCATAAGACCTGAGAGAAGCCAAGCTCCTCGGCCAGTTCTCCAGACTTAATGGAAGCCGCATAGTTTCCACCGCACTTCGCAAAGCCGGTTAAACCAGGCGCTGCCCGGATATATTCATCTTCAACATAGATACGTACCGGTGCCAGACCTGTTGCGTAATATGCGCCAGAGGGCGAAAGAATTACGCAGTAGGTATAACTGGAGCTCGCATGAACACCCAGCTGTTCCATCGTTGCGAAGATGAACGGACGAATGTAGAGAGACGCACCATCTGTATGAGGTACCCAATCCTTTTCCACTTCCACAAGTGCCTTGATTGACTCTACGAAGTCATCTTCCGGGAAGGCAGGAATACATAACCGCTCGCAGCTGTCCTGGAACCGCTTCGCATTACATTCCGGACGGAACAGCTGAATTGTATTATCCGCAGTGCGATACGCCTTCAGTCCTTCGAATACTTCCTGCGCATAGTGCAGGATGACACATCCCGGAGCGATGCTGAAGGGATGATATGGTTCAATTCGAGCATCATGCCATCCAACTCCCGCATCATAGTCCATCAGAAACATATGATCCGTAAAGATCTTGCCAAAGCCGAGCTTTGTTTCATCCGCAGGTTTTTCCTTCAGTGTTTCAGCTCTTGTGATTTTGATATCCAGCATAGCACTCTCCTCTTTTCTACTTCATCACGGCTCCGTGATTCGCCCCATCCACAAGACGGGCATACCGAGCCAGCCATCCGCTCTTGATGTTCGGTTCCGGCCGTACATATGTCGCCTTGCGTTTTGTCAGTTCGTCTTCTGATACCAGTACATTGATTGAAGCGTTAGGAATATCGATCTGAATCTGATCTCCCTCTTCAATCAGTCCAATCGGACCTCCGGCAAACGCCTCAGGACATACATGTCCAATCGCCGCTCCACGGCTTGCGCCAGAGAAACGTCCATCGGTAATTAACGCAACGGTCTTATCCAGCTTCATACCCGCAAGGGCAGAAGTCGGATTCAACATTTCACGCATGCCAGGGCCTCCCTGAGGGCCTTCATAACGGATGACCACAACGTCACCCGGTACGATCTGACCTTCATAGATTGCCTTGATCGCATCATCTTCACTGTTGAATACACGAGCCGGTCCGGTATGGGTCAGCATTTCCGGCGCAACCGCACTGCGTTTTACAACACAGCCATCCGGTGCGATGTTTCCAAAGAGAATCTGGAGTCCACCAGTTTCACTGTACGGATCATCGATCGGGCGAATTGCGTTCTTATTGCGGTTGAAGGCACCCTTGATGTTTTCTCCGACGGTCTTACCGGTAACGGTAATACAGTCAAGATCAAGCAGATCCTTCTTCGCCAGTTCTGCCTGAACAGCCGCGATTCCACCAGCCTCGTAGAGGTCCGGCATATGGGTAGGTCCCGCCGGAGCCAGATGACAGAGGTTTGGCGTCTTGGCACTGATCTCATTGAAGAGATTCAGATCAAGATCCACCCCTGCCTCATTGGCAATCGCAAGCAGATGAAGCACAGTATTCGTGCTGCATCCAAGTGCCATATCACAGGTCAACGCATTGCGGACACTGCGCTCATTGATGATATCCCGGGCAGTAATGCCTTTCTTCACCATCTCCATGATCGCCGCGCCGGATGCCCGTCCCAGCTGCAGGCGTTTAGCGTAAACAGCCGGAATGGTTCCGTTGCCGGGAAGAGCGATTCCAATTGCTTCACACAGGCAGTTCATACTGTTTGCGGTATACATACCACTGCAGGAACCGCAGCTTGGACAGCAGTTCTGTGTGCACTCTTCCAGCTTCTCTTCATTGATCATGCCAGCTTTATAAGCGCCGACTGCCTCAAACATCTTGGACAGACTGACTTCCTGGCCATCATAGCGTCCTGCCAACATCGGCCCGCCAGAACATACCACTGCTGGAATGTCCATGCGTACCGCAGCCATTACCATTCCCGGGACAATCTTGTCGCAGTTGGGAATCAGTACTGCACCATCAAACTGATGCGCCATCACCATGGTTTCGGTGCTGTCCGCAATCAGTTCGCGGCTTGCCAGAGAATACTTCATTCCGATATGGCCCATTGCGATTCCATCGCAGACACCGATCGCCGGAACCATAAATGGAGTTCCTCCGGCTGCTTCGATGCCCATCTTTACCGCATCTGTGAGCTTATCGAGATTCATATGACCCGGGACAATGTCGCTGTGGGCAGAAACTACTGCGATCAGAGGTTTATCCAGGTCTTCCTTCGTATAACCGAGCGCATAAAATAAACTTCGGTTCGGGGCACGTTCCGGTCCCTTTGTGACATTGTCACTGCGCATATCTCTTTCTCCTTCTTAGAAATTACTTTTTGAGCCAGCTCATCATACTGCGGAGTTCCGCACCGACTTCCTCAATCGGATGATTCGCTTCCTTCTTACGCATTGCCAGGAACTTCGCCTGACGTCCGCTGGACATTTCCTGCATGAATTCACTTGCGAAGGAGCCATCCTGAATCTCGGAGAGAACCTTTTTCATTTCCTTACGGGTTTCTTCTGTAATCAAACGCTTTCCGGTACGGTAATCACCATATTCAGCGGTATTGGAAATGGAATAACGCATCAGTCCAAAGCCGCCCTTATTGATGAGGTCAACGATGAGCTTCATCTCATGGCAGGTCTCAAAGTATGCCATTTCAGGCGCATAGCCTGCTTCAACCAGTGTATCGAACCCGGCATGAATCAATTCGCAGATACCGCCGCAGAGAACTGCCTGTTCACCAAACAGATCTGTTTCGGTTTCTTCACGGAATGTGGTCTCAAGAATACCAGCACGGCCAGCACCAATGCCGGAAGCGTACGCTAATGCGATCTCCTTCGCATTGCCAGTGAAATCCTGCTCTACAGCAATCAGGGACGGAACGCCCTGGCCTTCGGTATAAGTGGAACGAACCACATGTCCCGGGCCCTTCGGTGCGATCATGATGACATTCAGGTTCTTTGCCGGTTTTACAAACTGGAAGTGAATGTTGAAACCATGCGCGAATGCGAGCGTATCGCCTTCCTTCATATGAGGAGCGACCAGGTTGTTATACGTATCCGCAGCCTTCTCATCCGGTACCAGCATCATTACGACATCGCCAGCTTCCGCTGCGCTTTCGATATCCATTACTTTGAAGTTGTCATGTGTTTCCGCGAATTTCGCAGCCTTTTCCCAATGTGCGCTTCCTTCGCGCAGACCAACAACGACATTAACGCCGCTTTCTGCCAGGTTTTCGGAATGGGCATGTCCCTGGGAACCGAAGCCGATAACAGCTACTGTCTTTCCATCAAGAACGCCGAGGTTGCAGTCAGAATCATAATACTTTTTAATCGCCATGAGTTTTTCTCCTTCTTTCTTATACGCGATTCAATGCCGTAATACCTGTGCGGCACATCTCCAATACATTATAGTTGCCAAACATCTTCAGGAAACCGTCTATTTTCTCGGGTTTGCCCGTCAGCTCCATCACCAGGCTCTCCGGGGAGAGATCGATGATCTTTGCGTTATATACACCTGCGATATCTCGCAGAGCCGGAAGCTTCACCGGATCGCTCTCCACCTTGATCAGTAACAGCTCTCTCTGCAGGCTGTTGTTATCCAGCAGGAAGACCTGCTTTACTTCTTCCAGACGTTCCGTCTGTAACAACATCTGTTTCAAAGTGCTCTGATCACAATGAACGGTGATGGTAATCCGGGTAATTCCCGGATCGATTGTTTCACTTGCGGTAATCGCATCAATATTGAAGCTTCTGCGGTTGAACATGCTGGAAATCCGGGCCAGCACACCATAGTGGTTCTCTACCAGAATACTGATTACCGAACGGGGATAGGTTTTCTCTGCCATCTCAGGCCTCCTTTCCATCCGCCAGGATGATATCCTCAATAGTTGCGCCCGCCGGAATCATCGGAAGCACTTTCTCATCCTTATCAATGACGCATTCAATCCAGGAAGGACCAGGATTGTTCAAAGCTTCTTTGAACGCTTCTTCAAATTCCTGAAGGGTCTCACAATGCCAGCCCTTAGCCCCAAAGCCTTCCGCAAGCTTTACATAATTGGTCTTCCGATGCGGATCAGTGCTGGAATACCGTTTTCCATATAACAGTGTCTGCCATTGTCTTACCATGCCAAGAACCTGGTTATTGAAGATCACGGTAATGACCGGAAGATCATAGCTGACGGCGGTAACACCTTCATTCAGATTCATATGGAAACTTCCGTCTCCTGTCAGGTGAATGACACGTTGTTCTTTCCCTTTGGCGATCTGAGCACCAATGGCAGCCCCATAGCCATAGCCCATCGTTCCCAAGCCTCCGCTTGTCAGGAAATGACGCGGCTTTACATGCGTCAGATACTGCGCTGCCCACATCTGATGCTGGCCAACATCTGTGACATAGATACTGTCATCACCAGAGAGCTCGCATACTTTCTGAAGAATCTGATGCGGCTTCAGAGCTGTTTCACTGTCATAAGGCCGATAGTCCTTTTCCTTCCATTCCGTAATCTGCTTATGCCATTCTGTATGGTCTGCTTCCGGCAGCAGTTCAAGGAATGCCCGAAGCACGACATTGGCATCTCCCACAACAGAGCAGTCAACTTCGACATTCTTATCCACTTCACTGGCATCGATATCAAACTGGATGATCTTTGCGCTGCGGGCGAACTTGGCAGGGTTTAATGCGACACGGTCCGAGAATCGCGTGCCTACCGCCAGAATGACATCTGCACTGTCAATTGCCTTATTCGAAACAAACTTTCCATGCATGCCAATAAGGCCGAGGTTCAGCGGATCTTCATCATCAAGGATGCCCTTAGCCATCAAGGTCCATGTGGCAGGAATATCCGCTTTTTCCATCACTGCCTTCAAAGGTTCTTCCGCTTCGGAGGAGATCACTCCGCCACCGAAGTAGATCACTGGCCGCTTTGCGCTGCCAAGCAGCTCAGCGGCTTTCTTCAGCTGTTCTGTGTCATAGGTATCAATAACCTCCGGCCGAACCGGTTCCTTCGGTTCAAACTCGGTTACCGCAGCGGAGATATCTTTCGGGATATCTACCAGCACCGGTCCTTTTCTGCCAGACTGCGCAATACGGAAGGCTTCCCGCATGGTGTCTGCCAGATCTTCAATCCGGCGCACGGTGTAATTATGTTTTGTTATCGGCATGGTAATGCCTTCGATATACGCTTCCTGGAAGGAATCCTTTCCCAGGCCTCCAGTACCGACATTCCCGGTAAACGCCACCATAGGCACACTGTCCATATAGGCGGTAGCGATTCCTGTCACCAGGTTTGTGGCACCCGGTCCGCTTGTCGCAAGCACGACGCCGGTCTTTCCGGTTGCCCGGGCATACCCGTCTGCCGCATGACTGGCACCCTGTTCATGAGCGCTCATATAGTGGTGAATGCGGTCCTGATTGCGGTAGAGCTCGTCATACAGATTCAAAACGGCGCCGCCGGGATAGCCGAACAACGTATCTACACCCTGTTCCACAAGCACTTCCACAAAGATCTCTGACCCTGTAAGTTTCATGTGTCCTCCTTTGTTTCACGGATAATTTGGAATATACTGAATCAATGAAGATTCGAGGTTGTTATGAGTGATTTAAATGCAATATATGCGCAGATGCGATCGCTGGTCATCTTTCGTGACCTGCTTAGTGATCCGGTCATTCAGCGGTTCATGAACATGCTGGAAGCGGAGGATTCCGTTTCCTTTACCGCCACGTGCGCTGACTTTGAAGCGGGGCTCTATGAAGTCACAGATAACTGGAGTGACTATCTGCTTCATGCGGTGATGAACAGCGAGAATGTCGCGGTACGCATGAAGGCGGAAGGAAGAACTTCCGACCGGATTGAGGAAACCCTGCGGCGGGAACTGAAGGTTCTCGGGCAGGCGGCTTCCCTGACCCCTTCCGACTTTTCGTTACTGAGCCCGGCAGTATTTGCCGGATGGAACAACTCTCCCTGTGACCTGGAATCTGTGTATGAAGCCCGTCTTGGCGAAGTTGCGCAGAAGGGTTATGGCATCTTTGCGGACTACCATGTCTTTACCCTGAGTCAGGCAGGTCTGGAACCAGTTGCCTACCCCGATCCGCAGCGTCTGAGTGAATTGCCAGGCTATGAACCAGAGCGTAAGAAGATCGTCGCTAATGTCCAGGCTCTGTTAGAAGGTAAGCCGGCAGTGAATATGCTGTTGTATGGCGATGCCGGTACCGGGAAGTCCAGTACAATCAAGGCACTGGCCAATGAATATGCCGATCGAGGACTTCGTCTTGTGGAAGTACGGAAGAATCAGCTGTATCAGATTCCTTCCCTTCTGGAACATCTGGCATCCATGCCGCTGAAGTTCATGATCTTCATCGATGATCTGAGCTTCTCCTCCAACGATGATAACTTCGCAGCCCTTAAGGCAATTCTGGAAGGAAGTGTCAGCCACCCTGCGGGCAATACCATCATCGCAGCTACTTCCAACCGAAGACATCTGGTCAAGGAATCCGTTTCGGACCGATTCCTTGATGACCTTCATGAGAATGATACCCGTCAGGAACTTCTCTCCCTCTCTGCACGCTTCGGTCTCATTGTGACCTTCCAGAAACCAGACCGCAACCGATATCTGTATATCGTTCAGGAACTGGTGAAGGAATACGGGGTAGAGATCGAGGAGGAAGAATTAACCTCCAAAGCGGAAACCTATGCGATCCGTGCCGGTGGCCGCTCTCCACGGGTAGCCCGTCAGTTTGTTGAACAACTCAAGTCCGGTGTCCTGTAGGACCCGGGCTTTTTTATCCTTTTACAGCGATGACTTCGCACTCGACTTTAGCACCTTTAGGAAGTGCACTGACTTCGACACAGGACCGTGCCGGATATGGTGTTTCAAAGTGCTTGGCATAAACTTCATTTACCGTCCCGAAATCATTGAGATCTGTTAAGAAGACGGTGGTCTTGACGACATCCTTGAGACTCAGCCCCGCCTCTGCTAAGACAGCTTCGATATTTGTAAATACCTGTTCTGCCTGTTCCTGTGCCGTGACAGCTTCAATGGTGTTTGTCGCTGGATTCAGAGGAATCTGGCCGCTTGCGAACACGAAGTTGCCGACTTCAAGTGCCTGTGAGTAGGGTCCGACTGCTGCCGGAGCGTTTGTTGTGGAAATTTCCTTAGCCATAATGTTCTCCTATGCTCTTTCCTTCACCAGGGTAAACCCGGCTTCTGACAGTTTCTGTTTAATCTCTTCAATCTGGGAATGATCTCTTGTCTCAAGACCGATTCGCAGGTAACAGTCGTTAATTGCCATATTGGTATCACTGTGGTCATAGTCTACCGAGACAACGTTCGCACCACAGGAAGCTACGATTTCACTGACAATCTGAAGCTGCCCCGGTTTATCTGTTAACGCAATCATTAACGTTGTATTACGGCCACTCATCACAAGACCTCTTGTGATGACACGGGAGAGAATATTTACATCAATGTTTCCTCCCGACACCAGGCATACCGTCTTCTTTCCCTGAATCGGAAGTTTATTGAACAGTGCCGCCGCAACCGCCACGGCGCCAGCCCCTTCCGCAATCAGTTTCTGCTTTTCAATCAGTGCCAGAATTGCGGCCGCCGTCTCATCTTCACTTACAGTCACGATATCATCGACATACTTCTCACAGAGCTCAAAGGTGAGCTCACCTGGGTTCTTTACTGCGATACCATCCGCAAACGTCGACACATGATCCAGTGCCTCCCAATGATGTTTATGATAAGCATTGACCATCGACGCCGCACCAGCAGACTGTACACCATATACCTTACATTCCGGATTCAGGCTCTTCACCGCATAGGCGACGCCGCTGACGAGTCCGCCTCCCCCAACCGGGACAATGACTGCTTCGACATCCTTTAACTGATCCAGGATTTCCAGGCCGATTGTTCCCTGACCCGCAATGACATCCGGATCATCATAGGGATGAATGAAAGTCATCCCTGTCTCCTTCTGAATTTCCACTGCTTTATCGTGGGCATCATCATAGGTGCCTTTGACCAGGCATACCTCTGCCCCAAGTGCCTTCGTGCTTTCCACTTTCATGATCGGCGCACTGTCCGGCATACAGATTACTGCCTTAATGCCCATCCGGTTTGCGGCGAGCGCCACACCCTGCGCGTGGTTTCCCGCAGAGCAGGCCACGATGCCTTTCGACTTTTCTTCCTCGCTCAACTGACTGATCTTGTAATATGCCCCACGTAGCTTGAAACTTCCGGTTACCTGAAGGTTCTCTGTCTTCAGAAACAGATTCCCATCCTCCGATAACCTCGGTGCCGCAATCAGATCTGTCTTTCTTGCGACGTCTTTCAGCACATAGGCTGCCTGATAAATTCGATCCAGCGTAATCATAGTTGTCTCCATATATCAATAAAGGCTTCCGCCTCTTTCTGTAAGAGACGAAAGCCTGAGATTGCTTCCGCGGTACCACTCTTCTTGTCGAATACATCGACCACTCACGCAGGTCCATCAACCCGCCGGCTCTGATAACGGTGCCTGCCGTATCCGCTTACTTCAACTGTTCGGCGAATCTACTGCGGGGTGATCTGCTCTGATATCCGAAACTGTCTTTCACCTGCCGACAGCTCTCTGATCCGGACCCATCATCGCCACTCCCCGTTGAGCGCATTTATCTGGGTAAATAAAATCTTACCTGACACCCGCCATTTTGTAAAGAAAGGATTTTGTCTTTCTGAAAATATTTCAGCCTTCATTTCTTTTCTTTCACAACAATGTTCCAACAAAAAACAGTGGGAATGATGCTATCATTAATTCAAGAAAACAGGAGGAAATCTAATTATGAAACTCGTATTAATTCGCCACGGGGAAAGCGAATGGAACAAGCTGAATCTGTTTACTGGCTGGACCGATGTTGACCTCAGCGAAAAGGGTCATGAAGAAGCGAAGAACGCTGGTAAGCTTCTCAAGGCAGAAGGCTATGACTTCGATGTCTGCTACACCTCTCTTCTCAAGCGTGCCATCCACACCTTGAACCATGTTCTGGATGAAATGGATCGCAACTGGCTGCCGGTTGTAAAGTCCTACAAGCTCAATGAACGTCATTATGGCGCTCTGCAGGGACTGAACAAGGCAGAGACTGCTGAAAAGTATGGTGAAGAACAGGTTAAGATCTGGAGACGTTCCTTTGATGTCAAGCCGCCCGCACTGGAGCCGACAGATGAAAGAGCGCCGCAGAATCAGGCAATGTTCCGTGAAGTACCGAAGGATGAACTGCCGCTGAATGAGTCTCTTGAGACTACCATCGAGCGTGTTGTTCCGTACTTCGAAAATGTCATCAAGAAGGATATGCAGGATGGCAAGCGTGTACTGATCGCTGCTCACGGCAACTCTCTGAGAGCTCTTGTGAAGTACTTTGACAACCTGTCCGATGAAGAAATTATCGGTGTAAACATTCCTACCGGTTCCCCGCTGGTATATGAATTTGACGAGAACTTCAACGTTACGAACCACTACTATCTCGGCATGAGCGAAGATGAGCTCAAGGCTAAGATGGACGCTGTTGCTAAGCAGGGTTCTGCACAGAAGTAATACATCTTATTTCCCAAAGTAAAGAGAGGCGGTCTGCCTCTCTTTCATTTTGCATTCGACTCAGGAGAGATCTTCTCCATTGGATCCGATCACCTTCTGATACCAGAAGAAGCTGTCCTTTCTTCTTCTGGAAAGATCACCTGTTCCGTCATCATATTTGTCGACATAGACAAATCCATAACGTTTCGCCATTTCACCGGTGCTGGCACTGACGACATCAATCCATCCCCAAGGTGTGTAACCCATCAGGTCGACGCCATCCTTCACCGCTTCATGCATCTGGGCAATGTGCTTACGGAGGTAATCAATGCGGTAGTCATCATGAACGCTTCCGTCCTCTTCAAGCTTGTCATACGCGCCAAGGCCATTTTCCACAACCATCAGAGGAATCTGATAGCGGTCATAAATCTCGTTCAGAGTGTAACGCAGGCCTTCCGGGTCAATCTGCCAGCCCCAGTCACTCGCTTTGAGGTACGGGTTAGCCACACCGCCAATAAGATTTCCGCCTGCCTTTTCCAGCACACTTGCATCTACCGTCTCGCAGGTACTCATGTAGTAGCTGAATGTATAGAAGTCGATTGTTCCCTGCCGCAGGATTTCATCGTCACCTTCTTCTTTTTTGATGACAATTCCCTTTTCTTCAAAGAACCGGTTGATATAGGAAGGATAGTAACCTCTTGCCTGAACATCAGAACAGAACCAGTTCATAATCCGCATCTGTTTCTGGCACTCCAGCACATCCGCAGGATTGCAGGAATACGGATACTTCGTCGCAAACAGGCTCATATTTCCAAGCTTGAACTGCGGATAGTTCTCATGCGCATATTTGATGACAAGTGCACTCGCCACAAACTGATGATGCAGGGCCTGGAAGCGAACCTGAGGTTCATCCGGAATCTCATCGACCGGTCCACGGAAGCCCTTAATTGTTCCAAGCGACAGTGCCGCACCCATCGGAGCTGTTCCGGAGTTGATTTCATTGAAGGTGAGCCAGTAAGTAACCTTGTCTTTATAGCGCTCAAAGATCACCTTGCAGTAACGAACGAAACAATCGATCACTTCTCTTCCATACCATCCGTTGTAGGTTTCTACTAACGCATACGGAAGTTCATAATGAGAAATCGTGACAAGCGGTTCAATATTCTGACGTTTCAGTTCATCAAACACATTGTCATAGAACTGCAGCCCTGCTTCATTGGGTTCTTCTTCCATACCGGTCGGGAAAATTCTTGACCAGTTAATGGACATGCGGAATACTTTGAATCCCATTTCTGCCGCAAGCGCGATATCTTCCTTGTAATGATGATAGAAATCGGTGGCTTCTCTGGAAGGATACAGAGTCCCTTCCTCAAAGTCCGGTGTGATCCGTTTTGGAGTTTTATGAGATCCATTCGTGCAATGATCCGGGACAGATGCGCCTTTTCCGTCGATGTCCCAGGCTCCCTCATACTGGTTGGCAGCCGTTGCGCCGCCCCATAAGAAATCCTTTTTAAATGCCATTATTTGCTCTCCTTTCATTTCGTAGTTCCATTATAAAAAACGAAATTATTATTTCCTATAGAAAATGCGGCCTGGAACGGCCGCATTCATGACTATTTTTCGGTATCCACGCACCGCTGCAGTGCCAGCGTGCCCGTACGGGCAACCTCTACGATACTGATTCCCGCAAGCAGATCCAGCATCATCTGAACCTTCTCTGGCGTATCACAGAGCTGTATCATCATGGAACGCTTTCCCGCATCCACAACCTGAGCTCCTGCCAGTGTACAGATACTGAGGATTTCCTCACGATTGGATTTGTTGTATCGAACCTTGATGAGAATCAACTCACGTGTCACACTCTGCCAGTTTTCAAAACTCTTGATTTTGATCACATCGAGTTTCTTATTGAGCTGCTTTTCGATCTGTTCCATGGTCTGCGCACTTCCGCTCGACACAATCGTCATACAGGAAACTTCTGGATCGTTGGTTTCTCCTACCGCAAGGGATTCAATGTTGAAGGAACGCCGGGCAAAAAGGCCAGATACCTTACTGAGAACACCGGATCGGTTCTCTACCAGTACTGAGAATATCCGTTTCATTTCAGACCACCCGCCTTCCGAACGACACCGTCTTCATCGACAATCACCTCAAGCAGAACACTTCCCTTGGAAGAAAGGAAGGTCTTGATCGTCTCTTCTACCTCCTCATTGGAGGAAATATTCAGATAGCCGATCCCATAAGCTTTGGCAAGCTGTTCATAATCTGGGCCGCCACGCAGATCCACCATCGTAAACCGATTCTCACAGGAAAAATGCTGATATTCACGCACCATTCCAAGAGCGGAGTTATTCAAGACTACAATCTTAAGATCCACTCCCTCCTGGTTCATGGTTGCCAATTCCATCATCGCCATCTGGAATCCACCATCCCCGCTGACAGAGACAACCTGACGATTACGGTCTGCCATCTTGGCACCGATCGCCGCAGGAAGTGCATAACCCATGGTTCCCATACCGCCGCTGGTCAGGAAGCGTCCGCTCCGCATGACCACATTCGCACAGCTCCAGATCTGGTTCTGGCCAACATCCGCCACATATACTGAGTTTTCATCCATCGCGGTGGAAAGTGTATTCACGAAGTACGCCGGATCCGTAAACTGTTCCGGAGTCACTCTGCGGCTCTTCTTCTGGCGTACTTCCCGTAATCTGCCCGTCCACTCGGACATATCATTCATTTGAATTTCTTCGAGAATCAGATCTTCAAATATCGCTTTGGCATCTCCGACAATCGGAAGATCACATTTTGCGTTCTTTCCAATCTCCGCCGGATCCACATCAATATGAACCAGCACCTTCCCTGCCAACATCTTCTCGGGCTGGTTGACTGCCCGATCCGCAAGCCGCGCTCCAACAAGGATGACTAAGTCCGCATCCTTGATCGCCAGGTTTGCGGCGAGGTTTCCGTTATTTCCTGCCATACCCATATACAGTTCATGACGGGATGGCATCGTACCAATTCCCATCATTGTGGATACCACGGGAATCTGATGTTTCTCACTGAACTGACGAACAAGATCTGCCGCCCCGCAAAGATGAACACCACCGCCGGTATAAAGAATAGGTTTATGGCATTCTTCCAGTGCCTTCACCACTTTCCTTATCTGCATCGGATTTCCCCGGAATGTTGGCTTGTAGGTACGAAGCGCAACTTCTTCCGGCCATACAAACTTTCTTACTTCCTGTGCCTGAATATCTGCCGGAATATCAATCAGTACAGGGCCCCTGCGTCCGGTGGAAGCGATATGAAATGCCTCACGGAAAATGCGTGGAATATCGGATACCTTCCGCACCAGGTAGCTGTATTTCACAAAGCTTTCCGCCGCACCGGTAATATCCGCCTCCTGGAATACATCACCGCCGATCAGATCACTGTTTACCTGTCCGGTAATGCATACCAGAGGAATACTGTCCGCATAGGCAGTCGCAATTCCCGTAATCAGATTTGTCGCGCCGGGTCCGCTGGTACAGATACACACCCCCGGTTCCCCGGAAATGCGTGCCATACCGGAAGCCGCATGGGCAGCGTTGGCTTCCGAGCGAACCAGTACCGTATGAATATCTGTTTTCAGAATACTGTCATATACCGGGCAGATCGCTACACCGGGATATCCGTATACTGTTTTAACGCCCTGCAGTTCCAGGCATTTCGCTACTGCATCTGCACCATTCATTGGCTGTCCTCCTGTTAAATCTCTTCCAGAATTCGATCCGTAATTTCCTTTGTCCCAAGGACAGTACATCCTTCACTCTGGTTATCAGCGGTTCTGAATCCCTGATCAAGAACCGCACCTACCGCGCGTTCAATTTCATCTGCTTCTTCGCTCATGTCAAAACTGTATCTCAACATCATGGCAGCGCTGAGAATACACGCCATGGGATTAACAATATTCTGACCGGCGATA
Source organism: Solobacterium sp. (assembly GCA_017469355.1). Taxonomy (GTDB): domain Bacteria; phylum Bacillota_I; class Bacilli_A; order Erysipelotrichales; family Erysipelotrichaceae; genus Bulleidia. The sequence goes on along the minus strand of JAFUGM010000066.1, from coordinate 18,607 downwards.
TCCGGCGCACTTCCGTGAATCGGCTCATATACGCCAACCGTCGTATCGCCAAGGGAAGAAGAAGGAATCATACCGATGGATCCGGTAATCATGCTTGCTTCATCGGAGAGAATATCTCCAAACATATTTTCCGTCACGATGACATCAAACTGCGCGGGATTTTTTACAATCTGCATCGCACAGTTATCCACCAGCATATCTTCATATTCCACATCAGGATACTCCTCAGCCAGCTCATGCATGACTTTCCGCCAGAGTCTTGAAGTGTCAAGTACATTTGCCTTATCAACGCTGGTCAGCTTCTTTCTGCGCTTGCGTGCAGTTTCAAAGCCGATGCGTCCGATCCGTTCAATTTCATGAACACTGTATTCCATGATGTCGGTCGCAACTTCTTCCGTTCCGTTATGGATGGTGGAATGTTCACCGAAGTAAACTCCTCCGGTCAGCTCACGGATGATGATGAAATCAATTCCATTGGCTGCGATATCCGGGCGAAGCGGGCTTGCGGGCGCAAGCTGAGGCCATATTCTTGCGGGACGGGCATTGGAGTATAACCCCATTCCTGCCCGTAAGCGAAGCAGGCCCTTTTCCGGCCGCTTGTCTCCTGGTAAGGTATCCCATTTAGGACCGCCTACCGATCCCAGTAATACGGAATCGCTGTTCAAACATTTCTGCAGTTCTGCTTCAGGAAGCGGATCACCATAGCGGTCAATCGCATCTCCTCCCATCGCGACTTCTTCATATACAAAGGTATGTCCATGTTTCTGCGCAATCTTATCAAGAACGCGAATCGTCTCCTTCACAAATTCAGGGGAAGAGCAGTCTCCGCGAATTACCGCAATTTTCTTTTCCATGGTTATCTGTTCTCCTTGATCGAATTCATGAGTCCGCCCGCGGAGATCATCTTCTGTATGAACTCCGGGAATGGCTGCGCCTGGAAGGTCTGCCCGGTTGTCTCATCGACAATCGTGCCGGTGTCAAAGTTTACCGAAACCACATCACCCGAAGCGATTGCGTCTGCGGCTTCCTCACACTCCATAATCGGAAGTCCAATATTGATGGAATTACGATAGAAGATACGCGCAAAACTCTTGGCAATGACCACCGAAGCTCCACTTGTCTTGATTACTAACGGCGCATGTTCACGGGAAGAACCACAGCCGAAGTTCCATCCGGCAACCATGATATCTCCCGGCTGAACCTTCTTCACATACTCTGCGTCGATATCCTCCATCGCATGTGCCGCAAGTTCCTTTGCGTCCTGACTGTTCAGATAACGGGCAGGAATAATAACATCCGTATCAACGTTATCTCCGTATTTGAATACTGTTCCTCGTGCTTCCATGTCAGTTCTCCTTATTGACCGTGCGTGGGTCGGTAATATATCCGGTTAATGCGCTTGCGGCGGCAGTGGCGGGACTTGCGAGATATACTTCACTCTTCACATGACCCATACGTCCAACGAAGTTCCGGTTTGTCGTAGAGACACAGCGTTCCCCTTCTGCCAGAATTCCCATATATCCGCCAAGGCACGGACCGCAGGTCGGCGTGGAAATGATACAGCCACTGTCGATGAAGGCAGTCGCATAACCTCTCTTAATACATTCCTTGAAGACTTCCATCGTAGCCGGAATAATGATTCCTCTTACCCAGGGAGCGATCTTCTTTCCATTGAGAATTTCATACGCTGCTTCCATATCTTCCATGCGTCCATTGGTGCAGCTGCCAATCACAATCTGGTCAATTTTAATCTCTGATCCATCGGAGGCAGGATGTGTGTTTTCCGGAAGATGCGGATAAGATACGGTCGGAACCAGTTCACTCAGATTGATTTCAATCACCTGATCATAGACCGCGTCTTCATCTGCTTCATAAATCGTATACGGACGCTCTGTTCTGCCTTCCATATAGGCAATTGCTTTATCATCCACCGGGAAGATTCCATTCTTTGCGCCGGCTTCGATTGCCATATTACAGATACAGAAGCGATCATCCATCGAAAGCGAATGCGCTCCCTCTCCGGTAAATTCCAGGCTCTTATATAACGCACCATCCACACCGATCATTCCAATCAGATGCAGGATGACATCCTTTCCGGATACCCGTTCGGGAAGACTTCCGGTAAGCACCACCTGAATCGCGGAAGGAACCTTAAACCAGGCATATCCGCTTGCCATACCAGCAGCCATATCGGTGGACCCAACACCGGTAGAAAACGCTCCGAGTGCACCATAGGTACAGGTATGACTGTCTGCGCCGATAACGCAGTCTCCCGCGCCTACAACACCCTGTTCTGGCAGTAATGCATGTTCAATTCCCATAGTTCCGACATCATAGAAATGTGTCACGTTCTGCGCCCCCGCAAAGAGACGACACTGTTTGGACTGCTGTGCACTCTTGATGTCCTTGTTTGGTACGAAGTGGTCCAGAACAATGGAAACCTTATCTTTATCGAATACTTCGGTAAATCCGGCTTTCTCAAATTCATTGATGGCGACTGGTGTAGTGATGTCATTCCCATGAACGAGATCCAGTTTAGCGTTAATCAATTGTCCGGCTGTCACATCTTCAAGTCCCGCATGAGCAGCGAGGATCTTCTGCGTCATTGTCATTCCCATGGTAATTAATGTCCCTCCTGAACGTATCCGTTATTGAACGCTGATACAATTGCTTTAATGCCCGCTCGAATAATGTCGGTATCGGTACCGGCACCCCAGCTGATCTTTCCATCACTCCACCGCAGGCCAACATAACATGCGGCACGGCTGGAAGACTCACTGTCAAGCGCATGTTCGCTGTAAGTCTCCAGAACGAAGTGCGAACCGGTAAAGTCACGGATTGTATTGGCAATCGCATCGAGACGGCCGTTTCCTTCCGACACCATACGGTGTTCTTCACCATGAAGTGAAATCTTCACGGATGCGCTGATCTGATCATTTTCTTCCTGGACAAAGTGTGCTTTGGAAAGATTAGCAGGAGATGTGATGTTCAGATACTTTTCTTCAAATACGCGGAATACTTCATCCGGTTTAAGTTCTTTATGTGCTTCATCCGATACATCCTTTACCGCATATCCAAGCTCTTCACGCATCTTCGGCGGTAATACATAACCGTAATTCTGTTCGAGAATAAATCCGATTCCGCCCTTTCCGCTCTGGGAGTTGATACGGATGATATCCGCATCATAGGTACGTCCGATATCATGCGGATCAATGACAATATACGGAACAGTCCAACGGTGTTCTTTCCGGTCTGCCCGGTAATTCATACCCTTGGCAATCGCATCCTGATGACTTCCAGAGAAAGCAGCGAATACCAGTTCCCCTGCATACGGGCTTCTCTGATATACCTGCATGCGTGTAACACGCTCGTATACTTCCGCAATCGAAGGCATATCGGAGAAATCCAGTCCAGGATCTACCCCATGGCTGTACATATTCATCGCCAGGGTTACCGCGTCCACATTTCCGGTCCGCTCGCCATTTCCAAATAAGCAGCACTCAATCCGGTCTGCGCCAGCCAGAACGCCAAGTTCCGCATCAGCGACACCGGTTCCCCGGTCGTTGTGCGGATGAAGGGACAGAATAACAGAATCACGATACTTCAGATTCTTCGACATATATTCAATCTGTGTCGCATATACATGCGGCATGGACATCTGAACCGTGGAAGGGATGTTTATGATCATCGGCTTATCCGGTGTCGGCTTCATGATATCGAGTACAGCATTGCATACTTCCAGAGCATATTCCGGTTCTGTACCGGTGAAGCTTTCCGGAGAGTATTCAAAGCGGAAGTTTCCTTCATATTCCTCGGAGAGCTGCTTGACGAGCTTTGCGCCATCGACCGCAATCTGCTTGATTTCTTCCTTGCTTTTTTTGAACACCTGTTCACGCTGCGCAACACTGGTGGAATTATAGAAATGAATGACAGCGGAAGGAGCACCCTTTACCGCTTCAAAGGTCTTGCGGATGATGTGGTCGCGGCATTGGGTGAGCACCTGTACCGTCACATCTTCGGGAATCATATTCTTGTCGATCAATGTACGCAGAAACTCATATTCCGTTTCACTTGCGGCAGGGAATCCGACTTCGATTTCCTTGAATCCGATATCCACAAGCATCTGATAGAACTCCAGTTTTTCTTCCAGACTCATCGGAATGATCAATGCCTGGTTTCCGTCACGAAGATCCACACTGCACCAGGCGGGTGCTTTTTCAATGTGGTCTTTCTTTACCCATGTGTCATAACCGGCGGGGGCGGGATAGTAACCCGGAGAATACTTTGAAGCGTCCATCATACTACTACATACTCCTTTTCTTTCTCCTCTGGGATTAAAACAAAAGCTTCCATCTCCCAGAGATATCAATCTGAGAGACGGAAGCTGTGTAATCATCAGCGTACCGCGGTACCACTCTCGTTGCCTGTTAAGGCCACTCAGACGATCAGCGTAATGCGAATCGCGTACCTGTTAACGTAGGTCAATCCGGCTCAGCTTACTAATTCCTGTTCAGCTTCGCTGCTTGGGGGCCAGGTATTCCGATCACAAGGTGCTGTCTTACACCGAATGACAGCTCTCTGTAACTCCTGCGGTCGTATTTTTCCCCGTCAACGCATTTGTTATTGTGTAAATCCTACCTTGAACTGCTCTGATCGTCAAGAATCATTTTCAGATCTCGTGATCCGTCTGTGACTCCCTTCGAACTTTGTTTATTACCACCACATACATCACGACAACAAAGGCGATAAATACCAGCATTGCCCGATCAGATGAGAGCAGTGCGCAGGCATCGTAGAAGGCATGCAGGAAGACTGCGGCCAGAAAGCCCAGAATCAGGCTAAGTGTAGAGGCACTGGTTTTCCCATACACGTCATACACTTTCGCGCGGCCGTAATAAGCACCCATAAATACACCAAACGCCATATGTGCCGGCACTGCCAATAATGCACGGCTGACGGCGATGGATAATCCAAACTGGAATACATATTCAATGTTTTCGAGTGCCGCAAATCCCAGAGATACGAACACCGCATAAACAATTCCATCATAACGGAAGTTGAAATTCGGGTTCTTCCAGGTTCTGCGGTAGAGAAACAGCAGTTTTGCGCCTTCTTCGGAAATGGCGATCATGATCGCTTCTGCCACCGCAATCTGAAGCTCACTTTCAAAACTTATGTTTCCAAGAACACGATCGCCAATCAGTTCCAGCACCAGTGCTAATCCTGCGGCATACACGCCGCTCAACACCAGCCTCAGAAGAAGGCTCATCGGTTCTTTTTCGATCGTGTCATTCTGATAGATGTAATACATCAGAAAGATGGCTGGAAGGATCGCCGCGGCGACATAGATTGCGGTTATCATATCGTTCTCCTTTCAGGATCAGTTTTCTTTATTGTGGACAAGATCATAGAGACGGTTGCGGGGAATTCCCGTTTCGCCTGCCACCTTCCGTATCGCTTCGGATTTCGAAAGACCCTGAGCCACCTGTTCATTCACCATGGTCATCAATACGCCATAGTCCACATCCTTATGGAAGTCTTCTTTATTCCCTTCAATGAGGATTACCATTTCGCCCTTCAGCCCTTCACAGTTTTCCGCCAGCTCCTTCACGGTTCCCCGGAGGAACTCTTCATGAATCTTGGTCAGCTCCCGGGCGATGACACAACGCCTGTCGCCGAGAATTCCAAGCGCAGAATTCATGAACTTCTGAATTCGGTGAGGTGCTTCATAGAAAATCAGCGTCATTGGATAACTGCGGTATTCCCGGAGTTTCTTGTTTCGCTCATTTTCCGAGGAAGGAAGAAATCCCACAAACAGGAATGGCTGAGCGATGAGCCCGCTGGCAACTAATGCGTTCAATACCGCTGAGCTGCCAGACAGCGGCACGACATTAAATCCCTGAGCCGCCGCCTCACTTACCACTTTCTGTCCCGGATCATTAATCAAGGGATATCCAGCGTCCGAAATCAAAGCGACATTCTGTCCCTGCCCCAGCAGATTCAGAATACCTCTGGTACTGCTTTCTTCATTGAAGTTCTGGTAGGAAATCAGCCGTTTATGAATATCAAAATGTTTCAGAAGCTGACCACTGGTACGAGTATCCTCACAGGCGATAACATCCACACTGTTGAGAACCTCAATGGCTCTGGGTGTCATTTCCGAAAGATTTCCGATCGGGGTCGGAACCAGAAACAGCGTCGGCTTCTCATTTTCAAAGCTTTTCTGCCGAAGCATTACTGTGCTCCCTTCGCTGCCTCTTCCGCTCTGGTTTTGGAAGATTTGAAACTACGCACCGTCACATTCGGATTATTGGTATCCGCAGTACGGCGTGGTGTTTCACGACGACGGTTGTTGTTATTGTTGGAAGAACGGCGATTTCCGTTCTCTTTACGGTTATTGGGACGAGCCTGCGCTTCCTTCTTCTGCGTGTTTGGACGGGAGCGATGTTCGTTGCGAAGCTTGAGATCCGCATTGTTCTGATGGGACGTATCTTTGGACTCCGCTGAAATCCCACGGCTCTTTTCGCTTTCACTGGCACTGAAGGAACCGCGTTCCTCATGAACATTGCGAACTCCTGGCGCGATATGCGTCTGCTTTGCGCCGCGCTGGGGCGTCTTTCGTCCAACAGCAACACCCTTGCGGACCACCGTCTTCTCCCGAAGATCATCAATGGAAATGACCTCATAGCTTTCACTGTTTTCAAGACGAGCTTCATTGGTCATGACATTCATGGAAGTAACCCGGTACATCGTTCCTTCGTACTCCACATGTGCACCCATCTTGGGCAGGCCTGCGGTCAGTTCCTTATAATTGGCATCTTCATACTTCAGACAGCACATCAACTTTCCGCACATACCGGAAAGCTTTTCGGTATTCAGCGCAAGCAGCTGGTTCTTCGCCATATTAATGGAAATGACATCCATTCTGGTCTTGAATCTGGCACAACAGCATTCCATACCACAAAGGCCGATTCCGCCGACCATCTTTGCTTTATCACGTTCACCAATCTGACGAAGTTCAATCCGACAATGGAGGCGGGAGCCAAGAATCTTCAGCAGCTCACGGAAGTCCACCCGCTGATCTGCCTGATAAACAAAGAGAATCTTGGAGCGATCCAGCATATATTCTGCGGATAACAACCGCATGCCAAGACCAAGGGCCTGGATTTCCTCTTCACAGACCGCAAAGGCGTCTTTAGCATACTCAAGGTTTTCCGCATAATCCGCAAGATCTTCCTGGTCTGCTTTTCGCAACACCGGCATCAATGGTGATTTTGGGACCGGATAAATATCCGAGGGAGTACTTCCTGACTGACATACTCCAAGTTCAATTCCCTGACTGGTCTCGACGACTACCTTGTCTCCGGTTTTCAGATTCGCAAGACTCGTTCCGAACGTATAGGAACGACCGCTGTTCTGAAAGCGGATCGATACAACATAGTCATAATGAGCCTCGATGGTCCGGGTCATCATTTTTTCTACAGGCATTTGTTTATATCCTCCAGCTGAACAATCGTCTGAGCCAGAAGCAGACTCAGATCATTGTTTCTGTTTACACGGTCACGCGCTTCTGCCGCAATCTTCATACTCTGCGAGCAGGTACGCACAAAATCATCCCGGTTTCGTTCCGCGACGACAGCTTCATGATACCATGACGGGCCTTCTCCGTCATTTTTCAATACATCGTGATAATACTGAACAAGAAAGGTAAAAAACAGGGAAAGCGTATCCAGATTCTCATCTCTGGCGTCTTTATAGCGAATCCCTTCTCCCTCATCATTCCCCGCTTTGGAACGATAGCGATATTCATAATCGACAAATAGAAGATCACTTCTTTCATCGACATTCAGATACTGTTTTAACATGCGTCGGGCAGTCTGATAGCTTCTTCCAGCCGCCACACGCCCCACTTCCTGCGGTTTCACGGACGCAGAGGAGATCAGATATACATCCTCTTCATCCAGCCCTTCTTCCCGACAGAAGGAACGAATGGTTTCCCGCTTCAGGGAATGAAATGGAATGGTAATACAACGGGAGCGAATCGTTGGAAGAATCCGTTCCAGGTTATCTGCTGTCAATATCGCATATACCTCTTCTGCCGGTTCCTCCAGAAATTTGAGCATACTGTTCATTGCGCTGAGACTGGAATTCTCCGCATGAAGAATTACATATACCTTCCTTCCAGTGATGGAAGATGCAGTTCTGGAAAACCGTCGCTGGATATCATCCACTTCATCCTTCTTGATCGCTTCCTTGCGGTTTCCGTTCAGAAGAATGAAATCACTGTGTTCTCCCGCATATGCCTGGGCGATCGTTTCATGAACAAGGGTGTCCGATTCTTCTCCTGCGCTGAGATGATCACACCCCGCAAGCAGGCTTGTCCCATACAATAGGGCCGCCTCATCTTTCAGGGAGTCGCCTGGCCCATATAAAAGGTACGCATGAAACGGTTTACCAGAGCGGAGCGATTCCTCCAGCATTCCTGCGGCAGGAATATCTTCAAACAGATGCAGTAAGCGTTCCCGTTTCTTCAATTCTTCTGCTTCAAATTCGATCCGTTCCTGTTCCTGTTTCAGCGCTTCTTTTTCTTTCGCACTGAGTTTCTGCTTACTCGCCATCCAGAATCTCCCGTACAGCGGAAAGCGCGTTTTCAATGACCTCGTCTACCGGCTTTGACGCATCTATGACTACAATACGATCTCCTCCAGTTTCCACCACATGACGATATCCGTCATAAACCGCCTGATGGAATGCGATTCCTTCCTGATCAAGACGATCTTTTTCTCTTCTGCCCGCATTAATCCGCTCTAAGCCAATCTCTGCCGGCACATCAAGAAATATGGTTTTATCCGGCAGAATTCCGTCCGTCGCAAATGCGTTGATTTCACGAATCGGTTCCGCTCCGATATGACGGCCAAACCCCTGATAGGCAACAGAACTGTCTACGAATCGATCGCAGATCACATGCGTTCCCTGTTCAAGGCTGGGGAGAATGATATCGGTAAGATGTTGGCGGCGGCTTGCGGCATATAATAATGCCTCACACCGTGGATCCATATCTGTATGATCCGGGTCAAGAATAATATCCCGGATGCGCTCCGCAATATTCGATCCTCCAGGTTCCCGGCTATAACGTACGGAATAACCCAGTTCAGTTAATCTTTCGCAGACTGCGCTCGAAACGGTGGTCTTACCACTTCCATCCGGCCCTTCAAATGTAATGAATTTTCCTCTGGTCATACCGCGATTATACCATGAGCCTCCAGCACCAACTCATGATTACAAGCCCGGACATGCCTGCCATACGAAGGAGCCTTGTATATCAATCTCCAGAAAAGAACGGGTACACGATCGATATCCGTCTTTCTTCGCTGGTTCTGTTTCAGGTTCTCAAACTTTAAAAATACCCAGATTCCTCTGGGTAAGTTTGAAGATTGAACGTGGTACAGGAGAACTCCTGTGTGCGACTATTTGGTTTCCTGAAGTACGCGAAGCTTCGGGGATTTGATCCCTGCTGCGCCAAGGGCTGCTGATACGTCCTGAATGACTGAGAAATAAGCATCCCAGTAGTCTGCACTTGCGCAATACGGACGTACCGCAAATTCGAGCGCTTCGTTTGTCGCACCCTGAAGGGAAACAAATGGTTTGGGATCCTTGAGAACTTTCTCATTCTTTTCCAGAACATCAAGAATGATGTTCTGCACATTCTGGAAGTCTTCTCCACGGTCACAGGTAAATACGAGATCAACTCTGCGGTTTGGCTCACTGGAGAAATTTTCAATGTTTCCATTCATGAGAGCGCCATTAGGAACGGTTACTCTTTTTTCATCCGGTGTAGTTAAGACGGTATAGAACAATGTGATTTCCTTTACAACACCCTGGGCACCCGACGCGGACACAAAGTCACCAACATTGAACGGACGGAAGATCATCAACATGATTCCACCCGCCAGGTTTCCCAGCGCTCCCTGCAGAGCTAAGCCTACTGCGACACCAGCGGACGCAAGCACCGCAATGACACTGGACATCGGAACACCAAGAATGGAAATGATGGAAATAACAAGAATGATATACAATCCAATTCTTACGAAGCTGGTCAGGAAGGAATGAACGGTCGGATCAAGCGTTTTCACCGACTTCACATTCTCCACAAGAGAAACGATTTTTCCAATGATGACTTTCCCGATTAGATAGGCAAGAATCGCAAGAACGATCTTACCGCCGGCGTTTACGCATAAAGCCTGTAGTTCTGCAATGAAGTTGTTCATAATGATTCACCTCCGTTATACCTTTCATTTTACCAGCATGTTGGTTAAGGTATGCATGGTTATTGGATTACAGTGTTACAACAACCGCTTCGCAGTTACCACTGATGGTTACTTCTCCGCTGCCTGCAGGAATGAAAATACTATCTCCCTTTACAAGAGATACTAACTCCTCTCCTGCGGATACCGCACCTTCCCCATCTACCATGGTTAAGGACACAAATGACGTTTCATCAACATTGAACGAAAGGCTGTGACGAACCAGGTAGGAATAGGTATGGAAGTACTCAGTTTCCCGCAGCAGTTCCACCGCCCCGTTTTTATCATCATGAAGAATCGCTTCTTCCCGTGTCTTATATTCATAGGGCGTAAGGTTCGTTACTTCCAGTGCCTTATCAATATGAAGATCACGAAGTTTTCCGTTTTTGTCTCTGCGGTTGAAATCGAATACACGATAGGTGACATTGGAACGCTCCTGAATTTCAATCAGAAGACATCCCGCCCCGATCGCATGTAATGTGCCGGAACGCACCAGAAAGATGTCACCCCGTTTTACCGGAACCAGGTTCAGGTTATCGAGAACAGAGAGGTCTTCAATGCTGGTCTGGAAGGCAACCTTGGACAGTTCTTCCTTTACTCCAAGATAAATGAACGCATTGGGTTCCGCGTCCAGGATGTACCACATTTCGGTTTTTCCGTTATCTCCTTCGACGCGTCTTGCGTAGTCGTCATCCGGATGAACCTGAATGGATAGATCCTGTTTCGCATCGATGAATTTAATCAGTAATGGAATATCCTTTACCGGGCACTTCGTCCCAAGTACCTCCGGTTCCTGTTGAACCAGATCAAATAACGGCACTCCATCAATGAGACTCTGTCCATCGGGATGGGTCGACAGTTCCCAGCTTTCCGCCAGAATCTCGAGATCTGTTTCCTTGTGATAATCACTTTTAAGGCGTGTTCCTCCCCACAGATTATCTTTCATTGCGGGGGTAAGACGATTCAGCTTCTTCATACATTTCTCCTTACTCTGCGATCTGCCGCAGTAAGTCTTCCTTCAGCTGTTCCAATGCCGCAACAGCATCTGATTCTGTTTCTTCCTTAACACCGAAATAAAGTTTGATTTTCGGTTCTGTTCCTGATGGCCGCACACAGCACCAACCATTTTCCAGTTCATAGTAAAGCACATTGGATTCCGGAAGATCTAACTTCTGTGAATTCGAATGAAGTACATCTTTTCGTATACCACTTTCATAATCACGCAATGCGATCACGGGTTTTCCACCGATGGAAGAAAGCGGCTGCCTGCGAAGCCGAGCCATCAGTTCCTTCCTCTGTTCCACCCCAGCAATTCCTTTTAACGTAATGGAAGACTGTCCTTCCATATAGTATCCATACCGTTCATACAGTTCCTGGAATCGCTGAACAATGGTGATTCCTGCAGCTTTTGAAACTGCCGCAACCTCGGCGATCAAAGCCGCAGCTGAAACCGCATCTTTATCTCGAGCATAGGTTCCCATAAGACATCCAAAGCTTTCCTCAAACCCGAATACATAGGTGTCTTCCGTTCCGTCTTCAAACTCCCGGATCTTCTCTCCGATATATTTGAATCCGGTCAACACTTCCTTTACCCGACATCCATACGCCTCCGCAATCGGACGAACCATATCTCCGGTTACGATGGTTTTCATCACAACACCATGGTCAGGAAGAACCTCGGCATTCTTCTGTTCCTTCAGAATATATTCCGCAAGAAGTGTTCCCGTCATATTACCGGTAAAGCGCTGGTAGCTGCCATCCTCTCTGCGGGCATACAGGCCAATTCGATCCGCATCCGGATCGGTTGCGATCACAAGATCCGCTTCCACCGTCTCTGCCAATTCCAACGCCTTGACCCATGCGGCATCCGCTTCCGGGTTTGGCACTTCACAAGTAGTAAACTCCCCATCTGGAAGTTCCTGTTCTTTTACGACATAAACCTGGGTAAACCCAAGTTCTTCCAGTACCCGACGAACCGGCAGATTTCCTGCCCCATGAAGGGGCGTATATACAATCTTTATGGAAGGCGCATATTCCTTCACAAGATCGGGATGAATCGACAAGGAACAAATCGCATTGATATATGCGTCATCCATTTCCTTCCCAAGTTCGTTGTATAAGCCGGCACTTCGCGCTTCTGCTTCCTCCATCACAGGAATCTCATCAAAGGAGGAAACCATTCCCGCATGGTTCATGATGTTTCGATCATGGGGAGGGGTAATCTGTCCGCCATCTTCCCAGTACACCTTATATCCGTTATATTCCGGAGGATTATGGCTGGCAGTAATCACTACTCCCGCAATACAGTGAAGCTCTCTTACCGCAAAGGAAAGCTCTGGCGTAGGACGAAGAGAGTCAAACCGATAGGTCTTAATTCCATTGGCATTCAGGCAGAGTGCAGTTTCTTTTGAAAGAAGCTCGGACTGGTGACGGGAGTCATAAGCAATGACAACCCCGCTTTCCTGTCCGCCGCATTCCTTAATATAATTCGCAAGTCCCTGCGTCGCTCTGCGTACGGTATAGCGGTTAATGCGATTGGTTCCAGCTCCCAGGAGCCCGCGCATCCCACCAGTCCCAAATTCCAGATCTTTATAAAACCGATCTTCGATTTCCGCATCGTTTCCTTCCAGATCCCTTAATTCCTGATGTGTCACATCATCAAAGTAAGAAGATGTCAGCCATTCCTGATATTGTTCAAATGCCCGGGAGTTCATCTTCTTCCTCCTCATCTTCCCGATCCAGATCAGGATCAGGAACTGGTTCAAGTTCCGGTGCCAGTTCATTGAATACCGGTACGGCCTGACGGGCAGACAGATATCCAGATGCGGCGATACCGAAGAACACCCAGAGATAGAACAGATAAGAGAAAATCTCCGGGCTGATCAGATAAATCAGAATCATGATTCCGTTATAAAGAAGAAACAGGAAACTCGCATTCGGATGTGCCACCGCAAGTTTCACCGCATTCACAAAGGTTCCTCCAACGGTATTGTCAAACTGCGCAAACAGCAGAAACACCCAGCTGAAGATGATAATAAACAATGCGATTCCGGTAATGGATAAACCATAAAATACTGCAGTAAATACGTTTCCTTCTCCCATCACCATCAGGTTGCTTAACAGTAACACCGCTAACACAACCGCAATCAGTGTATAGGGAAGACTCTTAAGTAAATTCTGAAAGAAAAAACGGAAAAACGGTTTTACAATCCCGTCATCCGTTTCCCGTACGATCTTCAACATCACATAGTTCATCGAAGAAATGGAGGCGCCAATTGTCAATATTGGCAGGCAACAGATAAAACACAGCGCATTAAGCACCAACAGATCAAACAGCCTTGATAATGCGGCCACAATCGGCCGTTCCTTATACTGATCGTTATTCATAATACTGGTGTTATTTTATCATTCGCCGAATAACTCTACTTATTCTGCGTAGTCGCCGCCTTCCACCCCGAAATATTCCTCAAAGGTCATGAAGACGTCTTCTTCATAAATTGCGGTGGCGTAATCTACACCCACATACCGGAAATGCCATGGCTCATAGGCATAACCGGTAATATCCTGTTTTCCTTTGGGATAACGCATGATGAATCCATATTCATGCGCATGTTCACGAAGCCAGTTTCCACTGGCGGTATCTTCAAAGGACTGATTGAAGTTGATTCCGTTGAGAGAACCGTCTCCCTCCACAAAATCTGCCGCAAGACCGGTCTGATGATCGGAATAACCTGGTCGGGAACTGATCGTGTCCGCTGTCTCGGATCCATAGCTGGCGCTGTAACCGTTATACAGTGAACGCTGATAATCTTCTCCCCGATAGGCGCTTGAAATCTTGAGATATACACCCTCTTCCGCTGCTGCAGAAGCCATCTCTGCGATTGCCACAGCAGCAGGTTCCCGCATCGTGCAGTACGCTGTAGCAGCGATATCAGGTTGCACAAGATCTGCCGGTACATATCCATCCGGGAGTTTATGTTTTTTATTTGCGACAACCAGAAGACTGTCTGTATCTGTGAATACCGAAGGATCGATCGTTGGTTCAGGCTCCGGTTCCGGGATTTCTTCAATCACTTCAGGAGATTCTGTCGGCTCCACAATCTCCACTTCCGGTTCCACCTCCGTGAGTTCCGGCTCGTTTACTTCTTCTTCCGGTTTATGGCTCAGGAAACCGAACAGGCTGATTCCCAGCAGCACCAGAAGCACAACCAGTATTCCAACTAACAGTTTCCTTACCATATCTTTCTATTTCTCCTCAAACAGTTCTTTCGCTTTAAGCTGGCGAACCAGAATATATCCAACAATCACTGAGATGAGTTCTCCAGCCGCAACTTCCAGTCCGTAAATCCATATGGTTTCCATCATATGTCCAGGATTCAGCATCCATGCCAGTTCTGTTCCAACAAATACTCCGTTAAAGAGTACCGGCATCAGAATGGACAGCAGTGGAATCCCCGCAACCGTCCGGTCTTTCAGACGATAGGTGCATACCGCCGCAAGGAATGTCGCCAAGGTTCCTACAACAATATCAATCGGTCCGGTGACACCCGTAGCTGTTCCGATCACGTTTGTGAGAAGACAGCCGATGGTAAGTGCGGGAATTGCGGGCTGCCAGATCAGTGGCAGCATCGTCAGTGCCTCCGCGATCCGGACCTGTACCGGTCCATAGGAAAGCGGTGCCAGTGCAAGCGAGACTGCTGTGTAAATCGCCGCAGTCATCGCAATGCGGGTAAAGCGTTTCGTTGTCATGTAATATCTCCTTATTTTAGGTATACGTCGGGTAGCCGCTACCGACGGCGGTGAAAACCGCATTCCCATTATAGGCAGAAACACAGGAAGAAGGAAGGCTTGGAATCTGCCTCAGGGGTCCAAAAACACATCCCGCAACAGGATGTGTGTCTGATTACTCTGCGAACGATTTCAGAATTTCTGCCGTCAGTCTTGAACTGCGGGCAGAAGCTTCCAGTTCGATCTCTTCATATTCTTTTCCGGTTTCATCATTCGCATTATCGGAAATACTGCGTACGATCACAAACGGTATATGGTTGATATACGCTGCCTGCGCGATCGCAGCACCTTCCATCTCGGCACAGCGGCCACCAAACTGTTCACGAAGTCGATCCTTGGTTGTCTGATCACTGATGAACTGATCTCCACTGACCACTCTTCCTTCAAAGATCTGAACATCGCTTACCGCAAGCTTCGCCGCATCCACCGTGCGCTTACGGAAGGATTCATCGGAAGGAAACGCAAGCGTCCCTATCAGGGGAATCTCTCCAGGTTCATATCCTAGTGCAGTAACATTCATATCATGTTGGAGGGCATCGGTAGAAATCACAATATCGCCAATATGAATATCATCATCGAGTGATCCGGCAATACCCGTATTCAACAAATGAGTAATACCAAACTCCAGAATCAGTATTTCTGCACATATCGCCGCATTCACTTTTCCGATTCCACTCTGCACCAATACGAGTGGTGTTCCCTCAAGATCTCCTTCCCAGAAGGTCATTCCAGAGATCACCGTCTCCTTCTCCACATGCATGTGGTTATGAAGAAGTTCCACTTCCGGTGCCATCGCACCGATCACACCGATCTTTTCCTGTTTCATAATTCAGATCCTTTCTTATTACGTTGTATTTCACACCAGGACAGTCTATCTATTTCAGACAGTATTATGGCTGCTGAATCTTAACAAATCTCTTCCTTTGTACTAATACACGATCCATATAGTTTGGATTCACAACAAAAATGTAGCATAACGCCACGGTCAGAAGTAGAAATGCTGTTATCCATGTCCAGTGATTTGTATATCCTGTAACCGCAATACCTGCCTGACACATGCAATAACACATTTCAATTTTCGTGTTCTTACTTCGCTTCGCTTGATCAATTTCATATCGATGATTGCTTGCCATCCAAATCGAAGCCAGAAGAAGTGGCATCAGCTTAAGAGCCATAACAATCGAGATGTTTATATCTCCGCCAACCCATGGCTGCGCTGCAGCGTTCAGAAACGATGCCTGCACTATAATTGCGAGAAGCGTAAGATTCTTATGAAGAATTGTTTTATCTGTCTTTACTTTCGGCAAATCTTCATCCCTGACACCATCATCATTTAAAAGATAATCTGTTGTGACACTGTATAACCTGCTTAACGCAAGAATATGGGCCGCGTCGGGAAGCGCTGTTCCTCTCTCCCAACGCGATACAGCCTGACGTGAAACTTCAAGTTTCTCTGCCAGTTCTTCCTGAGACATGCCTGTTGATTTCCGCAGCTGCACGAGCTTTTCTGACACGTTCATACTGCACCTCCGTTTATGTTATGACCAGATCATACTCAAACAGCGTTTTCTGCTCTACCAACTCAGCTTTACATTTCCGCAACATGACATTACATGGCTGAACCAGCACGATGAACATGAATTTACATATATCGTCATTTCACCCGTAGGCGGAAATCGCAGCATTCACCGCCTCTGCCTATGGTCTGAGATCGCTGGAATTCAACATGTTTCATGTTTCCATAACAAACATCATCTGATTCACAGGAAACTTTACAGAGCTCTGGGCAGCCCGCTTCTGTGAAGTATTTATGATATGGGCAGGCCATGATATCGACACTGATTGCCTTATCTGTCGTTTCATAATATCTCGAGACAAAGCCCGCATCGTCGTTGAAGGAAGTTTTCAGCATCTTCCGAAACACCTTCATAAACAGTCTTGGCATTCCAGGAAGCCTTGTGACGTTATCAAGAAGATGACCAATCGGCTTGGCATACTTAACTGTGGCATCCTCCATAATCTGATAGGCAGCTTCTTTTGGCAGGTGATCACAGATACACAGATACATTGCCGCATTCATAAAGATCAGATCTGTATGTTGTTTTACTGCAGGAGGAAGATCGATGTGCTGTTTCTGAAGATCGAGATACTTCACATCAGAATCGTTTAAGATTTGATCTGCTTTATCTTTCCCAAGACGCAGTTCCAGATCCTGGTGGATGTAACGGATCTTTTTATGATGATTGGATGATATTGGATGATTCGCATTTCGATTCCCACCAAATAGCTTTGAGATATCCATTTAGTTCACCTTCTGCCTTTCCAACGTAAAAAATTCGATTTCAAACAGCTTCAGGCTCACCTGACTGTGCTCGTTTCACAAGCAGCAGTAATCCGGCAAACTGCCATATGTTGCCTATGCTGATCCAGGCTGCCGTAAGGGCGTTGATCACCGCATGATTTCCAAAGATATTCAAAATTGCTGCTGCAGCCATTCCAACCGGAACCGAGAACACCCAGCACCATTTTGGATAAGGGGTCAGTCCCTTCGCAAACGCCTTAACCTGAGCAGCCCACATGACGATGGAAAAAATCACAAACAACAGCATCGCTGGAAGAAGGAAGTATTCCCCAAACCGTATTGACAGCGCTAACGCTGTTTCCGGACTCACTTCCATCAGATGTTTGTATACATATACAGCCGCAAGACACGGTACATGAACACCACATGCGCCAAACATCAAATATCCAAAAATACCGCTTCGAAAGGAATGCGCAAGTTCTGGAGAGCGATCTGCGATAAGACGGTAGATGCCAAAATAACACAGCCCTTCCAAGGGGATTCCGATTAAGCCCAGAAACGCAGACCAGAAGATCCTGGTATCAGAAAGGCCAAGATAGGCCGAGAGAATTCTCTCGTTTCCAGTCAGTGTTTCATCGGCGACGCCATATCCAAGAAGCCAGTCACCGATAAAAACCATAACACTCGCAATTAGCCCGATAACGAATAATTTGCGAATTCGTTTCCAGTCAAGATTTCCATCGATACCAATGGTGTTAAATCCCGCATTTGTTGTCATTTTATTCCTCCGTAGGTGTGATCTATACTGCTAAAAAGCAAGTTCGATTTAACTGTAAGAAGAATATATCAGTTTTTCTTCACTTCTCCCTCACAAATCCAGAGTTCAATGCATCACCAGGTTTCATCCGGTTTCTGGCCATCATGTGCCTTCCATGCGCAATCAGTCATCTCCATATCTGTAAAGGTTGCCAGGAAAGACGACTCCTCTGGGCTGCAGGCATATATACCGAAGCTGATCTCCTCTGGCGCATTGAACATATGGCATATTCTCATCTGCTTGAAATCTGTTCCATCAAAGGAGTTTTCTACACAAAAATCATCTTCCCTGCGGCTCAGCCGGAACCACACAGACTTTATGGACGCATCAACATCTGTAGATGCCCAGTCTGAATATCCGTTATTCGTGACGACACTTCCTAATCGCTGGATCCTG
>JAFUGM010000065.1 GCA_017469355.1 Solobacterium sp. | reverse complement strand
GATTTTTACGGCATTTCCTTTGGAAAGCTCAAGGGATTTCACTGTGGTATCAATGTCCATAGTTGCCCGCGTATCCAGGCCCACGACTGCTGAAACCAGCATCCCGCCTTTCAGGATGAAGTTGTTCCGATACCGAGACAAAGCGATACGCTCAAGAAAGCGCTCCATGATGAAATTCCGGATCAGTGTCTGTGCTTTTGTGCTGTCGCCGCCCGAAAGGTTTCTGACCTTTGCTTTCAGCTGAGTTGCTGTTTTGATCATAACATTACCTCCGTATACGTCCGCATGGCAGATTCAATCTGGAACCTCTTTGCATATGCCATCAGATGGTTCAGGTTCTTTTGACCGTCAGCCATATATTCCTTTATTGCGTATCGAAAGATCTGTACATCCATTGAATCTTTATACCGGAGAATGTCACAGATTGTCCTCTCCTTATCGTAAGCACGCACTGTATTTCCGAAATTCGTCTGAACTTCTCTCACTCCAAGATCAACCACATCCGGCTTCACCTGATAAACGCGAATGCCCTTTTGGCGCAGATGGGATGCATTATATCCGGCTTTCACGGTTACACTTGTGAATTTGGGCTCACGTTCCATCAAGCCATGAAGGAACAGAGCCGTTTCATGCGAAAATACGATACGGCTGTTAGAAATGGAAAGCAGATAAAGTTCATCCAGCCAGGCATCTGCGGCAAGATATACGCCCTGTGCAACGCGCTCCATATTTCGCTTCCTGACGTATTCTGCAAGTGTCGGCTTTGAGATCCCTTGCTCCAGTACCTGGGATGTGCGCAGATACCCATTTCCGTTTTCTACAAGATTATCCAGAATTTCAAATCGATTCATCTCATTACCTTACTTTTACGCTTTCAATATTAGCATATAAGAGCGTAAAAGTAAGGTGGTAATATAGGCATCCTACATGTATCGGGCAGATTTTTCACTGCCTTCATCTCGATGATTATATGTTTCCGACATAAGAGAACTACCGTCTCGACATGCCCCGAGACAGCAGTATGGATGTCACCCGTATGAGGGAATATATCCAAAATCCCGTCCGTATGCGGAAACATATCATCTGTAGATATGCCTGTTGTCAAGAACATATCAACGCCATCCTGCAGCCTATATAATGCTGTCTATGTAAAGACCTGCCTCCTGTAGCATCTGGAATGATTTTGTCATGTATGCATAAGCCAATGGATTTGTATTCCGCATCCCGCTTACTTTCTTGATACCCTTCATCTTCAATTGAATATCTCGGTATTCATCAGGCTCCTCAATACGTACATATTCTTGTTGCCCCGTCAGCAGACTGGTCGCAAGATACATAACCTCACTTGCATAAGTCCCGGCATTTTCTCCATTGATCCTCCCGGCAAAAATATGACCTTGGATACTGCTGATACCGGTTTTGAAGTTCGCATATTCTTCCGGACGGATGCTGCCTCTTCCCATAATACAGATGCAACTCTCTATCGTATCCTTCAGGCAGTCAGCTGGTTTCTTCTCAAGTCCACGGTATCCCAACTCGATATGCGAAACCTTGTTGTAAATGGAAGAAAGCGTCTGATAGTCATTCATTTCCTGAATCAGAGTCCAGCAGTCAAACATCTGCTTGATAATCTCCAATTCCTTATCTTTTCCAAATGGAATCCCTGTTGTGTGAGGTGCAAAAGCTGTCAGCTTATCGCCGAGTATACAGTTTTTATCTGGGAGATGAACCAGGAGATCATCCCCTTCATGGAGCAGAAGGCTGCTGCGGATTGGTCGCTCAGTGACTTTTAGATAGGGATTGTCCTCAAAAACAACATCCAAAAGAATATTGATTTCCTTCTCCGTTCTCGGAGAGAGGAAATGGAATCTGAAGTGACGTTTCTCAATATCATTCGCACCTTTCCGCTGGTGTTCCTCTACACTTAAGAAAGGAAATATCGTTCCGGCTTTATTGATGTAATCATCTACATCCGTATCCTTATCAACAATGATGTCTATATCTGTACTGAGTCTTCTTGGGTGATCAAGCAGAACGAGGAGCGATGTTCCGCCCTTAAAAATGAACGGCATACCAACACTCCGGATCGCCTCAAGCAATCCGAAAGCAAATACTGTCCGTTCCAGTATAGAGGGATCTGCTCCTGTCTGCTCCCTTAACTCGGCGATGTGTTCTTTCGTATAATTCTCACGTAATAGCATTCTCTATAGTGTT
The DNA here is from genome assembly GCA_017469355.1 of Solobacterium sp. Taxonomy (GTDB): domain Bacteria; phylum Bacillota_I; class Bacilli_A; order Erysipelotrichales; family Erysipelotrichaceae; genus Bulleidia. Next base: position 96,527 of record JAFUGM010000065.1, on the reverse strand, counting down.
CCCTTCGAGGTACTGTTTCAACTCTTTTTCTCTATTGCGTCTTCTTGCATATCTGAGGAGCCTGACCTTATCCATATAGTACCGGCTCTGCGCCTGCTCAAAAACATCCGGAAGCTCTGCCTTGCTGTATGTGGATCGGATCAGCTTATCGGCAACCATGTCCACCAGCATTTTCTCGAGCATTATCGTGTGAGGCTCATCGGTTCTTAGCGGAGCTTCGGAAATGAGATCAGTAACAACAATCCCGTCTCTCGACCAATACAAATCAAAATCATTTTTACCGGGCTTATACATGACATTCTGATAGCCATTTTCCTGCAGAAACCGAAATACAAAGATGCTGCTTCCCTTCTCAGCCTGAATAAAGAATGTGTTCTGAGCAATCAGATGATTCAAAAAATCATTCATCATTACAGTTTCAAAAACGGTAAACGCCACATAAGGATACTTCTCATTAATCTGGTTAATCAGTTCTAATGCCAGATCAGAATACAGCGGTTGATATTTCTTCTTTGGCAAACTGTCCGGTCCTGAATATGCATCATACCCAAGCTTGATAATCTTACTATTTCTCATAAGACTGCTAATAGCCCAGTGATATGTGCTATCAGATAAATCCGGCTTCAATGTTCTCAATACATCCGTGAGTTCTTTATGCGAATATGTCTCTCCACATTTCAAGACATTTTCTATTTGCTCATACCATTGCATGACATCATCTCCCTTCGAGTATTATCACGCACATCGGCAAATCTTATTCATTTTTGCCGATATTCAGTATAGCACCCATGAACAATTCTGCCAACGCACATCGGCAATTTTTCATTTTTTTGCCGATGTGCGTTAATGCGTTAACTTCCCACGAAATATACGTCTAACGGTTTGGCCTTGCCTTCAAGGCAGGTGAAATCTTCCTGATATAACTGTCCAGATTCTTCTCCTCAAGGTCAAATGCCTTGAGGATCTTTTTCTATTTATCTACACACAGGTTTTGGGACTGAACCTTAAATATATCCGAGTATATATCTCATTTTGTTCCGAGTATTTGTCTTTATATTAGCCGAGTATCTGGACATTATCTATACAAAGAAGACGTTTACTTATTGCAAAATGCAGTAAATAAACGTCCATCATCAGTTCAATATTCTATTACTCCAGCAAGAGCACCTCTGACCTGCTGGATCAGACGTGGATAAATTGCCTTAATCCTTCTGGTGTTGGATATAGTGCTCTACGGCAGATGTAGTTTTTTCACTTACCGATCCGATGAAATATGACAAACTCCAGAAATATGGTTTCAACTGTTCCGCAAACTGCTGTCTTATTTTCCTTGAAGACGCCGATTTGAATGCGTTGATAAAATCTGCCAGATTGATCTGCGGTGGTGCGTCAAACAGAATATGCATATGATTGATGCGCTCCTTGCCTTCGGCTAGTGCTTTACTAATTGTCGCCACAACCGCACAGCGGACTGTCACCGCCTAGCTATCACCCATGTCGGGTGTACCAAAGAACCGTTCCAGCTAATATCACTGGTTACACAGTGATCATAGCTGGAATGGCTTTCATTTACGATACAGGGGATTCTTTGGACGCTTACTCTGCAGACGAGAATCGTTATAGCCTCTGTTTCTTTATTTCCCCAAACATAGCGCCTCCGATAATCAGCACTGCGCCGAAAACTTGCACAGGCGTCATTACTTCGTGCAACAAAAGCGCCGAGAAGCATAGAGCAGAGACTGGATCAAGATAGCTGATCAATGCAATGGATTGGCCGGATAACTTCTGCAAGCCGGAAAAATAAAGCAGATATGCAAGTCCTGTATTAATGAAACCGATTGTTGCGATGTATGGAATATCATTAATTGTCATATGTGGAAGGCCTGAAGTACATAACGCGTATACTAACGCAACAAAAGCAGCTACATCCAATTCAATGGTTGCAGTCTGCATCCCGCTTGTACGGATAATCTGTTTATTAAAAACGATCAACGCGGCATAAAGAAGCGCTGAAATTGCAGCAAACAACAACCCCAATGAATTCATTCCTGTCACAACAACGCTTCCACTTATACATATGAGGCCAACTGCTACGATTATACATGCTATAAGCTTTCTTCCCGTTAGCTTCTCACGAAAAAGAATCGGCGAAAATAGCAGCATGAGAATTGGTCCCGCATAGTAAATTAGTGTAGCAAGGCTGACATTCAATAGCCTGTATGCTTCAAAAAGCGAAACCCAGTTTAGTCCAAGTACAGCTCCACCCAGCAAAAGTGGAATCCACTCTCCACGCACATTATCCTTATCAAATCCTCCGTTAAACAAAACTATGCAAGTTAAGAGCATGCCACCGATGATTGTACGAAGCAGTACGATCTGGCTGCTTGCTAACGATATATGTGAAACTAAAAGGCCATTTGTGCCAAAAATCAATAAGGACAACATATATATGCCGTATGCAAATTTCTTGTCATGGCTATTGTTCTTCATCTATTTGAGGCTCCCAAAAATCCCGAGTTGTCGCTATGACATCCAAATCACAGCCTAAACCCTGTGTTATCCAAATCACTAACTCAACCCTACCGCAAAAACATCTAAACCAGCCACTCAACCCTATGACATCTAACCGGCCTACTCAACCCTCCGACCGGAGCGATTGATATGTTCTGATAGAGCGATTTTGGCGGTCAAATTCCTACTCCGGCGGCTGATGGCATAATGCCAGAAAAGCCCGGAAATACGGCGTTTTTGACGACCTTATGTATCTTTCCGTGACATCAATACTACCGTCTCGACATGTCATGTTCGCTTGTTGTTGCGATGTTTTTGGAATTTTTTCTTGGCTTTCTTTCTGGTTTATATTTTTGCGCGTCTTGAGGATCCTTTTGCCCTGTGCCCTTGTAATAGAAAGTTAGCTTATAGGGGTCAATATTATCACCGTCTTTCTCGCCGGCGACTACATGATCAATTACTGCCTCAAAAATATCCCGATCAAATGTTTGAAGCGGTTCCTTCGTATTGATGGCTTTTCTGAATTGAACTATTGACTCTTTCACATTTATTTCTTTCTGACTCATCTCTTCAAGAATATGCAACTCGTTCTCCAGTTTTTCTATGCGGTCGTTAATATCTGCATACTTTTCTTTATAATCAACTTCCGAAACATCTCCATTCAAATAAAAGTCTAGTAGTTTTGAACTTCGCTTTCTTTCTGAAATGAGTTTTTTGTTTACGTCGCTTATCTTCTGACTACTTGCGGTATTCTCAAGTTCTTCCTCAATCATATGCAAAAGGTCTTCGAGAAGATCTTCATTATCCACACATATCATGTTGTAAGACGCTATGAACGCTTTTTCAATTGCTTCTTCCGAAATTGCTTTGCAATGAGGGCAGGCGTTTTTTCCGTGCTTGCTATTGTTGCTACATTGCCAAACAACCTTTTCTCCTGACATGTTTTTGTTCTGAACCCTTCTTGTTAGATAGTGCCCGCAAAAGCCGCAGTTAATCATACATGAAAAAGCATACTGCTTTGACTTTGCTTGTCGTTCTCCAGCAACCAAATTTCTTTTTCTGTTTTTACCTCGGCTTTCCATTATCTCTTGGACTCTCTCAAATACGTCTCTTGAAATAATGGGTTCATGATGATTGTGAACAACGAACTTTTCACGTTCACCAATATTATCAATTCTTCTTTTTGTGATTGGATCTGTCGTAAACGTCTTCCCCATCGTCAGTTCACCAATATACTTGTCATTGTGTAGTATGTCTCGAACTGCAGAGGGTCCCCAGGTATCGCTTCCTCGCTTTGTTTTCCATGGGGATTGTGTCAACTCCTTTGCGATCGTGTCACAGCCAGCACCAGATAAATAACGGTCAAAAATGTATCGGACTATTTCAGCTTCGCTTTCATTTATCGTCATTGTCTTTGTGTCTTTGTTATAGTCATATCCCAGACAGCCATTGTAGCCAATCATTTCACCACGTATCATTTTCTGCCTTAAACCCATGGAAACGATTTTACTCGTATTCTCAAGTTCCGCCTGCGCCACAGAGGCTAATACCGTTAGAACTAGTTCACTTTCCATCCCGAGGGTATACAGACCCTCCTTTTCAAAGAAAACCTCTATACCAGCCTGTTTCAGCGTCCTAACGTAATGTAACGTGTCTAATGTATTGCGTGCAAAACGAGAAATGGACTTAGTGATAATGAGATCAATTTTACCCGCCATCGCATCTGAAATCATTCTCATAAAGTCGCTTCGCGTTTCCGCACGACCACCGCTGATTGCATCGGCATATATTCCAGCCATTTCATAATTCGGATTTTCATTAATGTATTGAGTGTAATATTTTTGCTGTGACTCGTAAGACTCTGCCTGTTCCTCACTTTCTGTCGATACACGACAGTAAGCTGCCACTCTTCGAATTTTTTTTGTTCTTTCCTTTTCCGGAACCGCCGGTATTACTTCAACTTTTTTCGTTGCCATCGTCAAACCCTCCATAACGCAAAAAAACATAGCAACCTATATGTATATTAATTGTACATATGATTGCTATGTTTGCGCCAGCGAATACGCTGTTGGAATATGGTATTTCTGCTTCAGCCGATTAACCATTCGCTGATACAGATCATCACTTATTAAATGTTGTTCTAACAATTGCCTCAGATAAGAGAGTTGTAAGGCGAACTGTTGTCTTTGGATGCTATCCGTCATACAACCCTCCTTTCTGTGTCATATTTTGTTTAATAGATCGTAAAGATATTCATCCCTTTCTTCTTTGCTTGCAAAGGTATATTCCTTTTCTATGAAATCCGGTTCAAATTCCGATGAACCTCGATGCCTATATTGTCCAGTTGTAATACCTTTAAGATCAGCATCAATATCAACTGTTGATTTCTTACTGTGCAATGATAAAGTGTTTGGTTGCCTAAGGTTTTGAGATTTCAACACTTTTTGTCGGCAATACAAACGTTCACTGTCTTCGTCGTTAAAACCCTTGTACAGATACTTTGATATGTATAAACCGACATTGTCGAATTCGTTCTGAATAATGCTATATGCCTGTGAATAACCGTAATCCCAGAACATTATGTCGTAATACTCTATTTCGATTTCTTTTCCCTTACTGCGTACTTGTTTCTTTTCTCTTCTTGGTATTATTGGCGAATCAACATCCACACTCCAAAGCATGTGGAAATGTACGGCGCCACGTTTTTGAAATTCCGGGATAGCGAGATAATACAACTCCCTTCCTGATGCCTTTTCTTCCCGTCTTACTTTTCCGATGAACTTATGAAATACATCAAACGCTTCATCAATATCTGTCACATTTTCCGCGAATGTCAAAGTAACAAACGTAATCAAATGATCCTCATTGTTTTTGACTGTTGTCAGAATATTTTGGCGAGATCTGGCCAAAGACCTTTTTGAAATCGGTTTGGCTGTCCTATTCTTTTTTAACAATGTTTTGATGGTGGCTTTCTTCTGTTCGATGATTTCTTTTTTCTCGGATTTCTTCAATTCAATTTGATAATTGGCATCCTGCCGGCACATCTTAATTTCTTCTTTAAGTGTCTGTATTTCTGCTTTTGTAGCACCTTGCATCCTCTGCTTCAGGTCCGCTATCTTATTTTTCTTTTCAGCTTTGATGTTCTCAATCTGGACATTATAGTCTTCACGAACTTGCTTTATTTCACTGCGAATAAAACTTGCGATAATCTCATTTTTAGTTAATTTTGGAGTCTGTGTATTTGGAAAGAACGATATTTCTTTCATGAGAAGTCCATCGTATTTTCTTACATGGAGTTTATTGTCATTATGGGCTGTAACTTTTATATCGTATATTTGTTTCATTAATCAGTATTTCCTGATTTTTTTCAGTAGTGTGTTCGTAATCAAGTAACGAACACACAGTATGGTGTGCAAGTGAACCGGTGAAACCTACAGTTCCACCAGTTCACCACCGCTGAGTTTTGCAGCAACATCACTAGCTTTATACTTTATCATTGGAGTTCTGAAGAGAAAGCGCTGGCTACCAATCATTCCCAAACCTTCTCCACGTTCCAAATCAAATGCAATATGCGGTACATCCTGTTGCCCGAATGCAGTCCTATATATGGTTTCTGATGCATTCCCGTAAACAAGCTTGACTCCCAAGTTTGAACGAATTGATGTATCAATCGTATCTGCACCAGATACCTGCATCGTAATAATGAGATACATACCCAACTGACGACCTGTCGTTGTAATCCGTTTCACAAGACTCTCAATAACTTTTTTTTCTGCCGGTGTTGCCGCATTCATTAAAGCAAGGTACTCCTCAACAACCACCAGTACTGCTGAAAACCCGTGACACGTGGCGATTGCAGTCGGATCGACTTCGAGAATTGCATCCATCTTCTCCGATCGCAACTCAATTTTCTCCGTGATCGCTTTGAGTTCGTCAATTATTCCCTGAACTGTATAGCGGAATGTTGCATTCTTCGAAAACGCTTGATATGTTCTCTTGATGTCACAAATATGGACTTCAAAGCCTTTCAACAACGCTTGCGTAATCAGAAACTGTGTCCCATACGTTTTTCCGGATCCGGACTCGCCAACAATTAGCACTCCTGGATTTTTCTCCAGATCAATTGTCCGTTTATTATCAATCATCAATTGACTATAAGACCTCTGTTTAACAAGTGCCTGCACCTGTTCAATGTTTTCTAATACTACTCGCTTATCAAGATTTAAGTCGTCGTAGAAAATATACAGTTCGTCTTGGCTTTTGCTGAAATACATTCCGTTGATCAGCATATCCTTAGGCAACGCCGTTGATAACTGATCACTATATGACTCAATCTTTTTTCTAACAGCAGGATCGCCATCAAAGTCGATTACAATGGCATCGCGATCAACTCTGATCCGCGGCGTCTTAACAAAGCGTTCACTGCAGATCTGGTACGCACCTATTGCTAACAACGCATTATCTAATCTGTTGATTATTCGTTCCTTATAAATCATAGTCGCGGGAGTCTCACCCGAAAGGACCTTCATGCAGAAGTAAATTGTCAAAAGCAGAAATTCAAGCGCAAGTAACTCTTTACCAATAAAGACCACAATGTTTTCGCGGTTATTGTACATGGATGAAAGAAAAATCGCCCCATACATAATCATGCAAGGGGCGATCAGAAGCATAACCAGAAGTATCCGTTTATGCAGTCTTCTTTTCGTTATTCTGCGCATTGTTCTTTTCAAGACCTTTGCAAGTGACTGTAATGCCATCCATGTACTCTCCCCACACAGTCACCTTCTCAATGTCTACGACGTGGTAGTTTTCCTCAAGAACATACTTCTGTACGTCTGTCGGTTCACCAGCCATCTTGAAATTAATGGTCTTGTACTTGTTAATCTGTTCAGGATCCTTGACAATCGTCAGAGTTCCTTTCAGCATCTTTTCCTTATCGTCATATTTGATGGCGGTAAGTTCCGTCACTTTATCTTTAATGAAATCGTGGTAACGGAAATCTAAAAATTGTTTTACACCTCTTAAATTCATTGAAAATTACCTCCTAACATTTATAAACATTCAGTTTTCAAAGAACAGGTGATCAATTGTTTATCATTGATCACCTTCATGTTACTTCGCCCAAATGTTATAACTGTGCCCTCGGGGGCATAGTATCAATCAATACCCTTCAGGTGCTTCTCCACCAGTTTTTCGTCAATATCCGGAATTGTTTTTCCACGTGACGTTTCAACAAGAATTATTCGTAACCTTGGATCAATAAGGTTTACAAACCATATCCAATGGCTACCCATATTCAGTGCCGCCGCAATCAATAATGCCGACTCCAGAGACGGCGTTACTTCTCCATTAAGATACTTGTGCATCATTCTTGTTTTAATGCCACATTGCCCTGCAAACGACGTCACACAATGTTCTCCGTTGATCACCTTTTGCAGAAACTCTGCCATCGTTTTTGACTCTTTTAAAAATTGTAATAATTCTTCTTCTGTAAAATGTTCTGGATCAAAGATCCCGTATTTCACTAATTGAAATGAGGATTAGGAGTTTTAAACACAATACGTTCATATACAACAGCGCACTTCGAAAATCCGATCATATTTTTCATACACAGTACCTCCTAATCGATAGATAACTTCATAAGCAGTACATATCTAACCCTCATTTTTTACGACAAAAAACACATCAATCGATGTGCTTTCAAGGTTAATGAGTACGACAAAAGGATGTCGAACTTTTTTTAAAAATGTTTACAACAAGAACTGCTTGGTCTTGCTTCTGCCAAAAAAGATATCAGCACTCGGAGATATGCCGTTCAAAATGCCGCTTTCTCTTAGCCGGACTCCGTTTTTCCGGGAACAAGATGTGGTCTCTAGATCACTGATGTTAAATCCGCACATCAGATCCAGTGTGTGGGCAGGCATTCGGATATGCAGGGGCACTGCGCTTACAACACACGTGTTTTATTGTTTCCTTGGATATACCGCTTGGTATATGCCCCGTTAACCTGTTTTCGGGGGTCCTTTATCAGGTTACGTTAATATGTTAACACACATCTCATGCAAATGCGAAACCCCGGTATTTGCCATAATTACCGGGGTCTCGTTCATAACACCATCACATCTTTCGCTTCTGATGGAATAGCCACATTTTCACACCATAGCATCGAATCCGCGAAGTCTTATTGTTGAATCGGCTTTCGACATTTCTTCCATCGCCTTTATAAACATATTTCCTGCATCAATCATATTCTGTGCAAGACTCCAATCATCCGGCACCGGAATCAACATTTCCTGAATATGTCGAGGTTGCAGATGCTGTTGAACTGATCCATATTCATCCAACAGCATAAGTGACAGCGCTGTATTCGAAGCAAAATACGCCAAAAGATATGCCCTCAAGTCAGGATTTTTGACTCGTATTCTTACCAGATCATCACTGACAATATAATTATTTGCAAGGTCATAAGTTGCATACGTTACCTTTCCGATCGTTCCGGATCTCGAAATCAAAATGTCGCCTTCTTCAATCTTTAGCATTTCTATGCACTTTTTTTGACTTGCATTAGCTTTCGACGGGTCTAACCATTTGACAGTAAATCTACGCAGTTCTAAAGCCGCATTAGCAGTCAAGTAAGGAACTAAGCCCTCCGTCGTTAATGGATTGTCTACTTTTATTGTTGCAGAATTCCACCTTGGTCCTATATAGATCTTTATTCCTGCTTCCAATTGTCCAACAGTAGTTGTTGCCCACCCTTCTTTATTGTCATATTCAAGAACAGCATCGAGTGCCGCATTCAATTTTGGTGAATAGTGCTGAGGGTTAATATTCAAATGATCTTTAAGATCAGAACGGGAAATCGAGAAAATATATTCCGATTTTGGATGTTCACGATCGTTCTTAAAATCTATAAAAGCATTAGCAATCTCATCAAGATCGTGGTTTAATTCTGACGTTGCATTACCATTGCCATCTAAAACAAATACAGAGTTTCCTTTGGAGTCTTGACCAATTCTTTGCGACATAGCCATAAAGATCTTGTAGTCTTCTCTTGGTTTTTCTCCCTCTTTAGGCTTTGTGATAAACAATATACAAGTCCGAACGCCTGTATCAGGTTGGAATGTATCTTTATGGAGAGTTACAACTCCATTTATCTCGCACCTTTCAAGAACCCACTGTCGATATGCCTCATAACTCACATTATCTAAAATACCCTTTGGAAGGATAATTCCTAACCTACCTCCCGGTTTCAGCCAATCAATACATCTTTCCAAGAACAGTAGTTCTGGTGCCTGATGAAGCAGTACATCATTGTCGCTGTTACTGAATTTATAAAGGCCGTCCTCAATTTTTTTAAAACTGTGACCAAAATCATAATTTCTCAAAATACTCTTATCAGAAATCTGTGACTCCACTTTTTGCCCGGAAAACGGCGGATTCGTTGCAATAACAGAAGGGGCATTAGTTTTGCCTTTAGCGCATCTGGAAACAATCCAAGGGTCAAAATGCGAGTATAAATCAAGAGAGTTACCCCGCGTCATTCCGCTTTGACCATCTCCCGTTAAAAGCATCGCGCATTTTGCAATTTTTACTAATCGTGCCGCGATTTCCACTAAATATACACTATCTTTAATTGTGGCTAATTGGCGATCACGTATCGGCGAATTTGGATCTGTATTAGCAATAACTTTTCTTCTTAAATAACGGAAAATACTTGTTGCAAAGCCCCCGCTTCCTCCAGCTGGATCAAGGGCATGTTCCCCAACAGCAGGATCAAGAACTTTGACCATCATTTCAATCACAAGACGGTTTGTGAAAAACTGCCCTTGTTGACGCTTTAAATTAATGTGAGTGAACTGTTCATATGCTTCGCCCATTAAATCCCAGTCGTCAGCATCATCGTTTCTTGCCGCCAAACTCCAGTTTTTTAAAATACCAACAGCTTCAGCTATACAATCATCGCCCACTTGTATCTTTTCATGTGGTTCAAACACATCCGGATATTGATCGGCATATTCTCTGAATAATGCTTGTATAACGGCGGCAGCGTGTTTTCTTCCTTCTATGGTTTGGAAGTCTTTCTCCGTTATCCAAAACCTCGGAAATTCCCCAGGTGTTGTTTCATCTTGAATTTTAGCTAATAAGATCCTTACCATATCCATCGCTAAATCAAAATCTTCATTTTCCATTCCGCGTCCATACAGTTTGTTGTGACATGACGAAAGTAAAAAACGAACATTATGCGGTCTCGGCAAGCTTGATTTGCTGGGAATGATATCATCACCGTTCCAGCTTTCCCGATATCTCGGAAGTGACAAAATTGTATCTAAGCCAACCTTTGAACCGGTCTTTTTCTTATAAACTGTAAGTCCGTCACCATTTGTCCATACACCGCCAACAGCCGAAGTATTGTAAATATATGAAACAAGTTGTGCATATCCGGCGCTGACATTTGGCTTTTTACACTCAACAACAAAAAGAATATTGCCCTGATCCTTTTCCAAACATGCTTTTTTGCTGTTATAGACCACGATATCAGCACGAATTTCAGAACCATCAGTTGAATTTGTTAAAATCTTCGATCCTTGTTGGATAGGGATTTCTATAGCCAATTGATTTTTAGGATATCCATAATCTGACTGTAAAATTCCAATAAATCTTTGGCGCACACGTTCTTCAGGAGTATCTCGTAATTCTCTGCCAGAAAGGAAATCAATGATATTGCCTTCATCATTAAATTGAACTTCTATGTTTTCCATAATTACTCCTTCGTCTATTTGCAATAATTAGTATTTCACGTGATGTACGGATAATAAGACTAGTTCCAATAATTATATTCTACACATTGCAACCGGCGCTAAATATACATCCTTACCGACACATTTATGGTTTTTACCAGTGTTTTGATGACAGATATATCATCGATCCGGGTAAAGACAAAATGCGGAAAAGGCGCTTCAAATCGCAGTATTTCAACGTCCTTCGCGACATAGCAACGACACACACTCAACATGCGTTGTTCCAGGAAACATATCCACTGGCTGAATCTTATCTGGAGAATAACCGTGCTCTTTCATATATGCGCAATCTCTCGCAAGAGTCGCAGGATCACATGACACATATACAAGACGGTGTGGTGAGATTGTAAGTATTGCGTCCAGTGTTTCTTTTGAACAGCCTTTTCTTGGCGGATCCACAATCACCACATCTGCAGTGATCTTATTCTCTATCAGGCGCCTTGCGCCTTTTCTGGCATCTGCCGCAAAGAATGTGATGTTATGAATATCATTCAGTTCAGCGTTTACTTTCGCATCTTTTATCGCATCTTCCACAATTTCGATTCCATATACCTTTTTCGCATGCTTTGCGCATAAGATGCCGATAGTGCCGGTTCCGCAATAAAGATCAATGACTGTTTCCTTTCCAGAAAGACCCGCATACTCAATTGCCTTTGAATACAGCAATTCCGTACTGTAGGGATTAATCTGAAAAAACGATCTGGCACTGATCCGGAATCGGCACCCGAGAAGTTCTTCCTCAATATAGGGATCACCATATAGAACGGTTTCCCTGCCATCCAGAATCACATTGTCTTCTCTCCGATTCACAATGCAGGTAAAAGAACGTATCGCAGGAAATCGCTTTACCGTTTCCAACACCAGTTTCTCCGCATTGCGGAAAGGATACTCTCTTACAATCAGGCAGATCATTACCTGCCCTGTATGATGGGCATGTTTGATTAACACATGACGAAATCCATTACAGTGAAGTTTTGCCAGTTCCTGTTTAATGAACTGCACGATGTCATTTGAAAGATCTGTCTGCACAACACAGCGGTCAAACTCCACAATCTCATTTGTACGATTACGATAGAAGCCCATCCTTACCGTCCCATGATCTGTCTGAACAGGGACCTGTACTTTATTACGGTACGCATGGATATGTTCTGTTGTAAGAATCGGAAGCGGTGTGATATCCATCCCCGCATTCTGACGGAAGATACCTTTGACTTTTTCTTCCTTGAAGCGCATCTGCTCTTCCGTATCCATATGTAATAACGAACAGCCGCCGCACTGTTTATATACCGAACATGCCGGTTCGACGCGATGTGCTGAAGCTTTCTTCAGCTTTGCGATACGCGCATAACCATAGTTTTTCTTCATGGCGGTAACACCGAGTTCCGCTGTTTCTCCTTCCAACAAACCTGGAACGAAAAAAACAAGGTCCCCCGCATGAACTACGCCGGCTCCGTCATAGGTATATCCTTCTGCTGTCGCTTCCCAGAGATCATTCTTTTTCATATCATTCCCATAAAATAAGGCATGCGCCGCATGCCTTATCCCTCATCTGTATCTTCCTGAACTTCCTCCGGCTGAGGTTCTGTATCATCGGGAAGTTCTTCCACATCGCCATCCCCAACTGTAAGTTCATCCGGCGTCGGTGTCGGATTATTTCGATTCTCCACTGCCTGTCGCAGGCTTTCCGCAAGTTCTCCGTCAATCGGTTCACTGACCAGCTGATAGATCGGTTCACTCATGGAACTGGTCCTGGTCGCGATCACATATACAAAGTTACTGTCAGAATCCTTGTTCTGATTATAGACATGAATCTCCAGGTCATACATCTTCATCCCATTATTCTGGGAGAAATAGACACTGGGGTTCAAAACACCTGTCACCTTGTTATAAATCGTTCTTGCGGTGTTTTCTGCGCTTTCCGCCGAAGCACTGTCACTGATATCCGCATATACACGCAGTGTACCTGTCGCAAGATTTGCGAAACTGCTTTCCACTCCGCTGACTCCCTTTACCGCACTTTCCACTTCACTTACTTCCGCAGAGGTAATGGCCGGGTCGTGGTCATTGTCATAACGGCTGCCGATGACCGGTTTTCCCTGATCCATCATGGCAGATAAGAGAATATATCCCATCACAAGAAACGGAATCAAAAAGATAATCAGCACAATCCAGAACAGAACCTTCGTTCCAGTGCTGGCTTTGGCTTTCTTACGCTTCGCGCTGCTCTTTTTGACCGTTGATCCAGATCCGGAAGATCTGGTGCTCTGTGACGGTGTTTTTGTTTTTGTTTTACTTGTTGCCATAGCAGGTACATTTTATCGCTTCATGTTCTTTTTTTCTACCTTCGGAATGTTTAATCCCGAAAGCGGCGAACAAATTCTTCTTCGGAAAGAATCGGAATTCCAAGCTCCTGCGCTTTCCTGTTCTTCCCGGAGGTGCTTGTCACATCATTGTTGATCAGGAATGAGGTATTTCCGGATACCGATCCGGTCACCTTTCCACCCTGAGACTCAATATACGCCTTCAGTTCATTCCGGTTCTTATAGATATGTACATCGCCTGTCACCACGAAGGTCAGGTTTGCGCATTTGGCTCCACCCGGTTCGGTAACGCTTTCCACCACTTCCACTTCTTCAAGAAGATGCTCAAGAATCTGCCAGTTGGCGGGGTTCTTTACCCATGACACAAACGCCGCGCTTTTTTCCGGTCCGATTCCATCAATTACCGAGAAGTAATCCTCTGTTTCTGCCTGTCGAGCCACTTGAAAGAGCTCATGAAACGAATAGGCAGAAAGCAGTTTCCGTGCGACATCCGGGCCTACCAGAGGAATACATAACGCAAAGATCACTCGCGCATCCGGAACGTTTCTTGCCTGCGCAATCGAGGCAGAAATATTGTCTGCGCTCTTTTCCCCGAATCCATCCAGCTGTGCGATCTCGTCATGGTGATCGCTCAGACGGTAGATATCCGCATATTCCCGAATCCATCCTTCATTGATAAAGCGATCGAGTGTCTGCTCGGAAATCCCATCAATATCCATACCGCCCTTCGACACAAAGCGTGTAAACTTCTTTAACTGCTTGGCGGCGCAGTCCGGATTCAGGCACTTTAATGTCTTCGTCCCACTTTGTTCACTGACAGAAATTCCCGTTTCACTTCCGCATACCGGGCAGGCGCAAGGTATCGTCAATGCGCCTTCGGTCTTTGACACATGAATTACTTTGGGAATGATCTTATTCGCCTTGATGACGGAAAGCACCGTCCCCTTATCACCAATGCCAAGACGTTCACACTCACTGATATTACAGAGACTTGCGCGCTTTACCGTTGTTCCTTCAATTTCTACCGGTTCAAATACCGCAACCGGTGTGATGGTGGAAGCCGCACAGCTCCATTCAATGTGATCGAGCAAAGACTCCACCGCTTCATCCTGCCATTTAAACGCATATCCGGCCCTTGTCGCATGATGACCGGTTACACTGCCAGTTGACGCATACTCCGTATCGTCATAGCCAATGACCAGGCCGTCGACCGGATAGGGATTTACACGATCTGTAACGTTCTTCGTCCAGGCGTCAATGACAGACTGTATGACAGACAGTTCCGGATGATTAATCCGTTCCCGTTCGACTGAGTCAAACCCCTGCGCGTCCAGCCAGTCCATCCGTTCTCCCCAGGAAACGCATGGCTCATCCATATGCACCAGCGTAAAGGGTATCCAGTGGATATGACGTTTCTTAACTTCTTCCACATCTTTGAGTGTCAATGATCCTGACGCAAGATTACGTGGATTGGCATAATCTTCTTCCGACTCAAGACGGAATGTCTCAAAGTCCTTATACGATATGACAGCTTCTCCACGGATCACCGTGTGTCCGGTATAGGGAATCTGCTCGGGAATCCCCTGAATTCCAGATCGAAGATGTGTGATATTGGTTCCGATATGACCATCCCCACGGGTGACGATCTTCGTTAAATGCCCATTGTCATAGGTCACAACCAGAGTCAGTCCATCCAGCTTCCAGGAAATCCAGATCGGTTTTCCTTCCGCCCATTTCACAAGATCTTCCGGGCGTTTTGTTTTCGCAAGGGAAAGCGCCGCAAATTCATGCGGTTCTTTCTGCCCAACCGTCGTATCTGCCGAGACATTCGCTGTCGGGCTGTCCGGAAACTGAAATCCGGTTTCTTCTTCCAGGCGTTTGACCCGATCAAACAGCGCGTCCCACTCATAGTCTGTCATCTCTTCGGGAAGACCGTTGTAATAGGCTTCTGATGCGTGATTCAGGCGGTCAATTAATTCCCGCATTTCACTTACTTTCTGATTATTCATGGCTTACTCCGTGATCACTCCGACATGAAGAAATGCGTTACGCAATCCGTCTTCATCAATATGTGTCGTCACCCAGTCTGCGGCTTCCTTCACTTCAGGGAATGCATTCCCCATCGCTATGCCAACCCCACAGGCCCGGATCATTTCAATATCATTTCCGCTGTCTCCGATCCCGACCGCTTCTTCCATATCTGCGCCATAGGTCTTCAAAATCTGCTGGATCCCAGTTGCCTTATTAATGCGTTTATCCGTGATCTCCGCAAAATCACCGCTGGAAGAGGTGATCGTGACAATCATATTCAGTGCCTCCGGGAGCCGCGTCCTCAGCTCTTCGAAGGACCCACCATGTTCAACACTGGCACCGAGCTTATAGATGGGATCTGCCGGATGACGATCCGCATACGAATACATTCCATTTCTTAACATCACCGCAAGGCGGTTTCCCTGATCCGTATCGCCGCCGCTGAGATATCCTTCTAGATGCGTCCGACACAAGGAATCCACATACGCTCCGGCAGAACCGCCCAGCAGCACGCCCATTCCACAGGAATGAATTAACTGTTCCACTTCCTGAATCAGCTCCGCCTCAATTGGATGGTCGTAAACCCGTTTCCCTTCAGCGTAGCACATGGCCCCACTCGCAAATACAAATCCATCAATGGGAAGCTGAAGATAATCCGCACTCTCCGCAAGGCTTCGCCCCGTACAGAGAAATACCTTCGAACCGTTTTTCCTGGCAGAAGAGATCGCCTGCAGGGCAGATGAAGGAATACAGCCCTGAGCAGGACTGTAAAGCGTATTATCAATATCCAGAAACAGATACCTCATCCCAGAGATTCCTCCTCGTCATGATCCAGTGCCGGTAATACATATTGATTCAATGTTTCAATCGCTTCTCTGCGAAACTGCTCGCTGAGATCTTCTTCACCGGCATTCAACTCGCTCAGTATCTGCTGAACCTTAGACAGGAATACTTCTTCTCCCGCAAACTGCAGGTCCGAAAGAATTGTGGCTTTCATCTCAAGAGAAATATCCGTCCCACCTTCCAGGGTCCCTTCCGTAACAGAGGAAAGTAACGGAGAAGATGCGCATACATCCACGATTTTCTTTCCGATATGAACAGCCCACTCCCGAATGAGTGACAGCGTATAGTCCTTCAATTCTTCTGCGTTTCCAAATGTTCTTGTTTCATCCCAGAGGGATGCGTTCATTTTCTGATAGTCAAATAACGGTGTTGTCAGCCTTCCATGCATGATACCGGATTCATAGTATTCCATGATCGTATCATCCGGGCTTACCCCAAGTTCCTTCTGAACTTTGCGGAATACTTCTGTCAGTTCCGTTTCATTTTCTCCTGCTTCTTCTGGGACAATCGGGCCGCATTTGCGGACAAACTCCAACGTAAGCTCCTTCGCAACTTCTTCATTCAATGTCCCCTGCCGCAGATCTTGCAGATAGTAATGATTGAGCAATCGATCCACCCGGCCAATCAAAAACCGTCCGCTGCGATTTTCATTCTGTAACAGTATCATCAGAAATAACGCGGACTGCAGGGCTTCCCAATACGTCTGGGCCGCCCGCCCCGTCAGATCACGGCAGACATGGGCAGTCGAGCGAAGTGTTTCTTCATATTCCGGCAGATCGACGCTCATTCGATCTGCGTTCTTGGCACAGCGTGACATGTATGTAATCGCTCCATCCAGCACAAGCAGAACACATTCGTATAATTCGCGTCTCTCGCCAGAACAAACATACAGCTGTTCCTTGATTCTGCCGCGAAGGGTTGCCGGGCCAAGGGTGAGCCAGCGTTTCATATCAGGAAACAGATAATAGACCGGTTCCTGTCCTTGAATGACTTCACCAGCCAGAAACTCTTCCGGATGAATCACAACCGGAAGTTCTTCCATCTCCTGTTTCAAGGAAATCGCTCGCTGCTTCACTGGTGTTTTCAGACTGAGCTCCTGGTTCATCTATTCTTTCCTCCCTGAGGTACCCATCAACTGCAGAAGTGCTTCTGCCTGCTTGAGATGTTCCGACTCATATATTACACCCATTACCGGTTCTTCCATGTCGGGCAGGTATTCCGCAAGCCCAGTTCCTTCTAACAGAACTCCTGCGGCGTAAAGCTCGCCATTGCCTTCAGCGTTTTCTTTCTGGAATCCATCTTCCCCAATATCAAGGCCAGCGCAGTATAACAACCGTTCAGAATAAATACTCAGAAACTCCTCAGAAGCAGATTGTTCCAGATCCTTGAAGTACCCATATCCCGCAAGATATTCAAAGGTAGTTCGATCCGCAAGGATCACATCCAGCTGACCGCTGGTGGATCGTGAGACGATCCGCATCAGATCCTGATCATTCAGAGAAGTATACGCGTCATCGATTTCCACGGACTCTGCCGTATTCAGGGTTTTCTGAATGTGATAGATCAAATCATCCTTTTCATGATCGGTGAAGGAAGTGTCATAGACTCCAATCCGCAGCGCATATGTTTTTTTCACTGCCGTCAGATCACGAATCAGAACCACAAGAAAAATCAGCACCGCAATACCAATCAGTGTTTTTACGAGATAGTAATCCAGAAAGTACTGTTTTCTCTCCTGCGGTGACAATTGTCTCCAGATATGCATCAGCTCAATAATTCCTTCTTGCGGGTGAGCGAGGGATGCCCGGCCGCGATCTTCTTTACTCCATAGGGATACGGAAATGCGATTTCCACAATCCCTCCGGTGCACTTCAATACAACCCCTTCCCCAAACTTGGAATGAACTACCTGTTCTCCCTTTCTGTACTGGGTAATCATCGAGGAATCCATCCGGGTTTCCTTCACTGGCTTATCTTCAAAGATACTGATCCATCCCGGTTTCGTTTCTTCCCGTACGGCGCCCTGATGTTCAATGCAGGAGTCATCGATTTCATCGATGAAACGACTTCTGGTACGCACCTTCTGAAGAATGTAACTGTAGCCTGCGGCTTCGGTGAGATACAAACGGTTTTTTGCACGGGTAAAGGCTACGTACGCAAGACGACGCTCTTCCTCTACTCCTTTATTTCCGTCATTCATTGCCCGCTCATTGGGGAAGATACCATCGTTCATGTCGGTTACGAATACCGTGTCGAACTCCAGACCCTTAGCAGAATGAACGGTCATGAGCTGTACATAGTCGGAACTCAGCACTTCATCCCGATCGCCATAAAGACTGACCTCCTGAAGATATTCTTCCAGCGTAGATTCGGGATAGTTTACGGTAAATTCCCGGACATCATCGATTAATTCCTTCATGTTTTCTACCCGGTCCAGTTCCTGGTTTTCTTCATAGGAATGTTTCAGACCGGATTCATCAAGAATCTGTTCGAACAGACGGAACAGCTCCACTTCACCTTCTTCCGCCTTCCGTCTCCAGCGTTCCACCATCGCCACAAAGGCATCCACGGTTTTCTGTGCCTTTCCACTCAGCACCTTATCATCCCGTATCACCTCATACATGGTTCTCTGACTTGCCCGGGCGGCCTCTTCAATCGTATCAAGCGATTTATTTCCAAGTCCCCGCTTCGGTTTGTTTATGATACGGCGCAATGCCAGGTCATCCGCTGATGTGACCATACGAAGATAGCAGAGCGCATCCTTGATTTCCTGCCGTTCATAGAAGCGCACCCCACCATAAATGACATAGGGAATCCGCTCATCAAGCAATGCTTTTTCCAGTGCTCTTGACAGATAATTGGAGCGATAGAGAATCGCAATATCGTGATAATCCTTCCCTGAACTATGCAGTTCCTTGATCGTATTGGCAATCCATACTGCCTGATATTCTTCTCCAGCACTGGAATAGTGAATGATCTTTTCTTCACTTTCCCGGCTGGTAAACAGATCCTTTTCCAGACGATTCCGGTTATGTTTAATGACGGAGTTTGCGCCATTCAGAATCACAGAGGTACTGCGATAATTCTGATTCAGGTAAATCGTACGGCTTGTGGGGAAGTCTTTCGTGAAATTAAGAATGATATTCACGTCTGCGCCTCTCCAGGTATAGATAGTCTGATCGGGATCTCCGACCACATACAGACTGTTATTCATTCCGGTAAGCTGACGAATCAGTTCATACTGAATTCCATCAATATCCTGGAACTCATCCACATGTATATAGCCAAAGCGCCGCTGCCATTTCGCAAGAATCTCCGTATACTTCCGAAACATCCGTACGGTATAGAGAATCAGATCATCAAAGTCCAGCGCATAGAGATCATTCTGTCGCTTTACATAGTATTCATAAATCTGCGCCTTGATCTTTTCCCCGGAATACGACCCGGCTAACACATAGGCACGGTCTACGCTGATATCCGCAGACTTATTATTGGAGATATAGTTCAGCAGTGAACTGTAGGAATAGGTCTGGGCATCAACCTTAAATTCCTTATAGGCTTCCCGAAGAATGCTTTTCTGATCATCCGCATCAAGCACCGTGAAATTACGGGGCCACCCCATTGCCAGAATGTCTTCCCGAAGAATCCGTACACACAGGGAATGGATGGTGGAAATCCATGCCTGAGAGGTTTCCTCCGGCATCATTTTCTTAATCCGCTCCTTCATCTCATTGGCGGCCTTGTTCGTAAAGGTAATCGCAAGAATAGAAGACGGGCGAACATCCAGATCCTGAATCAGGTGGGCAATCCGCATTGTCAGTACACGTGTCTTTCCCGATCCGGCACCAGCGACCACACGCAGGTATTTCTCCTCCGCCAGAACTGCTTCCTTCTGTTCCTCATTCAAGATACTGACATCGATCATTTCCGTACTTCCTTTCCGCTTTGACGTGCTGTCTATTATACCATGGAGGTCCTGCGGCAGAGTGTTCCCCGCATGGTATAATATGAGCCTGTAAGGAAGACTGACACTCATGTTATTGACCGCTGACAACTGGACTGATTACATCTGTCTCGACGCCGGAAACGGAGAGAAGCTGGAACGCTGGAACGGAATTACGCTCCGTCGTCCTGACCCCCAGGCCATCTGGCCTGCGGATACCGCTTCGTCGTTATGGAAACAGGCAGATGCAATCTATCATCGTTCCAGTAAAGGCGGCGGAGAGTGGGAATACCGGCATTCCCTTCCTGAATCCTGGAATGTGTCCTATCGCAATCTCACCTTCAAGGTCAGTCCAACCGGCTTCAAACATACCGGATTATTTCCGGAACAGGCCGTCAACTGGGACTGGATGGGACAGCAGATTTCCTCCCATCAGGAAGAGAATCTGCGAATATTAAACCTGTTTGCGTATACTGGCGGGGCAACCATGGCATGCGCTGAAGCAGGCGCAGCGGAAGTTGTTCACGTAGATGCGTCCAAGGGAATGGTTTCCTGGGCAAAGGAAAACCGTGACTTGTCTCACCTGCAGGACCATACCATCCGCTTCATCGTAGATGACTGTGTTAAGTTCGCAGAGCGGGAGAAACGGCGTGGCCGCACCTATCACGGAATCGTCATGGATCCCCCTTCTTACGGAAGAGGCCCCAATGGGGAACTGTGGAAGTTTGAAAAGGAACTGACCCGTTTGATTCAGGCATGTCTTGATATCTTTGACAGGAATGGGCTCTTCTTCCTGATTAACAGCTATACGACAGGATTTTCCTCCATCGTGCTGGAAGACCTGATGAAAACAACCCTGGGAGAACGGATCACCCACGGTACGATCACCTCTGGTGAGGTGGCGATTCCGGTACAGCAGCGCGATCTGTTATTGCCCTGCGGCATCTATGGAAGATGGCAGCGCAATGATTAGAATTCTGTATGAGGACAATCACCTGCTGGGAGTAGAAAAACCTGCGAATATGCTGGTGAATTCCGATTCCAGCAACGATCCCGATCTTCTTTCAGAACTGAAGCAGTATCTGAAGGAGACCTATCACAAACCGGGGAATGTCTATCTCGGGCTGGTTCATCGGCTGGATCGGCCGGTTGGCGGAGCGATGATCTTCGCCAAGACCTCCAAGGCGGCTTCCCGACTGTCGGATCAGGTGCGTAGGCACGCAATGAAGAAAACCTACTACGCAATTCTCGATGGAATTCCCAAAGAGGAGGAAGGAACACTGGTAGACTGGCTGGTCAAAGACCCTTCTTCCAATATGGTAAAGGTAACGGATGAAGCCCATGGAAAGCGCTCGGTCCTGCATTATAAACTGCTGGGAGAGCGAAATGGACGTTCCCTCGTACAGATTGAACTCGAGACTGGCCGCCCCCATCAGATTCGTGTGCAGTTCTCTTCCCGGGGACTGCCACTGGTATCGGATCACCGTTATCACCCCAACCCGGAACACGGGCAGATTGCCTTATGGGCTGTACGTCTTGAATTCCCGCATCCGGTTTCCAAAGAACCTGTTATACTGACCTGTCTTCCACCGGAAGAAGGAGAATGGAATCACTTTAAGGACTGTTATGGCATCGAAGAAAAAGAAACGCAGAAAATACCGGCTGGTGCTTCCCTGGAATAACCCCACGGTTACTTCCGGAACAACCGCCCCAAAGAAAAAGAAGAAACGGAAGCTGAAACTGAAACAACTCCGCAAGGAGGTATGGTTTGCGCTTGCGGGAGTTCTAGCGATTATCGCAATTCTCACGATTCCTAGATCCGTCGAGACAAAGAAGCTCAAGGCCCTGGGATATGATAAGGAAACCATTGCGTCGATCCGTGAGCTGAAGCTGGCTAAAACCCTTCTCGAACATGAGTGGTACAGTGACTATCTTGCGTCCTGTCTGAAGGAAAAGACCGTGAATACCGACTATCTGGAACTCTATACCGTCATATCCGGTGAAAAGTATCTCGATAATACGGACTTCCTGATGGTCAATCGCCTTCGTGATAAGGGATATGAAGAAGATCAGATTCTCAATCTGTATGAAAACCTGCGGTTTGTGGAACTGACGCCGCTGCTTACATATGACTATCTGTTAATCGAACAGAACTACATCGATGACTGTCTGAATCACCCGGAGAACTCCCGCAGTTCCTTTGAACTCTCGGGAAGCTACTCCAAACCATATGAGCAGACCTATCCTGCGGTCACAACCACAGATATGTTAGTAAACAAGCATTTCTACCTGGAGAACTCCTATCTCCCCAAAGGGCTGACTGATCTCTCCATGCAGTGTGGGGCACCAGGAACGCAGCTTGCAAAAGAAGCCGCAGAAGCCATGGAGACATGGGCTGCCGGCGGCAGAGCGATGGGTGTACCGTTCTATGCGGTAAGCTCCTACCGCTCCTATGACGCGCAGTCTTCCCTCTATGACACCTATGTGTTCAACCATGGGCAGGAACAGGCAGACCGTGAAAGTGCACGGCCTGGATTCTCCGAACATCAGACCGGGCTAGCGGTAGATATCACCATGACTGGGGAAGAAGACAAAGACTTCAATGAGACTTCTGCCTATGTCTGGGTTTCCAACAACTGTATGGATTACGGATGGATACTCCGTTATCCCGAAGGCAAGGAAGATATTACCGGCTATGAGTTTGAACCCTGGCATTACCGCTATGTCGGAAAGGAGCTCGCGCAGGCAGTATACGCGACCGGAATGACCTATGATGAATTCTGGTGTCTGTACCTGAAGCCATGGTCAGATGAAACAAACATTCCTTCTGAAACAATTCTTTCCAGCACGGATTGGCACAATATCCTGAATCCTCCTGAGGAAGAACCAGAAACCGAAGCTGCAGAATGATATGAACGGGCACCGATCGGTGCCCGTGTTTTGTTATAACTCAGTATTCATGATGTGATCGAGCAGCCCGGTACATCCTTCCAGCACATCATCCCAGGTGCGGTCGAAGTTTCCAGTATACCAGGGGTCCGCAACACTACCGGGATGATCTGTATAGTCCAGAAGAAGTGAAACCTTGTGTTCAGGATCATTTCGCCAATAACGTCTCATATTCCGCAGGTTCTCCCCGTCCATCCCAATCAGATAATCATAGGTATCATAATCAGAATAGGTAATCTGCCTAGCCCGTTTCCCTTCACAGGAAATCCCGTGTTCGGCAAGTTTTCTTCTTGCGGGAGGATATACGGAGTTCCCAATCTCTTCTGTACTTGTGGCTGCGGATGCGATCTCAAACTGATCGGAAACTCCCGATCGGTTTACCAGATCTTTCATCACAAATTCCGCCATCGGACTCCTGCATATATTTCCATGGCAGACAAACAGTATTCTAATTTTACGTTTCATAAGTTTGCATATCCTTTCAAACCACATAAACAAGCGGTTCCTGCGAATTATCGAAACTGCTGATCGTTCGCATAAATAGGCATATCGTTACATATCTTCCCCCGATTTTGTCGTAAAATCTGTCGTATCTCGTCAGTCCTTACGACACGCCTCTATAAGTCTTTCCCACAACACTTGCCTGTTCTTAAAAAAGAGAGCAGAAACTTATCCAGGGATAATACAAAAAGAATTGACGTCAGGAATTCTTAATGGTCATCAATTGCGATTACAGGAGCAAAATGGATTGATCCATCCTGCTCCTGTGTTTTAAATATACCAAACAGGTATCTGCAAAATATTTTCCCTCAGCATTCCTGGCTGCGGACAATTACAAATGATTGCCCCCGTTCCCCTCTTTTTTTCTTCAACCTTATCAAGAACTAAAAACGCGGATGTCTCATCGGCAGTAACGGAAGTATTCTTCTTGATCTCAATCGGATACAAAGTACCATTTTCCTCGATGATCAGATCAATTTCGCTCTCAACGAATGTTGTCTCTCCATTCTTCTTAACTTTTTTCTTATCACGTCCCCGATAATAAGATACACAATATCTGTAGTCGATTCCTCGGTTTGAATATGACTTCAGTATTTCTGAGATTACATATGTTTCAAAGAATTCACCGCTCATAGCGCCATTTGCTAATGTGTCGGGCGATAGCCAGCGGGTAAGATACGCTGCAAGTCCGGTATCCCTAAAATATACTTTCGGGGTTTTAATTGCCCGGTTCAATACACTTGGTGTATAGGGTTCCAGCAAGTAGACTATACCAGACGCTTCCAGAATAGACATCCATGATTTCACAGTAGTCTGATCTTTGCCTATTTCGTCAGCTATGTTGCTGTAGTTCACCATCTGTCCGGTTCTGGCTGCAACAGCCACCATAAACCGTCTGAAGTCATTTAGATCCTGAACAGCTGATAGTTTTCGAACATCACGTTCCAGATAGGTTTTAACATAACTTGAAAAGAAAACTCCCCAATCAACGTCCGTTTTTTGGAGCTCTGGGTATCCTCCACGGTGGATTCTCTCCCACAGATTTTTCGGAGCCTTTGCTGTTTTGTTGCGTTCCTGTACATATTCCATAGTGGGAAGGAACGGCATATTAAATAAGTCTCTATCAATCTCCCTTGCAGAAAGAGGTGCCATCTCGATAATGCCAATCCTCCCCGAAAGTGACTCTGACGCTTTCTCCATTAGTTCGAGAGGTTGAGAGCCAGATAGGCAAAATAATCCCCTGTCTGTCGCTTCGTCACATGCGATTTTTATATAGCGGAACAAGCCGGGGGCACGTTGCACTTCATCATAGACCACTGGCGGTTGGTTCAGCATCATAAACATGTTGGGATTGTTATTTGCCTGATCCTCTACAAACGGATCATCAATCAGAACAAATTTCTTGTCAGGAAAGAGGTGTTTTATCATCTCCGTCTTTCCTGTCTGTCGTGCTCCGGTGATCAGTATACTCTTGAATGTTTTGTCTGAATGCTCAGCGATATCCTCAATTGCACGTTTGATATAATCCATTAGCAAACCTCCTGTTGGCAAATCTGGGATTCAATCCTGAATCTGCCGTCATTATGCCAGTCAAGCTAACACATTGCAAGAAAAAAGACGACAAATCCGGGATCTGAACCTGGATCTGTCAACTCCATTATGTCTGTTACTGCTGTATTCTTACGGTTTATGTTTGTGTTTAATCTTTTAGAATATGAGTTTACCGGATGCCGTAGCTGCTTCGCATGTAAGATCAAGAACAGTAAGACTAACGGCATATGTGCAATCCGCGACAGCATCCGTCCTGTCATTGAAAAAGCCCAGGATGCAGATGTGATCATATTTTGTTTTCAGTCTCCCGGACGGTAGTAAAACGGTAGTAGGTTTCTATACCGTTGGACCGATTTACCCCGTTTTGCCCCACTTTATCCGCTTATGCCACCGCTCTGTGGCTAATGCCATGGCAGACAAATAGGATCTTTATCATAGGTGTTCTGTTTCTCTTTCTATCACGTTGTCTTCTAAAGCGTATTCCCTCATTGTCTGCTCATCAATAGTATTCTCCGTAATCATTTGAATTCCTGAGCCATATCGCAGGTTCTTACGATTCAGTTACCACTCCATCCGGGGTGTAATCAATCTGTTTGGCAAGCACTCCATTGCGGGCGTGTTCTTCTGTATCGTCCGATTCATCATATCCATCATATGGCGCATCCGGGTCATGCATACGCTTCTTAAACGGAGCGCAGAGTTCTGTTCTGTGCCGGAACGCAAAGGACAGATCATCGGTCCATCCGGTATGACCGGTAATCAGCTTAATGGTTCTGTTTCTGTTTCGAAGGTTCTGTTCTAATTTCTCCAGGGATTGAATAGACAAGCGATTATCTTCTGCCAGCGTGCTGATGAAACTATATCCGCCATCTGCGCCAAACCAGAGTGTATCACCAGTAAACAGATATTCATCCTCAATCAGGTAAACCATATGACCCCAGGTATGTCCCGGAACCAGAATACATTCTACCCGTATTCCTTCTATATCCAGAATCTGCCCATCGTTTAACAACACACGCGGATTCTCTGTGTTTACCTGTGGCAGCTTATATAGTCCATGAAATACTTTTCTTCTCACTTCACCAGTAAGATAACGATTTTCTATCTCACTCAGGTAGATCGTCGCATCCTTAAACAGAAGTTCACTGTCTGCCTCTAACGCACCAACGTGGTCGGTATCCTGATGCGTGATCAGAATATGATGTATGGAAGAGGGATCGATATCCAGCCAGCGCATCTTTTCACTCAGCCGTTCATAGTTATATCCGGCGTCAATCATAATAGTCGTGTCATTGTGCGTATAGAAAAAGATATTCGCAACCCACTCCCTGACACATGCGACATGATCATCGATTCTCCCCGTATTCAGCGGCTTGAAGATATCTGTGCCACGAAACATACGACTCATTGTCTTTTTCTGATTTTCTGAATCTTTTCTTGCCATAACAATCTCCTCATTGTGGTTTGGTGGCATCAGAGCCATAAAAGAACGCATTGATATCCTCAATCAACATCGCTTCCCCTGCTCGCCCTTCTGGCAAAAAGGTAAATACCGGCCAGGCGTGAGGCACATCTTCAATGATTCGAATATCATAGTCCTTCACTCCACAGCGGATAAAGGACGCTTCATAATCAGGAGCGATACCCGCAAAAACTTCATCTCCCGCAAAATACATGATGACCTTAGGGAAGCCGGTATAGTCATCTTCATCTGCCTTGCCCAGAATATACTGCGGCAGATCACCGTTTGGATTATAGTATTTCACCATTTTCTCAAACATATCCCAATGAAGAATTGGATCACGGGAATCAATTTCTTTCATCCGTTCCTTCGACGCCTCACTCATCAATAATCCAGAGCAGGATACCGGAATCATCATTCCCGGCATTGGAATCTCCGGATACTTCTGTACCATATGACGTCCTGCCTGAAACAGCACATCCGCACCACCGGAAAATCCAAGCCATACGATATTCTCCGGAAGAAACTTCTCCATCATTTTTTCATGTACACGAATGGTGAACTCCGTTTCTTCCATCAGATCATAATCCGGCAGCAGCGGATATAACGGAATCCATAATTCCGCTCCGGTCTTATGAATATAGTTCTTCATGGAGTTCTTATAGGGAAGCTGCCAACGCCGGGATCCTCCCCCAGGGAAATAAACCACCGCATGGGTCGGATCTGTTCCAGCTTCCTTTCCTACGATGATATGAAAGCCATCCAACTGCTCATCACGGAATTCAAATCCATGGATCTTGGGCAGCGAAAAATGAAACTTCGCTTGAACCTGGTAGGAAGCCTGTTTAAATTCTTCATAGTCCGCTTCCTGATGAACTGAACTCCCTTTTACGATCTTCCGTACGACAGGCTTCAGTATGCGATATAACAAACTCATGGCATCTTCCCTCAATGCACAAATAGAACCATGATTCCTGAGAGCACTGCCGCAATCAGCGGATTCCCTACCAGAACAATCAGCCACTTGATAATCAGTCGCTTTCTTGGAATATATGGCTTCAGGTCTTCGGTGCCCGGGATTGTCCAGGCCCTTGTATGACCTACCCAATACGCATCAATAAAGAAGCGGTCAAACAAGCCCTCTGCCATAGCCAGCGCATAGATCTGCCAGAACGGCTGCCAGAACCCACGTGCCCCATTGATGACATAAACCGCAACCAGAACAAACACAACCAGAGCACTCAGTGTTGACCACTTGAAGATCTTCAGATTTTTTTGAATCTGTTCTCTGGAAATCAAACCCATTTCTACCACACGGTCCTGCACATCCTGTTCAAACAGAAATACGCCATTGTGTATGCCATTCGCAATCACAACCACACATGGCACAAGAAGAATAAAGCAGACTACAATACATTCCAGAATCAAAACCATACCATCACTCCCTCATTATTCCAACGTATTCTCATACTTCCGATATGCCAGCCAGAATGCAATGCACATCAGCACATGGCCCACAGTGGGCTCATAATAACTGCCGTTCCAGGTAGCATCAGCGTTCCATTCCACACGTAACTAACGCAACTGCACCAATTGTCAGAAACGTTCCAATCCGATCACGATTCACCTGTCATTCCTCCTGTTCAGCCTGTGTTAGTTATTCCTAACTATACTATAATTTTCTGCCTGCGCTGAACTCCTTAACCATAATCAGACTCTTGGCACCTTCAATAATTCGGTTTCTCAACTATGAATTTTTCATGGTATAAAACCATATATAACGTGAGGAAACATAAAAGGAGAAAACAAATGGCAGAATCCAAACTGGGTAAAGCGAACGAGAAAATTGCGGAAGTTGTAACAAGCGGTTTCCAGAAAGTAGAAGACGGTGTTGTCGGAAGCTACAAGAAAGTGGAATCCGGTGTGGTGGATACCTACACCAGAATTGAAGATGGGTTTGTCGGTCAGTTTCTGACCAAAGAAGGCGAGACCGTAGAAGACGCAAAAGCCCGCCTGAAACAAAAGCAGTAATTCTTGAAATTCCTGTCACCGCATAAGCTGCGGTGATTTTTATTCTCTTAAAAAGTGCTTTAGAACAAAGTGTCCCAAAGCGCTATGTGAATGGTAAGGATTCAGATGGATTAACCAATCCGATATGTGGCGATATACTGTGTGTTTTCCGGTAAGGAGAGTTCCGGTTCCTCAAGCACAAACTCTGCCTGAATTTCCTGCTCATCCAGTCCGCACGCAAAATGACTTAACGCGATTCCAAGATCGACTTTCTGAATATCCCAGCCATCGTCAAACCCTTTGGCTTTTGTCTCAAAGAAATGAAACTGTGAGCCCTGCTTTACAATACGCCATGGCTGACGATTGACTGCCGAAGGTGCTAAACGTACTAGCTCCAGAAGGTCACCATAGGTTCCTGCTTCTTCTTTGGAAAGCGGGGTTTCAAATGTCTCGTTGAAAAACAGCTTTTCAAACGGGAGGCGGACATCTGCCTTTACTCCCTTACGCATCATCTGTTCACGGAAGGACATCTTCTTTGCGGGATAGCCAAGCGGTGTCACACATGGCATGACTTCGCCTTCCTTCAAAGAAATAGCCCGTTCAAAGCCTTCCCGATCCATCGTTCCGGCAATGATGGTTGTCCCGATTCCCAATGACTGCGCATATAACACAACCTGTTCAAACGCGTAGCCAAACGCTTCTTCCGCATGCGGCACATCCGCAACCACACCCGCAAGATAGGTATCTGCGCCGGTAACTACCGGAACATTAAGCTTACTGGTGGAAGCACTGAGTAGCACCCATTTTACAGGAATCCCATACGGATTCTTCACTGCGGACGCAAACGAACTGATCTTCTGTACGTCCTCTTCTTCCAGCGCTCTTCCATCGAATGTTCTTACACTTCTTCTTTCACTTACCAACTCCAAAACACTCATTGTTATCTGTCCTTTCGGTTATGTCTTTTACTATAGTCTTCCCGAAACCTTTATTCCATTGATATACATGCGCTCATCCTGTACAGACTCGTTAACTCGTGCTATTCTTTCTTGCTGTGCGGAACGTGTGTACCTTATGTTTCCGCCATATAACAAAGGATGGTATTCATTTGAACAACCCAACCACAACAACAGAACAGTCTGAACTTCCGTTCGATCTCTCCATTCGACATCTTCTGTATGTCATGGTCAGTCTCATGATTCTTCTTTCCGCGGTACTGCTATTTGTGACGGTAAGAATCAATCAGGGGTATGAGGCAATTTCTGAAAGTACCCATAACCTGATCGACTGGCAGACCAGTGCGGAGAAACTGCAGGATGGATCCGATATTCTTACCAACTACGCAAGACTCTATGTGCAGACAGGAAACAAGGAATATATGGACGCGTACTTTGAAGAAGCACTGTCTATTCGCACAAGAGATCAAGGATTGGAAGAACTCAAGGAAATCCATGGCGACTCTCAGGCATATCAGTCACTCGAACAGGCAATGGCGGAATCCGTACGGCTGATGGATCGGGAATACTATGCGATGCGCCTGACATCAGATGCGTATGGATATGAAGTATCCGAACTTCCGCAGGAGATACAGAATGTAATACTCAGTGAGGAAGACCGTAACTCTTCCTCGTTTGAAAAGGAATTTCTTGCCCGGCGAATCATCTATGACAGCACGTACCAGCAGAATAAAGCCACGATATCTTCGCATATCGAAAGCTGTCTCATCGACCTGAAAGATGAAGTAGAGTCTGCGCAGTCCACCATTCAGGTGGAACTGCAATACCTGTTAATCTGGCAGGCAGTCGTGATTGTCTTATTAATATTGATCTCTATCGGGATGTTGATTACAACATTGATCCTCGTCATCAATCCCCTTCTGAAAGCAGAACAGTATATTCGTCAGGAAGAACTGATTCCTATCAAGGGATCTTCTGAGTTCCGCTTCCTCGCCTCTACCTATAACCGGATGTTTGAATCGCATCAGGAACAGAACCGGCATCTTGCGTTTGAAGCTTCCCATGACAAACTGACCGGCTGTTATAACCGCGCAGGATATGATCTGATTGTAAGGAATCTGGATCTTCCTTCCTCGGCACTGTTAGTAATCGATGTCGATAAATTCAAGGGTATTAATGACACCTATGGTCATGTGGTGGGAGACCAGGTATTAATCCGTGTAGCTCAAGTTCTTCGCAGTGCTTTCCGTTCGCAGGATTATGTATGCCGGCCTGGAGGAGATGAATTCATTGTCATCATGCGGGATATCAGTTCCCCTTCTGCTTCATTGATCGAATATAAACTTCGTACGATCAACGACCAGTTACAGGCTCCTGCGGATGGGCTTCCATCTGCCAGTGTCAGCTGTGGCGCAGCGTTTGGCATATATCATGAAACCTATGCGGATCTGTTTGCCAGCGCAGATGAAGCAGTATATGAAGTCAAAAATAAAGGCGGGTGCGGCTGTAAAATCAGTCTGCCCCGCCAAGAGGATCTGTAACGCAGATCCTTTTCTGATTCATGAAACAAGCACCTCCAGATAAGTTCTTAAAATAGTTTCGCACCGCAGTATTTTAGCGTAAGTATAGAGCCGGTCGATTTGCCGATCCTTTCTCTTTAGATAGTTGCGCAGAACTTCCGATGTTTCCTCAATACCGATCTTATTGCGGTAGTAAATAATATCAACAACGGTCTTTTCAATATCAAAGATGTGGAATGAATTGCCACCTTCCGTAATCTCCATGACACCGGTACCCATACGAGAAGGAGCGAAATAGAATATCTTGATCTGGGGCCAGTCAGGAAGAGTACTGACTTTTTTCTTCCGGTCGATCGCAACATTGATCACATCGGGAAGGAAATTAGTAAGCTCATAATATCGGGCGGCACTCATCAGACAAATCACACCGTCTGGAGCGTATGCAGCAGCGTTAATGAAATCATTCTCATCACCGTTATAATCGAGGTTTTCGTAAGTGGCCCTGTTGATGCGGTGCAGCTGACCACGTTCTTCCATCTGGCCGATCTTGTAGTAAGAATAACCCATGTCTTTCAGCTCATTGGTTGTGTAGTATTTCTGGTTCTCATCAAGTACGATCACAGTCATCACCTCCTTGTCCCTGAATATAGGCTATTCCGAAAATAATTTCTATTAATTTCGGCAATTAAATATATCGGCAGAAATTTATTCAATTTCATCAACGGAAATAGGATACATCCATATTGGTCTTACAAAATGCGGTGACGGGTCGCTTCAGATAATAAAAACAGCTTTCATTAAGCTTGAAATTGAAAGCTATATGTAATGGATACTCCTGAATTGATTCTCCATTATTCTATCTATGCACAGATTTTAGGCTGAACCATTATTTCGCCAGACGCTTTTCATTCAGTTTTTCAAATAATGCCAGAATCTGCTTGCGGAAAACTACGATCGCTACCACCGCCACGATAATGACTATCAAGAATGGAAGAATGGAACGGAAGCTGAAGTTAAGAAGAATATCACCGAAGCATGCGTAGAAAAGAATCGTTGGCATCGACCCGATCGCAAGCCCCTTCATATACTCTTTTTCATCCATTCCAGTCTGCGCAGACACATACGGAATCGTGCCATTGGGAATGACCGGAATCAGACTCAGAAGAATCACAAACAGTACCGGACGATCGGAAACTGTCATCAGCTTTTCGATCCGGGGATTTCTGGCAGCCTCGTCAAAGTCATCCGTGCGGATACGGAACTTTCTTGCGATCGTGAAAATAATATAGTTCATAACCAGATTCGTAATATAGCAAAGCAGGAAGCCGTGCAGCTTACCAAACAATGCGCCTGCCGCAATAAATACCGGAACTGCCGGAAGCACAATAGATATGGTCTCTACCACCTGAATCAGAACCAGAATCGATTTCCCCATCGCACCCTGATGACGAATATAATCCTCTACCTGATTTACATCTCCTGTTTCAACTGTCTCAATGAGACCCGGAGCCCACTTGCGCAGTACCACAAAAATGACCGCAATCACGAATGCGATCGAAACAGCTTCTAACAGAAAACGCATTACTCTTCTTGAGATCTGCTTTTTTGTAGCTTCAGACAAAGGGGTTTCCTCCAACGTTGATAATGCCGGAAGGTTTTCAATTCCGGCACAATGTTGGTATTTTACCATAAGAATTATGATCTTTCATCCAGTTTGAGAATGATTTCACAGCTTTTCCACAAACGAGCGCACCGCTTCTGCCATCTGATCCGGATGGAAGTCAAAACAATGATCTTCTCCTTCGATTACCGTAAGCGTCACATTCTCATATTCTTTACTCGCTCGCTCTGCGACTGAAAGCGGTACGGTCAGGTCATCCGCCCCATGAACAATCAGCACCGGGCCATGATACGCCCCGATAACCGCATATGGGTCAATCGCCTGAGCACATTCAAGATAGGCTTTTCCAAGCGGTATTCCATCTTCCACAAGAATCTGTTCCGGAAGATGATCAGGCGAGAACTGCACTCCCAGCAGGATTCCGTTTCTTGACTCTTCGGGAATCATGACAGCAGGAGACAGTGGAATGAGCGCATCGATCTGATCCGGGATTTCTGCTGCTTCCAACATGACAAGCAGCCCACCCTGAGAGTGACCACAGAGAATCAGGCGGTCATACTCCTTTAATGTTCTGGCATAGGCAATGACAGCTCTAAGATTCTCCAGCCAGCGGTCAATGGTATGGTCAAAGAACGCGCCGCCACTTTTCCCATGTCCATATAGTTCTGCCCGAAGTGACGCACATCCCGCATCGCGCAGTGCCTTGGTCGCAGTAATAATGTGGGGCTCCTCCATGTCTCCGGTAAACCCATGAACGACGATCCCAAGGGTATGAGGCTCCTTGAGTGCTTCTGGAACTTCCAGCTTCAGATGAAGTTCTGTTCCCTGATCGTTAATATAAAATTCACGGTTTTCTCTCATAGTGTCATACCCCCTGAACTGGTTTCATTATATGGAGATTCTCCGACAGCGGCTATAATTGTGAATACGAGGTACTACGGAAATGAGCAGACTGGAAGATATTAAGCAACTTGTACGGGAAGAACTGAATGGAATGCCTGATCTCAGCCGCCGTGACAAGGCACTGGAACACCTGTTTGGAGTGTCGCTTGCGGCAGGATTCATCGCTGAGCGGCGTGGGCTGAATCATGAACTCCCTGCCATTGCCGGAGCTCTGCATGATATCGCCGCATATATGTATGGTTCCTATGATGATCACGCGCATAAGGGAGCTGAATACGCCCGCCGCATGCTTGAACATGCGGGGTTAACGAATGCGGAGGAAACCGATCTCATCTGTTCCATGATCTACCATCACGATGACAAGCATGTCATCGATTCGCCTCTGGATGAGGTACTTAAAGACGCCGATGTCATCCATCATTGTTTTGCGGATCTCTCTAAACCGGTGAAAGAAAAGGAACGCTTGCGTTTCAACGCTTTGATTCAGGAGTTTCACCTCTCCACGAATCCGATGGAATAATCTCTGCCTGCCAATCATGGCAGGCATTTTACTTTTCATGCATGGTTGAATTCAGAATAATAAGCTTATATGAAGAAGTATCGTTATCTTTGCGCGTTAGGAATTGGCCTTGTACTCTGCGTTCTTCCTGCTCAATCAGGAACAGATATGGTCACCTGGTGGACGATCGCAGGATTTGTGACTGCGTTTTTTCTGGCGGATACCATTCCCTCTTCCATGGGACTTACCGGATGTGTTCTTATCGGTGCTGTAATCAGCACATCGCTGAAAGGAGCGACGGAGTTATCGCTTGGAACCCTATGGTTTGTGGTAGTAAGCAGTATTACCGGTGGCCTTGGCGCATATTATGGAAGTCATACCGGCGGTTATCTGGGCGGGTTATGTATCGCCTCCATTCCCTCCAGCTTTCTTCTCACTGGCATTCGTGCATTGATTTTCGAAGGTACGCTTATTCAGGGTGTTGTCTCTATAGGGATTGGAATAGCGTTCTATGTCCTGTTCTCTGGGAAGCGGTGGCGTAATCGTATGAATCTGCTGTGTCTTATCGCCATTACGTTACTAAAAGTTCTGACATCGCTTCATTAAAACGAGGCCATGGTTGACCTCGTTATTGTTTAAGAGCCGATATATTGAAACCTTGGGATTTCCTTCCCTTCGTGAACCACGGTTTCCGCAAACATGGAAGCTGGTCGGACCCAGAGCCCATGTTCGCCATATTCCGCCCGATAAACGACCATCTCCTCCATGGTTTCGCTGTGTAATGCAATGCCAAGGACGGTGTATTCCTTCCCTTTGAAATGGCGGTATCTTCCAGGTTTCACTTCACTCATAACTTGCTTGCCCACTGCACCATAAGACTGGTGCCGACAATCATCACTATGACAATTACGATATTCATTCCTCTGACTCCGGTTTCTTTTTTAATATGTAATGGTTCACGAACTTTACCGCCACATATGCCCATGCGACAGACATCACATAGGTCATTGTCCCGGTTCCTAACCCCAGAACCATGAATCCAAAACAGAGAAGTCCGGGGAAATATGTTCTGATATCCATTCCGTTTCCTTCTTTCCATTTCAGTCTACGGTCCTGCTTCTTTTTTGTCCATTGCCAGATTGGTTCCCCAACAATCGTTTTTCATGCGATCCATATGGATTTTGAGTACAATAACGTTATGCAAAAACGCAGTTTCTTTTCAGTCCTGTTTCTTGAACTTGCGTTCATGTTTCTGATTACGGAATCCTTTTTCCGTCTTCTTTCCTTCCCTGAGGTATTTAACTCGTCCTTTCTGCGTATTGAACTGTTTTCTCTTTCCATGGCCTTGATTCTTGCGTGGATCTGTTCTCTTTTCCCACAGGCAGCGGGAAAACTGCTGGTCAGTATCATCGGTCTGTTCTTTTCGGTCTATGCCATCACGCAGCTCCAGTTCATGAATTTCTATGGTTCCTATATGTCGGTCAAAGCCGCATCGGATGGAATGGGGCGAATCAGTGAATTTGTAGGTCAGTTCATCAATCTCATCAAACCGGAATACTATCTTGCGCTTGTGGCACCGGTCATTGTATGTGTGCTGAATATCCGCTGTTACTTTTCAACAATACGGAAGGTTCGTCATCTGATTCTTACAATAGTCTGCTGTATCGCACTGGAAGGTATGGGTATCGCTTCCTTAGCTGCGGATGGACTTCTTCGCCTTTACAGCAACCCGACATTTATTGATCGAACAATACGGGAAGTTGGACTTGGAAGATTCCTGATGCTTGATTTACTGGCAGACAGCGGTAACGAAGAACTCATCGTTTCTGAACAGCCGGAGTTCATCGTCTCCGAAACACCGGAAACCGATGTGCAGAATGAGGAAGTCATTACCCGACGGAGTGAAATCGATGACAGTTCCTGGGTTGCGATGATGCAGGAAGAAACCAACGATGAACTCAGTACGATCGATAGATATCTGCTAGGCCGACGTCTTTATGATTACAACGATCATACCGGTATGTTTCAGGACTTCAATGTGGTCTATATCATGATTGAAGCGTTCGACTATATGGCAATTGATCCGGTATTAACCCCGACCATCTACTGGATGAAGGAAGAAGGATGGGATTTTACCCACCATTACACGCCGAAGTTCTCCTGCGCGACCGGAGAAAGCGAGTTTGTCTCAGAGACGTCTCTGGTTCCGCTTTCCGAAGTATGTACGCCGAATTCCTATGCGGAGAATCATTGGGCCAACAGTATCTTCAATGTGTTCTATCAATCCGGTTATTACTCCAGTGCTTACCATAACTGGCAGGACGAATTCTATGAGCGAAGAACGCTGTATTCCAACAGCGGCTGTCAGGCTTATTACAATTTCGATGACCTCGACTACAAACAGATCTGGGGTTGGCAGTCGGATCTGGAAATGATGGAATTGACCATTCCGCTCTGGATTAATGAAGACCGCTTCTTCTCCCTTTATGTGACAAGCAGTACACACTTCCCCTACGACCAGGAGAGTGAGCTTGGCAACCGATATCTGGATGAAATTAATCAGGTTCATCCGGACTATCCAATGGAAGTTAAACGCTATCTGTCCAAGTCCATCGAACTTGATAAATCACTTGAATACCTGATGGATCAGTTAGACCAGGCAGGTAAACTGGATAACACATTGATTGTGTTATTCGCGGATCACCATCCGCTTGAAACCGCGATTAAAACACTTGCGGATTATGGCGGACAGGAGGCGGATCGCCTCGATGGACTGAACGAAGACCGTACACCAATGATCTTCTATACACCTTCCATGACTCCGGAAAAACTCGACCGGGTAAACAGCACGTTCGACATTCTTCCTACCGTACTCAATCTGGTGGGAATTCACTTTGAACCTCGTATTTATGTAGGAACCGATTACTTCGATCCATCCTCAAAACTGGTCATCTTCCCCAACGGAAGCTGGATCACGGATGATGGTGCTTATTACGCTTCCAGCGATGAGTATGACGATACGCTCGATCGCACTGCAGTGGAACAGATCAATACGGAAGTAGAGAATCTCTTCCTGATCTCACGCATGATTTATCGCACGAATTATTTCAAATTCAGGGAATGGATTCCCTTTCCCTGATCTTAGATAAACACCTGAGGATGTGTCTCCCCAGGTGCTTTTTTCACTCCACGGTTACTGATTTTGCGAGGTTTCTTGGTTTATCAATATCACAGCCCTTTTCCTTCGCCCCATAATACGCAAATAACTGCAGTATCACAGCAGAAGGTATCGCCGCAAGTTCCGGTGTTACCTCAGGAATACGAACAACATATTTGAATTCCTTTGCGTCAGTATCCGGATTGGTAATCAGGATAACATTCGCTCCCCGGGCGACGGTCTCTTTGATATTGGAGATGGTTTTTCCACACACCTCCGGTTGGGTTGCGATAGCCGTCACAACAGTATCTTGTTCAATCAGCGCAATTGGGCCATGTTTCAGCTCTCCCGCATAATACGCATCCGCATGAACATAGGAAATCTCTTTCAGCTTCAAAGCGCCTTCTAATGCGGTCGGATAATCCAGCTGCCGTCCAATAAAATACGCATCGTTTTTATCCTTTAACATATGCGCCAGTTTCTTTACTTCCGGTTCTGTTTCCAATGCCTGTTCCGTTATCTCCGGCAGCCGCTTGAGGTCAGCGATGATGCGGGTAATTCCTCTAACCCTATGTTGTAAGAGTTCCGCCAGCTTCAATACCAGCACATGGAGAAGCACCAGCTGAGTAGTATATGCCTTTGTGCTCGCCACCGCGATTTCCGGGCCAGCTGCCGTATACAGAACCGCATCTGTCTGACGCGCGATGGAAGAGCCAAGGACATTAACAACTGCGATCGTCACACAACCTCTTGCCTTTGCGAGTTTCAGTGCCGCAAGTGTATCTGCTGTTTCTCCTGACTGAGATACGAAGACACAAAGCGTATGTTCATCCACCGCAGGATTGGAATAACGGAATTCTGATGCGGGAATGACACTGCTTAACCCACCGGTATATCTTCGATAAAGAATATCCGCATAAACACATGCATGATAGGCAGTGCCGCAGGCAATGAAGATCGTCTGATGTATCGTTGTCCAGTCAACATCCAGCTGGTCTATGATCGGAAGCACAACCCGGCTTCCATGAAATCGGCCCCGAAGTGTTTCTCTTATCACGGAAGGCTGTTCATGAATCTCCTTCATCATGAACGAGTCATAGCCATTTTTCTGCGCAGCCTGCACGTCATAAGGAAAGTGAATCCATTGCGGGATCACAGTTTTCCCTTTAGCATCAAACACCTCCAGGGAGTCCTTATTCAAAATCGCAAACTGCCCATCCTGCAAGGGAAGAATCTCTCTGGTATATTCCAGTAAGGCAGGCGCATCTGAAGCACAGAAGGTCCCTTCTTCCGACCTCCCTAACACCATCGGGCTTTCCTGTTTCGCCACATAGATCGTATTAGGCTCATAGATAGAAGTAACACATAAGGCATACGAGCCTTCCAATCGTTTTACCGTCCGCATCAATGCGTCTTTCATCACTGGCTTTCGACGGTAATAACTGTCAAGCAGCTGTACGATTACTTCACTGTCGGTATCCGACTGAAAGTGATAGCCCTGCGCCAGCAGTTCTTCCTTTAATGACGCATAGTTCTCCACAATTCCGTTATGAACCACTGAAATGGTTTCTTCCTCATTCATATGAGGATGTGCGTTCATATTGCTGGGGACACCATGGGTTGCCCATCGGGTATGCCCAATGCCGCAGGACTGCGTCAGGTTTCTTGAAAGCAGCTTTTCCAGCTCACTCAGACGACCCTTCGCCTTCCATGTTTTCAGTTTTCTGGAGTTGACAAGGGTTACACCCGCGGAATCGTATCCGCGATACTCCAGCTTGGACAACCCCTGCAGTAAAAACGGCAGCGCAGGCTGCTTGCCCGTAAATCCGGTAATTCCACACATGAAAAAATATCCTCCTGATTTCAAGTGAAAAACAATCATGGAGGATACCGAATGGATCTGTTCAGCCGTCACCGACTGGTTTTTCCCATTGTTCAGGACGTATCAATCCTCCGGGTCATCCGCCGAATCTTTCGATAACTACCCGGTCCTCGTCACCTGTGAGATCTCACAGGCCTGGCGCTAACTTACCTCAAAGCTCCATGACGGGAATCATTATAGTTCACCTGTACGATTCAATCAATTAACGGTTAATCGAAGCGGCGATACGGAACAGTGTTTCTTCTTTCCCCTTAAGAGCCAGAGAGTAATTCATTACCGTATCATATGAAGTCATACAGAAGAATCCATCTCCCATGATATGGTGAATGTCCGCTCCTGCCTGATAAGAGCGTACTGCGGCTTCCATGACAAGTTTCTGGGACTGACTGTTCAGCACCGGTCCGGAAATACTCATTGCGATCCGCTTACGATAATGAATCTGCCGGATGCGTGAAGCTTCCCATTCCTGATTAATTCCCGGAATGGTTCCGGGAGAAGGAAGTACGATTACATCTGCCCCATTATTCACAAATCCATTGATTTCATCAATGGAAAGAATCGGATCTTCATCCGCATTCCCATCAGGGTAAATCTTTCCTGTGCCAAGAATCACCTTATCTCCGATTATTTTTTTGAATTCTTTCAGAGTGTCATTAATGGATGAGGTATCTCCACCAGTTTCCGGATTGACGATCAGCACAATCATATCCACCCCATAGGCTGCGGCTTTTAAAGCATTGCCGGGTGTCGCCGCAATAAAGCGGGATACCCCTGTAGATGCTTTCCGGCTTTCCTTAGAAGGTACTGGTTCGAGAAAGATGCCAACCGGCCTTCCAGTCAGATGTTTCAGGGCACGAATTGTATCCTTCTCTTCCTTGACGGTGATTCCCGCAATGGCGGGATCCGGCACATTGAATCCTCTCAGAAAAATCATATCTGCCCCAGCAGCAGAAAGTATTTCTCCATTACATAAGGTTTCAAAATATTGTGGCGCATCCGGGTCAAACTCTGCGGTAAGTGTCTTTCCGGAACGTAAACGTATCTCTTCAAGACGTGCACCTTTATTCATATTCAGCCACTCTGAAAC
This sequence comes from Solobacterium sp., assembly GCA_017469355.1. GTDB lineage: Bacteria > Bacillota_I > Bacilli_A > Erysipelotrichales > Erysipelotrichaceae > Bulleidia. Next base: position 55,983 of record JAFUGM010000065.1, on the reverse strand, counting down.
CGGGCTGTAAACTGTTCGATTACTCATAATTCCTCCGGTAAGTCCTCATTGAAAGCATACCGCACTTCGCTTATAATAGTCATGCGTTTGCGCCGACTTAGCTCAGCTGGTAGAGCAACTCATTCGTAATGAGTAGGTCGCTGGTTCGAATCCGGTAGTCGGCATCACATTAAAACCGCATTGTTGTGATGCGGTTTTTTCTATTTTAGGCTATTTCTAACAGCATGGTTCATTCGCTATTTTTGCAGAATATGAATCTAAAATCCAACTCGGTTCAACTATTTCTGAAAGATGTTTTTACGATGGTAATCCATATAAGGCTTCATATCTTCGGTCAGTTCTATCTTCTGTGAAGACTTGATATTTAACAATGCCTTATTATCTTTTGACAGTTTGGAAGAAACCATAATCTTTCCATTTTCATCAAAGCTGATATAGCCAAGATCAAAGCATCGGTCATGAGCTGGGCAAAGTAGCAACCCGTTATTAAGCTCTATTTTTGCATTATCATCACAATCACGCCACGGAATAATATGGCTGGCATTCAACAGTCTGATTTCATCGTTGCCACATACAGCACATTTTCCATATTTCTTAATCAGACGATCCCGGAAGTATGTCTGATTGATTCTCTGTTTTACCGTTGCGGTACGCTCTCCTCCAATAACAGAAGTCTCCTCTTCCGCTTCCTGAGGTTCATTTCTTATACGATCCAATGCCTCGCATTCTTCTAAGAATTCAAACACTTCCGGTTTTCTTGAGCTTTTCGTGACTGAAATACGTTTTGGACTTATTCCATGTTCAACTAGCTGACTAAACGTAATTGGAGAACTAAACTCATAGTCCAGGGAAACAGTGAAATTGAATATGGGTTCATCTTTCCCCCATCCCCCATATTTTCTTTCATCAGTAACGGTACGTTCATTGTTAGCACTTGTCACAACACATTTAAACCGAATCCATTTTTCTTTCCCAGCTTCATAGATATAAACGATGTCGCCCGGTTCAATTTTATAATTATTGTCTTTAAATCCTACTTCATCATCTCTAATAGCAGCTTCAAAATTAAAGTACTTACTGTTTGTGATAAATATCCACTTCATTCTTCTCTCCTTAATTAGTTTGCCATCATTGTTAAGCCGTCTAATGACAGTTTCATTCTCCAATAATATTAACGCAAAAAACCGCCAAGTTTTTAAATCCTCAGTTTGTAAGTATTGCCAAACGATTCTATATATTCTATCTCTCTTATTCTCAAAACCAGAATAGTATTCTGCACTTTAATTTCCATTCATCAAAGATTCCGGATTTCGAGATAGCAAAGATAAACTGCATTGTGATCAAATGCCATTATCCGATACCTTATGAATTATTATTTTTGGGCTGTTCCAGTGAAGAGGTAATCTCTTTAAATCAATGCACATGCATTATGAAATCTCTCTTCTTGTTACTAATCGTTGCCTGCCAGCCATCTTGCAATATCAAAAATCTTGATACCTTCGTATTGGTACATCGGATGCCTTGTTCTTGCAATTATGATCTTTTGGTAACCATCTTTAATCGCTAGAAGTGGTTCATATTCCCTTTTTAACGTGCTTTCCTGCGAAATATCATCAGAAACCTGTATATAGAGTTTTTCGCTCTGCTTCGTCGCCACGAAATCGATCTCTTTCTGATAGAGCTTGCCTACATATACATCGTACCCACGTCTTCTCAGTTCAAGATAAACGATGTTTTCATACGTCCTGCCATAATCCAGATTTCTGCTTCCCAAAACGGCATACCGTATTCCATGATCTGCCACATAATACTTTTTACTGCTTCTGAGATATTTCTTCCCTTTCAGATCATATCTATTAGCCACATACAAAACGAAAGATCTTTCCAGATACGAAATATACTTTGAAATAGTCTTTTCTGTAATTTGACTATAGTCTTTGTTAAGCTCCACGCAGATATTATGAGGTGACGTTAAGTTTGAAATGTTATCCAACATGAAGTCTGACACCTGCATCAGTTCTCTCTTGTTCCTTATTCTATATTTTTGGAACAAATCTCGTTCGATAATAGTGCGATAAACATCCGTAATGTAGTCATATCGTCTACGTTCGTCATGATACTCATATGAGCCGGGCATCCCACCAATCTTAAAATAATCATCAAATGCTTCTTGAATATCATTTCTTTCAAAATACTGAAGATACTCCGAAAATGAGAATGGCAGAACCTCTACCTCAATTGTCCTTCCAGTAAACAGTGTCGCAAGATCACTGCTTAACAAGAATGCGTTTGAGCCAGTCAAATAGATGTCATATATTCTTTTGGAATGAAGGCTGTTAATTGCCTTTTCAAAACCATCGCAAAGCTGAACCTCATCAATGATCAAAACATTGGTTTTATTCTTTTTGTGTTTCCCAACACAAAAGTCATGAAGACTTTTATACTCCAGAAGATCCACATAATCCAATTGTTGAAGATCTATGTATATCAGGTTTAAATTCTTCGTTGATTTCTTCAGATAATCAGAAAACTGAGATATTAAAATCGATTTCCCAGATCGTCTGATTCCGGTTATCACTTTAATGTCAGGTGTACCGATACAGCCAATCAGCTTATCCAGGTATTCCGTTCTCTCAATAATGTTCATGATGTATATCTCCAAATTCAGTATATATTCTATTCCAGAAAAATGAAATTTTTTTAATTTTCTGGAATAGAATTCAAAAGTAGCGAAATGAGTTATGACCCACGAGTAATATGAAATTCACTGTAGAAAGCAAAAAATAGCAGCGCTCGATTTCCAAGTGCTGCTATCAAACTCTGTATCTCAACTACCTAAGGCATTTCGTCCTTATATATCATCGAACAATCACTTCACATGGTATATTAAAGATCTTTGCGACCTTTTGAATGGTATCAATATGCCTTCCGACTGCGGCGGCCATATGATGCGTAGGCCCTGCTTCATTCCATTTATTCATGAATTCTCTGGCTCCGCAAGAGAATCTCGTACGCATATTCGTATCACCAAACATGAATATAGGTCCTTCTTCATTCACTCCTTCTGCCGCAACAAATTTAAAGTGTCCATCCCGGTCCTGAGTGATCGCAAGGTAAGTGACTGGTCCAGCAGGTGGATAGAACTGTGTGAGATATCCTCCTCCTGTTTTTCCATGAAAGACTGGAACCACCTTCATTGTAGGTTTGTGGGCTTGTGAAATATCCGCGTCTCCACTGCCACTGTGACCGATGATACAAATGTCTTCATTGAAGTCGATCGAATACATTTCTGAAAGCTGACCGGTTCCGGAAATGGTTTTAAGTATGGACATTGCCATCGCAACTTTGATATCACCTTCTACCGCACATGCAGTCCCCTGTTTAATCAGCATGGAGAAGGCAGGAATTAACATACTGTCCAGTTTCCCGGCGACGCCTTGCGCAAATCCATCATAATGAGACGCAATCAAACCAATCTGTTCGTCTTTCACCCACTGTTCAAACGCCACAACGTACTTCGCCATCTCCCACACCGTTTCAATCGATGAATCTCCTTCGATCTCAAAGGTGTTCAGGATATCTTCAGCTTTGGCACGAATTGCCGCTTCATCTGTAATGTGATCCGCAATCGCCCACATTTTCTCCCAGTCAAACTGTTTTGTATAAACCCACATCCGGTGATACAGATTTGTCTCATCGATATAAAGATCCATCATACCTGGATATGGTCTTCCAATCTGCGCAAGATTGGTATCTCTGAAACGCCGTCTTACCTGAGCAGCACGACACCATTCCTCAATTTCTTTCTGAACTTCCGGATCGCCACCTTCAACAACACCGGTAATCACTGCATGCCGCTTTCCTGCACGATTCAGGTCCGCGACCATTTCACCAACTGCTCCACACGCATAAAGCTCACCAAGCCATTTTGCATTATCGGTATGTTCATAGTCCGGGGCCTTCAGTTTCTGTACGTTGACAAGTACGACAGGTACATCCAGGTCACGTACTGCCGGCAGCATATTATAGCTGGTCGCATACGTCAGCAGCTGCATAATCACAAGATCTACATCTGCGGCACGGAATTTATCACCTGCGGCCTGTGACTGTTCTTTCGTAGTGACAATACCTCCATCGATCAGATCGACGGTGTTGGGAATTGTCTTTTTGAACTCCTCATACTGCGACTGAAATTCTGGCACCAGGCTTGGAAACTGGGGCAGATATGCGCCAAGGGCAATTGAGAATACGCCGACTCTGGCTTTCGTTTCTACTAACATGATTATTCTCCCTTCTCATATAAGAATCGTTCCGGCAATGTGACATTGAAGTCCTTCGCAAGATCCCGGAAATTCTGTGGTGTGATCGTTTGAAGTTTATTCGGGCTCATACTGAGCGTCTTCACAAGAATTTCTGCGCTCTTTTCAACGGTATGCATCAGACCGAATGTCAGATCGAAGTTTTCTCCCGACACAAACATTCCATGATGCGCCCATATAGCAACATCGTATTTCTTCATCAAATCACTTGTAGCGACCGCAATATCGCGACCTCCGGGAACCATCCATCCGACAACGCCAACTCCTGACGGGAATACCACCGGGCATTCTGTAGCCATTTCCCAAAGCTCGCGTGTAAACACTTCATCTTGGAGAGGCAACACAAATGTAAGTGCTATGACATTCGTTGTATGCGCATGGTAAATCACACGATGTGTATCATTGCTTGCGAGTTTCTTAACCTCATGATTCATAAGATGACTTGGAAGTTCACTGGTTGGTCTTCCTCCATTCCGCAGTCCCCATAAAATCCGATAATTCTCACCCTGTTCATCCAGTTCAATAATGCATGTGGTATCCTCGGGATCGAGAATGACATTTCGAAAGTACTTTCCTGAGCCAGTCACCATGAAATACTCACCGGAAAGAGCTGGCACAGATGTGCCTATCGCTTTCCATTCTCCCGGTTCATGAAAGAACGATTTTACGTTTTCAACTTCTTCCGGCTTGAGACGATAAGATAGATTTCCACCATTTCTTTCATGCCAGCCCTGAAGCCAGCCGTCATTGCACATGCGAATAAATCCATTTACAAATTCCACATCTAATATTGTCATTGCGGGTATACCTCCTTGATTTCAAAACTGTGTTTTATCATGCGCCTTGCGTCATTTAATGTTTCAATCTCGCCAGTTGTAATAAGCTGCGCTACAAGATTCCCAAGAGCCGTACCTTCAACAGGCCCAGCATAAACAGGCAACCCTGTAGCGTTTGCGGTCATCTGGTTAAGATACATATCCTGGCTGCCACCTCCAACAATGTGAAGTGCCGTATATGTCCTTCCTGTTAATGTCTGTAATTCTTCAATGGCTCGTACGTAATCCTGTGCCAGGGAGTTATAAACTACCTGCATCACTTCACCAATTTGTTCTGGCACTGCCTGCCTGGTATCTGCGCAGGCGTATTTTACTTCTTCAATCATGGAAGCTGGAGCCAGGAAGCGATCATCATCAGGATTAATTACCGAGGGGAACTCCCGAAATTCTTTGGCCGCCGCAATCAGGGATGGAAAGGATGGGAGAGTACCATCCGGTTCCGTTAATTCCCTCCGGATACTTTGAATCATCCATAAACCCATGATGTTCTTCAAATACCGATATCGATAATCGTACCCACCTTCATTCGTGAAATTCTTTTGACAGCTTTCCTTTGAGGTGATCGCATTCCTGTTTTCAACACCCAGTAATGACCAGGTTCCAGAAGACAGGAATACAGCATTTTCATCCGCGGCGGGAACCGCAAGATATGCACTCCCGGTATCATGGGTTGCGGGCAGAATCACGTTGATATTCATGCCTGTCTCTTTTTGTACTTCTTCTGAGAGTTCTCCAAGTATTGTGCCAGCAGGAGAGATATTCAGAAAGATATGTGATGGGAGTTCAAGACGATTGATCAATTCTTCATCCCAGGTCTTTAACTCTGCATTCACAAGCCCGGTTGTAGTTGCGTTGGTATATTCCTGTGCCTTCATTCCAGTAAGCAGATAATTCAGGTAATCCGGAATCAGCAACATAAAGTCAGCCTGTTCCAGAAGTTCTGGGTTTTCCTTTTTCAAGGCAAGAAGCTGATAACAGGTATTGAACTTCTGGTACTGGATTCCTGTGATTCCATAATGTTCTTCAAACGATAGAATCCCATTCTTCTCTAATTCATCACGGATGGAGTTTGTTCGGTCATCACGATAAGACACTGCGTCCCCCAACCGGTTACCGTTTTTATCTAGAAGAACATAGTCGACAGCCCAGGTATCGATTCCCATCGTCTCAGGCTCATAACCTTGTTTTTTGCACTCTTTCAATCCCTGAAGTAATTCTTCATATAGGTGATCAATATCCCAGCAGAGATGATCATTTTTATGAATCAGTCGATTCTCAAAGCGATAAATCTCTTTCAGATGAATCATTCCGTCTTCAAGCCAGCCGATCATATGTCGACCGGAAGATGCCCCGATATCCACCGCAAGATGATAAGACGACATATCCTCCTCCTTTTATTAATTTTCTTCTGAGTTATTTGTAGTATAGGGCTTGTTATTATATGATTCTATCGAGATTAGTATTCTGTTTTTTTGAAAAAGTATACAGATTATGTTGACATATAACCTCGACATTGAACCGGAGAGCCTCTGGTTACGAACTACTCCGACCGAACTTGCATTAAAGCAGTCTTTTTTCTGTACCGAAGCAGGAATCTTTTACGCAAAAGAACACTTCTATACAGAGCGAGATTATAAAGACAGCTATCTTCTGTTTTTTACCATTGAAGGATGCGGTATCATTCATCAGAACGATACAACCATTCGATTACTTCCGGGCATGGCAGTCGTTCTCAATTGTCGCAGTCCTCAATCCTATCGAACGGCATCTGATGTGGGAATCTGGACACACTATTGGATTCACTTTGATGGAGAAGGAATGAAAGGAATCGAGGAACTGCTCATCCCGAATCAGCGCAATACCGCAGTGCCAGTCCGTTCCCTTGATTTCAAATCTCATATTGAAACGATACTTGAGAATCTAAAAACCCCTTCTTCCTCTACTGTGCTGGAAGACAGTCTCCTGTTACATACACTTCTGACCGGTATGGTACTCCGCCCGGAAGAACCGCTCACACGAAATCACAAATTAATTGAAAAAAGTGCCGCCTATATTCAGCAGCACTTTACAGAGCATATAAAATTTGACGATCTGCTTCACATTGCACACATGTCGAGAGCGTATTACATGCGAATGTTCCGCAAATACATGGGAACGACTCCATATAACTACATTCTTTCTCTTCGCATCACTCAGGCGAAAGAATACCTTGAAGTAACCGATATGTCCGTCCATGAGATTGCACTAGCAACCGGGTTCAGCGATGACGCATCGTTCAGCACACGGTTTTCTTCCATGGTAGGAGTCAGCCCCCTGAATTACAGAAAGCTGTCAATCACTCATCTCCAACATTTCCATCCTGAAGGAAACTCCGTAGAAAATATGAAGGTCCACAACTCCATGCATGGCAATAACTATTGACACTGTCTCTGTATTTATTCGCTTTCGTTATGGAGTTCTTCAAACTTCTCTCGAAGTGATGGGGCGTTCCTGGTCAGTTTTTTAATTGTCAGATCCTGTGCCTTATTATTCGCAAGCCGCAGATTATCCTCTGAGGATATGAGCGCAGCCTTTGTCTTCTCAAGATCACGGATGGTCTTATCAATATCCTCAATCGCTTCCTTGAATCTTCTTGCGGCGAGTTCATAGTTTCTGCCGAACTTCTTCTTGAAGTCTTCCATGTTCTCCTCGAAATGAGTGATATCAAGGTTATTGTTACGCTCCAGCGTAAGCTGATGTTTGTAGCTCATAGTGTTCAATGCGGCATTCCTCAGTAAGGTAATCATCGGAATGAAGAACTGCGGACGAATGACATACATCTTGGGATACCGATAAGACACATCTACGATTCCATCGTTATACAAATCATTATCCAGTTCCAACATCGACACAAGAATCGCATATTCGCAATGTTTTTCATTCCGGTCCTTATCCAGTTCCTTGAAGAAATCTTCATTTTTATGTTTGGTTGCGGTTGTCTCATTCTCATTCTTCATCTCAAACATGATGGAAATGAGTTCATTTCCTTCCTCATCTGATTCCTTGAAAATGAAATCTCCCTTCGAACCTGTCTTAGCGTCATTGTCCTTTTCAAAATACGCATTGGGAAACATCCCCATGCGCACACGGTTAAACTCATAGGCACAATGCTGTTCAAGCGATTCCCCAACCATCTTGGTGGACTGACGGAGTTTAAAGTCCTTGTATTGCTGGACAAGTTCCTTCTGATGTTCGATCTCTGCCTCACGCGCATTGATCTGTTCTTCATAACCGGCTTTCAGGAGTGCTTCCTGACTGCGGTATTCATTCTGCTGGGACTCCAGTTTCAGCCGGAATTCCTGAATCTCCGCATTTTTCTGTTCAGAGAGTTCCGCAAGTTTCTTTTCCAGCACCAGTTCCGCTTCCTTTTCCCTGGAGTCAATCTGGTTCTTCAATACAGCCATTTCTGTTTCCAGCTGGGAAATGGTTTCGGAAAGCTTTTCTTTTTCCTGCGCCACCGCGATCGCGGAAGCCTGTTCACTTTGTGAGCGGGCAGTCTCCAGCTGGTGGTTCAGATCACTCAGCTGTGCATCCATCGCCCGAAGTTTCTCATCCGTCTCGTTTTTCGCTTCGGCTTTTACAGCTTCCAGCCGGTACTCATATGATTTCTGCAATTCTTCGGTACGCTTTGAAAGCTCCTCAGAAAACTCATGATCACGTATCTGTTTCACAATGGAATTGTAATTAGACTCATCAATCGTAAATACTTCTCCGCAATGCGGGCACTTTATCTGCTGCATCTTCTCCCTCCTCTTCCAAAAAAGGAATCCGTGGATTCCTTCTAAGTTTACAACGATATCGTTTTGATCGGCGCACTATCCGCCGATTCGCAGTGTCATCCCAAGCTCTTCCCCAATCTTCAGATAGGGCAGAAGGTCATCTTCCTTTAACCCTGTTTCTACCGGATAGGGATACGGAATACCAAGTTGACGATACTTTGTCATCCCAAGGGTATGATACGGAAGCAGATCCGCCCGCTTAACACCTTGACTGCACGCAAAGGAAAGTATCGCCTTAATGTCTTCCATCGAGTGATTAAACTCAGGGATGACGGGAATTCGAACGATGATCCGTTCGGGATAATGTTCCGCAACTAATTGAAAGCTGCGAAGCACAACAGAAAGATCACCACCGGTATTTTCTCTGAATCGCTCTGGATTCATCGATTTCAAATCAAACAGGAAGAGGTCAATATAGTCCAGTGCGGTTTTCATGATTGACTCCGATACATATCCACAGGTCTCGGTCGCTATAGGTATCTGATGTTCCCTACATAGATGAATAAATGGAATCAACTCGTTGATATGCAGGAGCGCTTCTCCCCCAGACAGCGTCACCCCGCCCTGACTTGAGTCATAGTAGTCCTTATCCCGAATCACCGTATCAAAGATTTCCTCCGGCTCCATCGCCTTCCCACTGATCTTCAGCGCATCCCCAAGACATCCTTCCACACAGGTTCCACAGTTCACACAGCGAGCTCGATCAAACTGCGCTTTCCCCTCTTTAATCACTGGTACACCATTGGGGCAGACTGCAGCACATTGACCGCATCCGATACACTTCTGGCTCAGAAACATCAGATGCGGACCGATTTTCTGTGATTCCGGATTGGCACACCACCTGCAGGAAAGACCGCATCCCTGAAGAAACACTGCGGTGCGGATACCTGGCCCATCATGAATCGCGAATCGCTCAATATTGAATACAGGCAGAGAACTCACGCTTCTCCTCCATAGAGATGCCGACTCAGCAGTTCTTTCTGAACTGTCTTATCGAGATTTACAAATACCGCGGAATAGCCCGCAACCCGGACTATCAGATCCGGATAGTTTTCAGGATGAATCATCGCATCTTCCAGTGCGCCTTTATCCACCACAGTAACCATGATATGACAGCCGCCCTTGCGGAAATAGGTCTTGAACATCCCTTCAATCAACGGCTTATTCTGGTTGAACATTCCTTTCGCAAACTTGATATTCTGAACCGATCCACCATGATATTTCGCATCAAACTTCGCCAGGGAATTTAACATGGCAGTAGGACCGTTCTTATCGGCACCTCCCTGCGGATTATTCGCAGGATTCATATAGACTCCAGTATGTCTTCCATCGGCGGAGGCAGAGGTGCGAAGACCCCATTCAGTATTCAGAGAGTTATTACTGATGACAATCAGGAAATACTGCATACCAAGACGGATGCCACGGTCACGGATTCCCTTCGCCACAAATTCATACAGCATATTTGCCATATCATCCGCAGTGGAAAGATCATTTCCGTACTTATCACATGCCAGACAGTCTTTGCGGATATGTTCATATCCGTTAAAGTCCGCAAGAATCGCTTCTTCCAGTTGAGGAAGCGTATATTTATGTTCATCAAATACCAGATGCTTAATTGCCCATAGGGAATCTGACGCATTGATATTTCCATAGGTTTCGCATGTGCCGCCTAGATATCGCACTCCTCCATCCAGCAGTGCCTTTCCGCGCTCGATACAGTCATCCATCAGAATACTGGTAAACAGGAAACTGACGTGTTCATTCATGATTTCATAAGAACGATACTGTGCTTCTCCCGCAAGATCCATATAGTAATTCAGCACTTCCTGATATCCTTCCAGGAACTCATCAAAGCTAGTGATCGAGGAAAGATCCTTTGCCTTCAATGGTCCGAGTTTATATTGGCCATCCATCGGATCCACACCACGATTCATATAGATATTCAGAATCTTAAGCAGGTTAATACAGATATTCGGAGTACCGGTGCTCTGGCCCCAGAGCACAAATTCCGTACAGCCAAACGGCACATAACGAGCAGCGGTTTCTTCGTCCACCCGCATACCAAACGAAACAGCAGGCACATTTACTTCATCGTTATAGATCGTAGGATAAGTCGCACCGACCCCTAAGGCATCCATGGCTTCTGCCCAGGTTTCCTCCGATGTTGTTTCATCGATACGGAGGGTAAACTGCGGTTCCACAAACCGACAGTCCTTACATACCTTCATTGCGATATGGAGGAAGCGATCGGCTTCTTCCGGGTGCTTTCTTCCTTTCCCACCAACGATAATACGTCCGTTTACGGTCGTTCTGCGGTTTTCAATCATCTGCCAGAGTGACTTCAACAGATCATAGGCATCCTGCTCACTGAGCACCCCACTGTCGAGATCTTTCGCAAGATACGGCCCAAGAAAATCATCAAGACGGCCATAGTTGATTACGCCTGCCAATAAGGCATACAGCCAGAACAGCTGCAGTGCTTCGGTAAAGTGTTCCGGTTTCCCTTTCCGAATGGTCAACAGGTCATTAGCCATACGAGTTAACTGCGCTGCCCGCTTCGGGTTCGTTTCACCAAGAGCTTCTTTTTGTTTCAGCACCTTCTCCCGTACCGCATCAGCACATGTGGTAAATAAATCCAGACAATCGAGGGATGCCATGAGAAATTCATTTCCCTCGTCTTTTGAAAGACGCTCCGTAATGATGGTCCGTAATCCACCGATTCCGTGATCCAGAAGTTTTGGATAATCCAGCATCATTCCGGAAAGACGTGCCGTTGCGATCAGTGGATACTCCACATCAATAAAACGACCAATGGTTGTCTCCGTTAACACTTCCCGGCAGTATTGGGTCTTGAGATCATGGTCAACCCAGTATTGATACAGCGCTTCTGTACGGTCATAGTACTCCTGTCCCAGTTCCGCGATATCCCGTTGAAAAGCGCGAAGTTTACCAAATACACAATAATGTCCAACTCCTCCAACCGAAGTGACACAACCAAACCCAATGGGAAGAAAGTCCATTCGTCCTGCGGTCAGGTCACTATCTTCAACCGATCGGAACAACGCAGGATAAAGAACTTTCAGGCATTCCACCTCTCTGCGTGAGATAGACTCCTTACTGAAGCGCTTATGGGTTTCCGTATACCGTTCCATAATCTCCAGCTGTTCCACCAATGATTTTTCACAGGGTATACGCTTACTGACTTCGACGTTCTGCGCTCCCTCAATATCAAACTTGACCATACTTCACTCCACAATCGTTTTTACTGTACGTTATGTTTACTGCGTTCTGCTTCCCGCCAGTTATTCTGAAGACCGGACATCAGATCCACAAATCTTCTGGCAGTCAGATGAGGACGGGTGATAGCACTTCCTACAACAACCGCATCGGCCCCAAGGTACAACGCTTTTACCGCATCCTCCGGTGTATAGATATGTCCTTCCATGACCATAAATGCTCGATCTTTGAAATCTCTGCACATCCGGGCGAATTCTCTGAGATCCGGGGATTCAATATGCCGGGTAGCCTCGGTATATCCATAGAGTGTCGGCCCAACAATATCCGCCCCAAGATTCACTGCCCGTTCAGCTTCATCATAGTTGGAAACATCCGCAAAGATCAATGCGTCTGGCAGTTCCTTCTTCACTTTCTCAAGCAGATGCCAGGCGGGTTCTCCTTCGGCAGTGATCTGGTCTGTGCAATCAAGTGCAATAATCTCTGCCCCTGCCTCATAAACTTCCTTTGCGGCATCTAATGTTGGTGTAATGAATACATCTGTCGATTCATGCCAGATTTTATACAATCCGATCATCGGCAGATCCACATTCTCCCGAATCATACGAATCTGATCCGGGGAGTTGGCTCGAATCCCGACCGCTCCTGCCCATTTGGCAGCCTGCGCCATCTTTAACACAAAGTCCATGGAATACACCGGATCATCCGGCTGTACCTGGCAGGATACAATCAGCCCACCACGCATGGAGTTCAATAATTCTTCTTTATTCACTGTCATCTGTTTCAATCTCCGTTTCTTGACTCCCATCTTACGCATCCCCCGCAATTGAAACTATAGCTATTCCTGCGGAATAATTTATTTATCTTGCGCTATTTCTAGGATATTAAGGCTTATTATAGATACGTAATTAGTGAATATTGCGGAGGTGCTGCTATGCTGTGGAAAGAAAAAGGTGTTTCGGATGACTCAAGCATGTGCTTCTTTTTCCCGGATGAGGAATTCCGTTCTCACTTCTTATGCATGATCAGTTGTGGGTATTTCCACACAGATCATAGATATCGCGTCTCCAACGACGGTGGAAGACCGCCTCTTTTCATCTATCTCATCTCTGGCCATATGAATGTGGAATATAACGGATCCGCATATGAAGCATCCGCGGGAGAGATTCTCCTGTTGAACTGCGCCCATCCACATAGTTATCAAACCTTAGAGAATGGAGAATTTCTGTTTTTCCACTTCTCAGGAAATCAGGCCGAGTCACTGAGTGATTATCTGATCGCGCAGAATCATAGCCCTGTCTTTTCCTCTTCCCGCAATGAAACAATCTACTCAAACATCAAAGAACCTCTGATGCGGCTCTGTTATGAGGAGACCGCCGATGAAGTACGCATGTCAACTCTCGTATATGAAACTCTGTGTCAGCTTGGAAGCGCGGAGTCTTCAGAGTCCACTCCTTCCGCCTCTCAGTTATCCCCGATTTCCACTTCAGCGATTGAATATATTCGTCAGAATATCACTCATAAGCTGACACTCGAAATGATTGCGGACGCGGTCGGACTCAGTCCATATCATTTCGCAAGACGTTTTCATAACGAAACCGGATATGCGCCGATCGAATATGTATCGCTCACAAAACTCCGCTATGCAAGACTGATGTTACGGACAACATCTACTACGATTTCTGAAATTGCGGAACACCTCGGATACAGTTCCGACGCAGCATTCATCAACGCATTTAAGGCAAGACAGGGGATCACGCCAAGACAATATCGACTTCAAGCAGATGACCGCTCCCGTAATACTCTATAATTATTGACCTTTACGATTGCCCTGGCAGTTCCGTATTCAACATTCTCAAGCAGTTGAACCATACCCAACCTGGTTTTATGCAATAACTTAACCTGTATTTAAATCTATTCTCATTAACTCAGTCACAACTGTGAACTTCAGATTAATATCAGATTTTATCAGTTACAACTGACGAATTCTTGTTTTAGTTCTAATTTATAATTTTTATGTGTGTTTTACTTGAACCACTCCAAGAAAGGAGGCTTTTTCATCCATGATAAAACGCGAAATGTATATGAGCCGTATCCGTCCTTTTATCGGGACGGATCTAATTAAAGTTATGACCGGTATTCACCGTTGCGGTAAATCGGTCATGTTAGAACAGATTAAACAGGAACTTGTTGAGTCCGGTGTTGATCCGTCAAAACTCATTTCCATCAACTTTGAGGATATGAACTATTCCCACCTGCAGAATGCTGAGACTCTGCATGAAGAAATCTGCAGAAGAGCCGCAGAGATTGACGGTAAAGTATATCTCTTTTTTGACGAGATTCAGGAAGTCACGAATTGGGAGAAATGTATCAACTCATTTCGCGTCACACTTAACTGCGACATCTATATCACCGGTTCTAACGCAAAGCTGTTGTCTGGCGAGCTTGCCACATACCTTGGAGGACGCTATGTTGAGTTCGTTATTTATCCGTTCTCCTTTGCGGAGTTCCTGGAACTGTATCGAACTGCTGCACCGGATAATTCGATTGAGGCGTGTTTCCAGCAATATCTTCTGTCTGGCGGTATGCCTTACCTTGCGAACATTCAGTATGCGGATGAGCCGTCCAGACAATACCTTCATGATCTTTTCAATTCCATTCAGCTTAAGGATATTGTAAAGCGCAATAAAATCCGTGATGTGGATTTACTGGAACGAATAATCGCCTATGTCATGACAAATACAGGTCAACCATTCTCCGCAACTTCTCTTTCCAGGTTTCTCAAAAACGAGCACCGTATCGTCGCGCCCGAGACAATCCTGAACTACATCAAATACTGCTGCGACGCTTATCTGTTTTATCAGGTAAAGCGTGAGGATCTGCAGGGTAAGCATATTCTCTCCTCAAACGAGAAGTATTACATTGCGGACCACGGAATCCGCGAAGCTGTTTACGGCGGGAATAGAAAAGACATTAATCTCATTTTGGAAAACATCGTCTATTTGGAGCTGCTGCGCCGGGGCTATGAGGTAACGGTTGGCAGAACAGGAGATAAGGAGATTGATTTTGTCGGTGAAAAGTGTGGTGAGAAACTGTATGTTCAGGTTGCTTATCTGTTGGCATCTGAAGATACTATTCAGCGTGAGTTCAGCGCATATGACAACATCCGCGACAACTTCCCAAAGTATGTTGTGTCGTTGGATGAGTTTGATATGAGCCGCAATGGAATCAAACACCGAAATATACGGGAATTCCTTCTGGCAGGTGAATGGAACTGATGGGCTCACCCTCTTCCAGAATAGTGTTTTTAATCTTCTGCGTTCTCTGTAATGAAATCATGCGGGAATCCCCGCATGAATTATTCCTCAGTGTTTCTGTTCTGGATTCAACAGAGAATTCAATTCGGTGCCGCATACCAGCCAGGTATCCCCTGACTTTCTAAAGGTCAGCTGATAGCCCACATGCCAGGTACGATTAACTTCCCCATTATCCGCATAATAGTCAAACGTAATATGAGCGACGATCGTATCTTCACTCTGCATCACAGCCTGAATGGATTCATTCGACAATTCCATCGTATTGTGAGCCGTAAACCAGTAATTCTGCAGAGTGACATATTTACGATACCAGGAAGATGTGGTGTCACTGATTGCGGTAACACTCGCAAGTGAAGTATCTTCTGCCGGATACATCGCAATCAATTCCGCATCATGAATCAGTTCCTGCTTTAGTGCCTCATCTATCACTTCTTTCCCCAGCAGCCAGTTTCCACTCAGCACATCCTGAATCATAGAATACCCTTCTGCTTCATTCAGCGCTGGTGCGCCCAGCAGTCCATCAAACTGATAAATATCTACGATCGGAATAATAGATGAATCACTTACCTGGAAGAAGTTAGATGCCTGTTGGCCAGAAGCGATCCGGTATTGCGAGGATACTGGTGAACCATATACTTCAAGTTCAATCCCCTGCGGTACTTCTACGGTATAGCTTTCCTCCCCTTCAATCGGAATCGCAGGCTTCCATTCCCCGTCTTCATTCAAAAGAATCATTGTTCCAATCGGAGTATTCCTTTGAAGAAGACGATAGGTACGTACCGTCTCTTCCAGAGATTCCGGAACCGCCTGTAACGATGTGGGATCTTCCGTCTCCAAGAGTTCTTCCAGCTTCTCCATATAGGCATCTCTGGAATCAAGCGATGGGCTCAGTTTCTGTGTCGTTTCAAATATTCCATCCAGTTCATGATTACGCAGGGAAGCCATGACTTCTTCGATCTGCACCTGCGGCATCTCCTGTTCATATGAAATAAACTCCTGTTCAGCCCGCTTCACCTTTGACATACCTACCGCATAGCTGGCTCCACCAGCCAGTGCCATGGCAATCAATACAACAAGCGGCCGAATTCCTCTTCTGCGTGCCATATTAACGGTCCCCCTTTACCAGAATGACCGAAGGCAGATTGCGCGAGTTATACATCGATACCGGATAGTTCGCATATTCTCCTTCATAGATCATGACGGAAGAGTTTCCGCCATCAAGATTCCCCGCATTCACTGCACCGTATTCCTGGAAGATGTCGATCACATCTTCATATTGCGCGCCAAAACTGGTTGGCCCTCGGCCATCCACCACCAGCAACAGCATCGTTCCATCTTCCTTCTGGCCGATCGCAGTTCTCGGGTTCAACATATTCAATGTCCCGGCATCGGCAGAGGTATAAACCACTCTGCCGTTTTCAATGAATGTCGGCCCAAAGGTAACTGCTTCCACAACACCACGGTTCAGTGCCTCTTCCCCAGTCACAGTTGCGGTGACCAGTTTTCCATTTTTATCGATCCCGACAATGGATGAACGCATCCCTTCGCTTCCATGAACGATTCTTCCATTCTGAATGACCAGTCCCTGAGGGATACTTCCATCCCCTCGTCCTCCAACATCTTCAAAACCACCGCCGTTAATCCCGGCCAATGCGTGGAACTCTTCCACATACCAATCCAGTTCTGGCCCGGGAGCGCCGTTCTGATATCCCGGATTGATGACAATCGACACATCTTCCGGATCAGGAACGACAATCATGAATCCCTCATAGGTCCCCGCAGAAACATGTTCGATATGAATTCCGGATTCTGTTTCCTCCCCTTCAGGAAGAACATTCACAAGTGCTGATTCACCTTCCAGAGGCACTTCGCTCTGCGCTGTTAAGGCTGCCTGTTCTTCCTCAGTAAGAAACAGGGAAGCTGCTTTATATTCCAGTGAGGAATGATCCAACATGGAGAACGCCTCTGCGCTCCAGTTGGCATGTGTGGTAGAAACATATTTCGTTCTGATATAGGAACGAGCACTGAGCCCCACTCCCGCTCCTGCGGCCAAAAGCACCAGCAAGAGTGAAAGAAGCGGATGAATCCCTTTTCTGCGTTTTACTGCCATACCATCCTCCTTCATTTCGTTACACCGCAAGTTCACGAATCGCGGTGATATATTCCTTTCTTGTTTCTCTGGATTCCTTTGACGCACTGTATAATCCCCAACAATGCATCAATCCGGTTCCTTCATGTATGGTAACCGGCAGATCTTCCAGTTCTTCCTTCCGTATTACTTCATTCATATAAACTGACAGCACTTCATGGGTGCCATACCAGAGATCGGTCCTTGGAATTCCGGAAAGTGTATAAGATAACGGATCCGCTAGATAGCGATAGCGAGGTTCTTCCCGCTCATACATAAGCCCACAGAGTCCCTCTTCCGTAAAGAATGTGGAAGGAAGAACCGGATCCACTGCGTCGATCTTGCGCATCTGTTCTGCTTCAGAGTCACTTGTAGGTATATGTAATACCGGAGAGTTCAGCAGCCAACGCTCTGGCATTGGCAGATCCATTCCTTCATGCATGAGGTACATCCAGGTATAAATACAAAGTGAAGCACCGCTGGAAAACCCCAGCACTGCCGTATGGCCACGGGGATAGACACCAGCCATTTTCTCAAGTGCCCCGATAACCCCTTCTACTGTTTCATGCATGACATGATCAGGAAACAATGGGTATAACGGGAAATAGATATCACATCCGGTTTCCTCCATCAATGTCACTGCCAGCTTATAATCTTCCATTCTTGGCGGATTGAGAAAGCCTCCGCCATAGAGATACAGAACTCCTATTCCGGATGGATTTTCATGTGGGGTCAGGATCAGTGTCTTACAGTTACGAGAGGTAAATGTCCCGACTTCCGCATGTTTACGCAGATATTTATAGGGAAGTTCCACACTCTGATGCGAACGCAGCTGCGCAAGAAAACGTGTCCGTTCATCGCCGGATACGCTCAGATTCTCCTTCATCTTCAATCGCTTCGCCGCATGTTCGAACATACGGTACCTGAATGTGGTCAAACCCGCCTCCTGTGTTATCTGAAACCTGTATTATAATTACAACATACTTTTCTTCGGAGGGCACACCAATGAAACGAATCTTTTCCATTCTCTGCACGGTTCTTCTGATGTTCAGCACTGCGTGCGGTGCAGATACCGCGGAAGCAGAACCGGTAAATGCGGAGACCGTATATCGATCGCTTTCCGATCATATGGAAAATGTCAGCCCTCAATCCAGTGAACTTACTGCCCGCTTAATCGGTCTTCAGGAAGAAGACATCATCGATGCCTACTCCTCGTTCGCTTCCGATCAGGGAGCACAGCTTCTGGTGGTAGTGGAAACCGTGGATGAAGCGACTGCCCTTAAGGCATCGGAGCGCCTGAACTACTATCTGGCCACATTACAGAACAGTGCTTCTCAGTATGCGCCAGACCAGCTGGCATTGTTAAATGAGGGATACATTTATACCAATGACAATATCGCTGTGTTGATTGTGAGTCCAACGGCCTCTGAGGCAAAACAGGAACTCGCGTCCCTGTTTCATGGTTCATAATTTAGATGATAAGGCTGTGACAAGTAAGAAGATTTCTGAGCTTACAAAAGTTACAGCCTTTTTTCTTGTTTTGAAAGTGAAACTTACTGTAAGTATGTCAAATGAGTTCTCAGATTTTCATCAGTAGATCAGATGCTTAAATCCCTATTTCTGTATTCATAAACATCACAAGCGTCCTTCTGCGTTACGCATAAGGTATCGCTAATCTTCTAGGTGCAATTTTGCACCTAGAAGTTGTAATTGAACTTCATTCACATTAAAATGTGATTATGAACTACGACTTTAAAAAAGATGTGGATTTCATATTTACTGTATCAGGTAATGATCTTACTTCACTGGCAGAAAAAATCGGAATCAGTAAGAGGACATTATTGTATGCATTAGAGGGTAATCCATCGCCTCAAGTACTCGAAAAAACATACTCCTACATTTACAAAAGCGGTTATGTTCTTTCAGAAGCAAAAAACGAATTGTTTCTAGAAAGCCTGACAGGAAATGAGAAACTTTTTTATCACGGGTCAAGATACGGAATTGATCAGATTACCGCAGACGGATCTCGGTTAACTTCCGATTTTTCTCGTGGCTTTTATTGTTCAGAATCCTTAGGAGCCGCAGTCAGTTTTGTTGAAGAATACCAATCATCTTCTGTCTATGCGTTCAAGGCAGATCTAAGCGGATTAAAAACATTCGAATTTGATTGCGACCTTGATTGGATGCTTGCCATCTCTTATTTCCGCCACAAATTGTCAAATTATCAAAGCCACAAGTATATCAGCTCCATCCTGGATAAGCTCAGCGGAAAAGATGTAATCATTGCGCCGATTGTGGATAATAAAATGTTCGAAATATTGAATCAGTTTTCAAATGGCGAAATTACCAGCGTACAGGCACTTCATTCACTCTCCGCATCCCGTTTGGGTAAGCAGTATGTATTTAAAACATCTAAGGCGATTAATTCTCTGATTTTTCTTGATCGATACTATTTATGCGACGAGGAAAGGAGCCACTCTATCCTTTCTTCAATAGACAGAAACAAAATTATTCAGACAAAACTCGATCTTGCAAAGCGAGAATACAGAGGAAAAGGAAAGTACATTGACGAGATATTAAAATGAAAGAGCTTGATTCTAATGGTTCAAAACTCTGTTCTTACCAGGCAGCTATCTTTTCTGCTTCTATTGATGAGCTGGATTGTTCATCCGCAATTTTCTTACGGCGATTTTATCATTCCAGATTTGCGTCAAAACTGGATGATTATCAAAATCATCTGTTTTCCTATGACGTAATGGATTGTTTCTTACAGATTGAAGAGGAATATGGCAAAAGCAATTACGGTAAGAGTAAGCAGCCTGAACCTGTTATGCATTGGCTTGGATACATTACCCGCTACATCTGCTATACAAGAGAAATATCAAGCAAGAAATTCATTAAAACCTTCAATCTCAAATTATTAACCGATAACTATGAGGTCTATCATACGCAGAGTGAAGAGTGGGTTATTGAACGAATTCTTGATTTATCTGGGCTGACAGAAGACATCTTTGACAAGAAGATTCAAACTCGAGAAATTCTCAAAAAGATCTGGTCATTATAAAATCTGGCAGCCCAATAAGGACTGACATTCTGCTTCAGTAAGCTCAACACTATGGCGTGCATATAGAAAACGACACTTTGAACCGGTGCCGTTTCATAATTCAGATAATAAGGCTGTGACAAGTAAGAGGATTTCTGAACTCACAAAAGTTACAGCCTTTATTCTTGTTCTGAAAGCGAAACTTATTGCAAGTATGTCAAATGAGCTCGCAGATTTTCATATCTGGATCCTCACCCCAAACAAGTTACCGATTTATCTGGTCAACACCTTACAAGAGGTTAAAGAAAGTGATTTTGAAGCGATGTGGCTCTCCGTAAAGCCATCACGTATCAAATCTGCAAAGTGCTGTGTTTCAAAGGTGAACTCACTTTCATATTCGAACGGAAAAGCCTCTCTTCCTTCCTCCGATTCAAGGATTACTTCTCTTGGACGCCAGAACTGATAACACGAAATCATTCCTGTTTCACCATAAATTCGCACCATCTCATCGGTGTAGAGAAAAGAGGATCGGGCGTTAAGAATACATCCGTCAGAGCAGCTCATATCAATACTGGAGCTCAGCACATTTCCATCCTGTTCGAATTCGGTGTGCACGGCTGACTGCACTTTCTTACCTGTGAGTGATAACAGAAACGATACCGGATAACAGCTGAGATCATATACATAATCCCTTCCAAAGTGCTCCGGCAGACGAGTCAGATCTCCTGAGCGCGCAAAACATCCTGTGGCATACCGCACATTACCAATGGCCTGTTGATCCAGCAGTTCCTTCATCAAGTCATATGCGGGTGTGAACAGTGCTTTATACGCTTCCATAAGAAGCACATGGTTTTCTTCTGCTAATGCGAACAACTCCTCTTCTTCCTCCAAGGAAAGACACATCGGTTTTTCACACAGAACATGTTTCCCATGAGAAAGACACGCCTTTACAATCGCGTAGTGTGATGGGGTTGGCGTGCATACGTACACAGCAGGAATCTCTTCCTTCTGATAAAACGCATCATAGGTCATCACTTCAGGAATATCAAACTTCTCCGCATATGCCTTAACCCGTTCAGGTGTCCTGGATATTAATGCCACCACCTTTACATCACTAAGATATCGGGCTCCTTCAAGAAAACGGCGGCTAATATATCCCGGGCCTGCCAATGCCAGCTTCAACATGATTACTGAATTGCGTACTTCACCTGGAAGCTGTCTTCACTGTAGCACATGACCTCGATTTCATTATCATCCGGGTCCTGCATATAGAAGTTGTAGGTATTCTCCGAGTGCTTTTCAAGAACATACGGCCCGGTGTATGGCTTATTCATCAGCTTCGGTCCATGGTAAAGCTGAATTCCCTTGTTTACCATGTCTTCTGCGAATTTCACAATGTCATTCACAATCAAAGCATAGTGGCATTGCCCTTTATTATTAGTGCAATTATTTTCCGGATAGTCGTATTCCTGGAGCTCAATCACCTGATATTCATTCACTATAACATGCGCTGTAGTATCATCGATACGTGCCACATCCAGCTCATAAATATCGGTATAGAAGTGAATGGAGCGTTCCAGATTCTTCACATGGTAAACAACTTTGGAAATATACTTTTCGCCTTCATTGACAATCCACTTATTGTTTTCCGGATCGATCATCCGCTTTCCTTCACCAGTCCCAAGCACGGCATACTGATAGCTGTACTTTTCTTCCTGATTGTTTCCATCGTAATCCGCCCAGGTCAGAAAACTGGTCTCCGGGAAGATCTCTATAAACTGCCCACGATTCAGATTGTAGTAAATAATGTAATCCTCACCGGGATTCTTCTGCAGAATAAATCCAACCTTGAGACCGAGAGTATTCTGATACCAGTCTGTAAATGCATCTTTGTTTTTCAGTTTGAAACTTACGTGTCCGATTTCCTTGATGTTTGCGTTCATTCCATTATTCTCCTTTTCAATACCTTGTGTCACTGTATTCTTGAATGGAGCGGTGACGCATGTTCGTACTCTTTTCGTAGTCCATGACATAAATACAGGAATATATGACATTCAATATGTATTCCGTTGCTATCTGAGAAAAAAAGGTTGCCTGCTTTTTCCACTTCTCTTCCTTATTTGGCATATCGATCAAGATTCCTGAAAGCTTTCCACACTTGGACTCTGCGTTGGCAGTTATTACAATCAGAGGAACTCCTCTGCGTTTCAATACCTTTGCCGCATCATATACCTGCTTGGTATCACCACTGTAAGAAATAACAATCGCGCAATCACTGGGTTCCAGAAGATCGATATGAGAATAATTCTCACCAAACACATTCGCCATCAGAACAACTTTTCCAATCTTCATCATATTGGATTGAAACAATTGTCCTTTCAGGTAGGAATCCCCCATTGCAATCAGAGAGATCCGATTGGAATGCAGGATCAGTTCAGCAGCCTGTTTGATACTTTTGGAGTTTCTGGTAAGAATGTCATACGTAGAATTTAATGTATTAATCATTAACACATTCATCTTTTGACTGATATCCAGTACCGTATCTTTCGGCCCAAACGGGAAATCCGGATCTACTGCATCCAGGGATTCAATCCGACGCTCCAGTTCTCTGGCATAACGGATTTTAAACTCTTTGTACCCGCTGAATCCGATTTTCCGACAAAGTCTTACCACGGAAGATGTGGATGTGAATGTGGCATCACAGATGTCATGAACTGATTGTTCCAGAATCTTCTCTTTTTGGGAAAGAATGTAATCCGCGATTTCTCGTTCCGAATCAGAAAAGTTTTCCTGTATTGCCAAAGATTCTGAAATTGTCATGCGTACCTCCTTCGGCATCATTATTCATCAAATGTTGTCGTATAGAAATATATCTAATCGCAAGCGTAAAAATGTTCAAGGATTTTTTCGTCTTCATGCATGTTTTTATTGAACACTTTTACAACACCCCAACGAAGTATTGAAACCCCTTTCCTGCATGTATATCTTGTGGTTACAGGCACAAAGGTGCAAGGCGTTAAGCCAAAACAGAAAGGGTTAAAGTTTATGTCAGAAGTATTAAATGTCTTCAAGGATGCCAAGAAACACATCTTGGCCGGCGTCTCCTACCTGATCCCCGTCGTTGTTGTCGGTGGTATCTGCTGCGGACTCGGTGTCGCGTTCGGTGGAACAGCACCGTGGGAAGCTCCCGGCACACTCGGCTATTTCTTCTTCATTTTAGGAAAATATGGTCTGAATCTGATGCCGGCAGTCATCGCCGCTTACATCGGTTACTCTATCGCTGACAAAGTCGCAATCGGTCCGGGTCTCATTATTGGACAGGTCGCTCAGGACAGCGGGGCAGGATTCCTCGGTGGAATCGCAGCAGGTTTCTTCGTTGGTATCATTGCTCTTCTCATGAAAAAGGTGAAGGTAAACAAGAACTTCTCCGCGCTCTGGTCCATCATCGTTATTCCAACAGTGATCTCTGTCATCGGTGCATGGCTGATGCAGACAACATTGGGACCGATCATCACCGCATTCACAAACTGGTTGACCGCATTTGCAGAGGGCCTCAGCACAGGGTCCCTGATCCTCTTCGCTATCATCATCGGCTTCTTTGGTTCCTTCGACCTCGGTCTGTTTGGAAACAAGGCACTTGGTGCAGTTCCTCTCGCAATGCTTTCCACGATCGATCCTGCAACTGGCTTACCAGTCATGATTGCTCAGCGTCTGCTTCTTATGGTTG
Source organism: Solobacterium sp. (assembly GCA_017469355.1). GTDB lineage: Bacteria > Bacillota_I > Bacilli_A > Erysipelotrichales > Erysipelotrichaceae > Bulleidia. The sequence continues at coordinate 31,561 of JAFUGM010000065.1, read as the reverse complement.
TCACAACATCCGCAATTCCTCCACTGGTTTGCTGCCTGGCACGTTTCCTGAAGCCTTCTGTGTTTACAGAAGATGAGAAGGAAGCAGCAACTGCCGCAGGATTCCTCGGACTGTTCGCAATCACTGAAGGTGCAATTCCTCTTGCTCTCTCTGACAAGATTGTCTATGCCGGCTGCATCATTGGTTCGATTGTCGGTGTTGTCGCAGTAAGTCTTACAGGTGCAGGCTCCATCGTAAACTGGGGTGGTCTGCCAAATCTTGCAGGAAACACCAATATCTTCGGAACACTGATCGCATGGTTCATCGGCATCGTTGCCGGTGCACTCTTCATCACTTTCTTCAAGAAGACAAAGAATGATTCCAAGGAAGTATCAGCTGATGCGGATAAGGAAGCAGTTGTGACCCAGAAGGGTGAAGAAATCGATCTGGACTTCTAATTATGCTGATTAACAAAGATCTGATCTCCATTAATGTGGATCTCAAAAACAAGGATGAAGTAATTGCTCATTCAGCACAGCTCATGTTTAATGCCGGAAAGCTGAATGATCTTGAAGGATATCGCAAAGCAGTGTATGAACGGGAAGCAGAGATTTCTACCAATCTTGGCGATGGAATTGCGATGCCGCATGCACGCACCTCCTTCGTCAATGAACCAGGTCTTGTATTCATGAGGCTGAAAGAAGAAATTCCCTGGGAAGGCGGAGATCAGCCGATACGGCTGGTATTTGGAATCGCCGCTCCAGAAACCGGAGGTGACATCCACCTCAAGATTCTTGCCAAGCTTGCCCGTCAGTTAATCTATGACGACTTCAAGCAGAAACTCTTCACTATTGACAATGAGGATGACTTATTGGCTCTCATCGAAGAAGCCACAGGAGGACTGGAATGAAATTATTAGCCGTAACCGCATGTGCAGCGGGTGTTGCGCACACCTTCATGGCTGCGGAAGGAATTGAGAAGGCCGCAAAAGAACGCGGGCATGAAATCAAAGTTGAAACACAGGGAGCGCTCGGAATTGATAACCGCATTACTCCGGAAGAAGTAAAGGAAGCAGATGCGGTAATTCTCACAAAGGATATTCCGATTCGTGAACGTGATCGTTTTGAAGGGAAGAAAATCTTCAATGTAACTTCTACTGCATGCATTACCAATGGTCCAAAGATCATTGAGGCAATCGAGCAGAACACAAAGTAAGAAACACAGTGGAAAGGCAGTTCTGACTGCCTTTCCCCATAAACAGGAGATTGAACTATGAAAGTTGGAATGATCGGATCAGGAATGATCGCCACCGTATTTCTGAATACATTTCAGAACAAAAGCAACATTACTGTGAAGGGAATCTGGTGCCTGGAGCGCCAGGTAGATGCGGCGAAAGAACTCGCTGCACAGTTTGGGGTAGATTATGTCGACTATGACATTGATCGTTTCCTGACATGTGATGCGTTTGACACCGTATATGTAGCGGTAATCAATTCTCTTCACTATGAATTTGCGAAGAAATCCATTCTCGCAGGTAAGAACGTCATTTGTGAAAAGCCCTTCTCTACCACAGGTGCTCAAGCGAAAGAACTGCTAGACCTCGCGAAGGAAAAGAATGTAATTCTTCTTGACTGCACTCCTTCCAGATATACCGAAAATCTTCAGGCATTACGTGACGCAATCGCCAGAATCGGGGATCTCAAGATTGTTCATATGGCATACTCACAATACTCCCGCCGATATGACAAATATCTTGAAGGAACTGTTCTTCCAGTCTTCTCCCCAGAGCTTGCAGGCGGTGCTCTTTATGATCTGAATATCTACCCGATCTCGTTGATCGTAGAACTGTTTGGAGTACCGGAATCCTTCAAGTACTATCCCAATATCGGATACAACGGCATTGATGTCTCTGGCGTTCTGATGATGGATTATGGTTCCTGCAAGGCAATCAGCTATACCGCAAAGGACTGCGCTGGTCAGCAACAGGCATTTATTCAGGGAACCAAAGGGTTCATCCGTATTGAAAACATGCCCGCAAACATGCAGGACATTTACCTCACATTGAACGGGGAAGAACCGGTAAAGATTGATGTGGTCGAGCATCCCGATACCAGGGAATACATGTTTCGGAAAATGGATCAACTGATTGAAAGAGGTGAAGTGGAACTCTCCCATAAGATGATGGAAAAGACGGTGGAAACCATGAAACTGATGGAAACCGCGAGAAAGGACGCTGGAATATTCTTCGGCGGCGCAAACGACTGAGAGTTTAATTCGGAAAGGTAACCCACATGACCCCTATTCTATGCACATCATATGGCAGTAATAACTCCAAAAAAGGAATTGCGATAATTACCCGAGAGGCTGAGCAATATGTAACTTCACTTCTGCCTCTTCCCGGCAAATGCAATTTCGCAATAGAACAGGATGGAATTCTCTATGTCCCAGTTCAGACAGAATCTCCGATACTCATGGAGTTCCTCCATGATGGAACAACGTATTCCCTGCTCGGCGCTTATCCAGTAAGCCACTTCTATTCTCATGGTGTATTTTTTCAGGGTTCACTGATTCTGGCCAGTTTCTCAGACGGTGTGGATGCAATTTATGACGTTGGATCTCATCGTGAAATTGATGTCTTCCTTCATGAGCGGGAAGGCTATTCCATTACTGGACGTTCCCATTATGTTGGGGTTACGCCCGATCACAATCATGTTTATTCCGTAGATAACGCATTACAACAGATTCAGATATACGAAGTGAAAGAAGGAAGACTTGTTGTTGTTTCCACTATGGAATTCGGTGACGAAAACATCCGGTTGATGCCGCAGTCGCACTATTCTGACCGTTTTTATCTCAATACAGAGATCTCAAACAAGTTATATGTTCTTCGCTACGAGAATATGGCCTTTTCCGTGGAATATGAAGAGCCAATGGAACACAGCGACAAATGTTTCTCGGGTGGAAACGGTATATCTGAGGATGGTACCCATCTTGTGATCACATTGCGCGGAGATAATTTTCTACAATACTACCGCATCGAGAAAGATGGATCACTCAAGTTGCTCGCAAGAATACCCTGTGGTGAAATGCCAAGAGATGTTCTGTTTCACAAAGATCGTCTTTATGTCGCATGTACAGGAAAGAATGCGGTGGAAGTTTACCGCTTTGAGTCGGAAATGCCGATTCATGACACAGATATTCCGATCGCGCAGCCAATCACCTTTGCGGTTCGTTAAGGAGAACATATATGGAATTCATACATTATTCGGTAACGGATGAAACCACCTATACAAAGGAATATATACTCGATGATCTTGCGGATGTACGGCATGACATTCCTTATGGAGATACATCGATCAGTCAGGTTCTGGATCTGTATCTTCCAGCCCAGGGATCTGCACCGTATCCGACCCTGATTTACATTCATGGCGGCGGACTTATGCGCGGAGATAAAACCCGTCATATCAATCCGCTCCTGCAGGGACTGCGTTATGGTTATGCACTGGCATGCGTTAATTATCGCCTCGCATCAGAAGCACCGTTCCCCGCAATGATTTATGATGTAACTTCCGCCATCCGCTTTCTGAAAGTAAATGCCACAACATATGGCTTAAATCCAGAGAAATTTATTCTATGGGGAGAGACCCACGGATCCTATCTAGCATGTCTTGCGGGAATTTATGGGGAAACCGGAGAATATAACGATCCAACATGTCCGTATGTCGATCAAAACGCTAGAGTTGCTGGAATCATAGATTACTGGGCAATTACGGATTTCCTGACCACATATGAAGCTTCGCTTAAAAAACGGGAGTCTGATCCTGATGCCATGGTTCTGGAAGAGTTGATATTTGGTTCAAGAGGCGAAGATCTCGTGAATAAAATCAGTGCCTACCCCCTACCGCTGAATGGCATTCGACCGGGGCTTCCTGCATTCTATATTCTTCATGGAGAACTCGATACAGAAATTCCTCTGGAACATTCCTACCGTTACTATGAAGCACTCAAGGCAGCAGGAAATGATGTAACCATGGAGATTGTTCCAAATACAAAACACAGTCTTCCAATGTATACGGAAGCCTGGCAAATTGAAGGGACCTATCGCTTTATCCACAGAATATTCCAATAAACCCCTTTTCAGAGAATATCCTGTATATCTTATTCCCTATTGAAAACGACACTTTGAACCAGTGCCGTTTTCTTTCGTCTTTACTTTTTCCCGACAAGCAATGAGGAACCGTTCAATGCCATGACAATTGCCTCATCCTGTCCCATGAACACACCATGATCCGTGGGAATCAGGCGCACTTCTTCATAGCCTTCCTCTTTCAGTTCTTCGACGAACTGTTTCATGTCGCCATATCTTGCTTTTGACATGATGTCATGAATCGCAAAGGTGCCGCCTTTTTTCAGAACACGGAGTGTTTCTCTTAACAGCTCCTGCTTATTCTTCCCGGAAATATTGTGATAAACATAGTTGCTGGTAACTGCGTCAAAGGCTTCATCCGGGAAATCCAGGTGAACTGCATCTCCCTTTTGAAAGGAGACATTCTCTACGTGTTCCGCCTTCGCGTTTTTCTCGCAGAGTTTCTGTGAAAAGGATGCGTATTCCTTACCCCAGCGATCAACCCCGATCATTGTCGCATGCGGATTTCGACGTGCGCAGGCAATCGTCAATGCACCGCTTCCGCATCCTACATCAAGACCGGTTCCGCCATCAGGAATCGACACATAATCCGCCGTTCCTTCGATGATCTGCTTAGAAAGCTGGCGTTTGCCATGGTAGGAAAAACTGTTATGCAGGAATGTCAGCCATACTGTCGCTGCCCCACATCCCGCAAGACTTACTCCCGCTGCACAGCGGATTCCAAGTTTTACGGATTCCGGAAGATCTTCATCCAACAATGTCCAGGCAGCCGCATTTGCGGCGGCGAGAACTGCGGTTCCTGCGGCGAACCCGGCAATCATTCCATTTGGTACCCAATTCTTATAGTTTGGTTTCATAGTACCTCCATCTGATCAGTCATCTGAATGTTCTGTCACTTTAATGTTTTCTTTTCTTGAACTTCACAGGCGTCAAGCGTTTCTGCAGATCCAACAACACAGGTAATCGCATCATTCAGCGCATTACGCAATGCACCGGCAATCTGCCGCAAAGCGTCATTATCGGTTTCCAGAATCTGTTTTCTCAGTTCTGCACGAGCTTCATAGGTAATTCCACTGAACCATCTTGCGTCAGCAGAACGGATCTTTGCGCCAGGTGACAACAGCGGTTCAGCCGAAGAGATCGTACCGATGATATATGAGGTTAAATCACTTTCTTCATCCGCAAGTGACTCAATATAATCCGCTGCCCCTTTAAAAGTTTCAAGCGATTGACGGGCAGAAGGATCACGGTAACTCCAGCAGGACACATTTCCACTCGGACTTACCGCAAATCCAGTTCCGTAAGCACCGCCTTTCACCCGGATTTCATTCCATAGATAACCATAGGTCAGAATCTGCGCAACCGTACGCACTGCACCGGAATACTCCGCCCCATACGACTGAAGATTATTCCCGGCAGCGGTATAGGAAATCTGTGCCGGAACCTGAATTCCTTCTCCCTGATTATCAAGAAGCGGATAGTGTACTTTCGCACGCTGCGCACCTGACAGTGCCAGTCCTTCGGTAAGTCTGCGGATCACCGGAAGATTGTCTTCTCCGCTGATACTTACCGTCATCCGGGCTGCCGTAAACAGTTCTTCCGCATACATTCTGCAGTTCGCAATGATTTCTTCACTGCGTGATTCGTAGTTATCGCAAAGCTCTGCGGTATAGGCTGCCGCCTCACATCCACCAAAATACTCTTTCGCAACACTTTCCGCACTGCTGTGCGCCCCAACGCGCATCACTGCCGCCGCATGTCCGCCGCCGATGAACATCTGGCGATACTGTTCCCGATACTGCTGTAATAAGGGAAGAATCGTCTCTGCTTCAAATCTGGTCTCGGTAATCACTTCCTTGATCAGATCTACTGCGGTTTCAAGATTCTGTCGCAGTACCGAACAGCTCACCGCAAGTACCGGATAACAGGTTTCCCGTTCGCGATCAACGGTAAACGCATCCGTACGGAAGGAAAGCGTTCCGATATTCCCACGAATCAGTTCCTGAAGTTCAGGGAGCGTATGTGTTTCGGTACGCAGGCGTAATAACAGGTCAGCCAGCAGTCCTACTTCACTGAGATGGTCTCTTGTGACGCCAGCCAAATTAAAATAGAGATTCAGATAGATAACTCCATTTTCACTCTCCGGGTAAACCAGTGCCGGGATTCCGTCGATCTCTGTGACGGTTGGTTCAAATGGTTCCGGAAGCGGACTTACATCACTGAGCTGAAGCTGAGGTAAGGTCGCTTTCTGTTCCGGAGTATCTTCCGCTGCCTGCCAGTCATCAAGAACCCGATTCCGTTCAATATATGTCTTCAGGCTCTCACCCCAGGCTTCCTTGGCATCCTTCAGCTTCAAAGATTCCCGCTCACGGCGTTTCTTTGAAAGCGTTGTATCAGGAACGCATGTCACGGTAAACAGCTGATTTACATCACTCAGCCCTTCCTTCAACAGTTCTTCAAAATAGCCGGTATCCGCAGCCTGACGAAGCTCTTCATACAGCGGTCCAAGTGACAGATACATCGCCGGATCGCCACCATACATCCAGGAACGATACGCTGTCGTCGCCAACATGACTCCTGCGGGTTCCGACTGTTCCCGATAACGGAATTCCATCTGGTTCAAAATCGCCTTCAATTCTTCCTTCCGTAAGCCAGACTCCAATAAAGAAGAAATCACTGCGGTCACCGCATTGCGGATTCCGTCAAGCTTATCCGGGTCTGTATTACGAATTACGAGAAGAAGATAGGGCTGAAGCAGCTCATCCATCACATCCAGTTCCACATCCTGTCCAAGTCCCTGTTCAAGAATTGCTTTTTTCAATGGAGCCTCATTGGATCCGGTCAGTACAGTGGAAAGCACTCTCCAGGCAAGCTGCGTACGCGTATCTTCATAGGAACATAACAGTTTCGCAAATGCGATCTCCGTCTTTTCTGATGGGTCTTCCTCTTCTCCAATCTCATATGGGACTTCTGTAGAGATGACATCGTGATCACCTTGAAATCCTACAGTAAAACTGCGGTCTTCCTGTTCATAGGATTCAAAGAAGGAATTGATCTTTTCCAGTGCCGCATCAATATCCAGATCTCCATCCAGAAAGGTGCGGGAATTGGAAGGATGATAGTATCTCGAATGTGCTTCCAGAAACTGTTCATAGGAAAGGTCGGTAATCTTCTCGGGATCCCCTCCCGACACAAACCGATAACAGTTATCCGGAAACAATACCCGGTTCACTTCATTCAATAAGACCTCATCTACCGAAGAGAATGCCCCCTTCATCTCATTGAGAACGACTCCTTTATAGACCGGGGTATCTTCTTCCTTACGGATTTCATAATGCCAGCCTTCCTGATAGAAGATATTCGGGTTGGTATAGATCGCCGGATGAAGCACCGCATCCAGATAAACATCCATCAGATTGAGGAAGTCCTTTGGATTCCGGCTGGATACAGGATAAATCGTCTTATCGGGATAGGTCATCGCATTCAGAAATGTCTGAAGTGAACTTTTCAGAAGATCCACAAACGGTTCCCGTACCGGATACTTTCTTGAACCATTCAATACCGAGTGCTCACAGATGTGAAATACACCGCTGTCATCTTCCGGAATGGTCTTAAATCCGATACAGAATGTCTTGTTTTCATCCGCACGGCTCAGCCATACAAGCTCCGCGCCGGTTTTTTCATGTGTCAGTTCATACAGTACTCCGTGCAGGTCCTCCACGGGACTGACACGATTTACAATAAAGCCATGGGCTCTGTCATTTACATCGAGTTTCATTCGTCTAACTCCTGTCCGCTAACAGTGTACCACATGTCGATAGATTTCCTGCTCAGGAAGCAGGGAGAAAACGGACGGTGAAGTCTAATGGTTCTTCCTGTTGTTTGGTAAAGACAGATAGCGCAATCCGATCCACTTCCATCTGCTTTACATCCGCTTTTCTGCAGTCAATTCCACAACTTTTAAGGTAAGCTTCCAACAGCCCAGGCTCTTCCTTCATCACACGGACAAACGAGGCCGGACATGGCTCACTGATCTCCCGCATTCGTTCCAGAATATGATCGTGTAATTCCTGTTCGTTCATTTTCATACATCCTCCTCATATTCTTTATTTCGGGCAATTGCCAAATTCCCCGTTTTCTTGTGTAAAATGATCACGATGATTGAACTTGAACTTCGTACAGCGATTGATGACACCCAGGATCCGATTCAGCGTGCCATCAGGAAATACCGCCTGAATCCAGGCAATATTCGATCCGCTTCCATCCGGCATCGGTCTCTTGACGCCCGCCCTCAGCGGCCTGCGTCATTTCTCTATCAGATTGATTTCGAACTTGACCAGGAAGAGGAAGTATTAAAGCGTCTTCCCCATGCCCGGAGTGTGGTCCCCTATCATTACGAGCTACCATCCATAGGAAGTAAACCCCTTCACGGCAGAGTCATCATTGCGGGCTTTGGTCCCTGTGGCATGGCAGCGGGACTCTTACTGGCAAGATGTGGATATCAGCCACTGATACTGGAACGTGGCCCCGCCACAGCAGAACGCACTGCAGCGGTGGAACACTATTGGAAGACAGGAATTATCGATGAAGGAAGGAATGTACAGTTTGGGGAAGGAGGCGCTGGTGCGTTTTCCGATGGAAAACTGACCACACGTATCAAAGATCGTAGGGTTCGTCTGATTCTTGAAGAGTTGATTCGTGCAGGTGCCGATCCCTCCATCGCATGGCTGAATCACCCGCACATCGGAACCGACAACTTCCGCCAAATCAATGTTCATATACGAAAACAGATCGAAGAGCTTGGTGGAGAGATCCGTTTTCATACCGCATTACAGGAGCTTGTGGTTGACCACGATACGATCACTGCAGTACGAACCTCCAATGGGGAAGAGATCGCCTGTGATGCGTTAATTCTTGCGGTTGGACACAGTGCCAGAGATACCTTCCGCATGTTGGAAGGAAGCCATCTCAGCCTTTCCCCCAAGCAGTTTGCGGTGGGATTGCGTTGTGAACATCTGCAGGCATTTATTGATCAGCGTCAGTATCGAACAATTAAAGACTACAGTTCTCTGCCTCCAGCGGAGTATCACCTGTCTCATACCTCATCCCTGAAAAAGGGTGTCTACAGTTTCTGTATGTGTCCGGGCGGTTATGTCATCGGTGCTGAAAGCAGAAAAGATACCATCGTAACCAATGGAATGTCTTACAGTGGTCGTGATGGAAGAAACGCGAATGCGGCTCTTGTAATTCAGGTTGACTCCTCTGATTTTGGGAATGGACTGTTTGATGGAATGAACTATCAGGAAGCACTGGAGCACGCTTCCTGGAAACTCGGAGAAGGAAAAGCGCCCTGTGAAACGATTGCGCATTATCTGGATGCCAACGCATCTAATCAACCGTCTTCCGTCCTTCCTACCTATCCCCTTGGCGTGACGATGTGTGATCTTCATTCCTTATTCAGTGAGCCATTAAATCAGTCATTGACGGAAATGTTAAATCATACCGAACAGATCTTCCCCGGTTTTACCAAAGAAGGTGCCTTATTTACCGGTGTTGAAACACGAACCAGTTCCCCTATCCGTATGAACCGGGATCCGATTCGGCTGGAATCCAACATTCAGGGAATCTTCCCTTCGGGAGAAGGTGCCGGTTACGCAGGAGGAATTGTCAGTTCTGCTATTGACGGGTTGAAATGCGCAGAACAGATCATCTCCAGATTTGCGCCGGTAAGTCAGCCATGAAGTCAATTAAATTCAATCGAAACCAGTTGAAATATCTCGCACTTGTGGCGATGGTGATGGATCATATCGCTCCGGCCTTCCCGCATCCCTGGTATGAGCTGTTTCGATTCTTTGGCCGCATCACTGCGCCAATCATGTGCTTTTTTCTTTCGGAAGGATTCCGTCATACTCATAATCGAACCAACTATCTGATCCGTCTTGGAGTCTTTGCGTTCCTTTCCCAGTTCGCCTTTGTATATGCGCATCATTATCCCCATATCTACAGTTCCGGAAACATGATTCTGACACTGTTTTTCTGCGCTTTGATTCTTGTAGTGCTGGACAGTCAGCTCAGCGATCCGCTCAAAGTGATTCTGGCATCGCTTCTGGGAGGCTGTACATTGGTGATGGATTGGGGAATTGCGGCTCCGGTATGGGTTGTTCTGTTCTATAAGAATCACGAGAACAGATCTGCCATCCCCTATGCATTACTTCAAGGCTATGCGGCACACTTCGCAAAACTTTTATTTCTTACTCTGATGGATGGAAGACATATCTCAATTCATTCCTATATGCTTGGAACACTGCTTGCGATTCCTCTGATTCATTGTTATAACGGTAAGCCTGGCAGTTCTCATCCGTTCCACAAATATATGTTCTACCTGTTCTATCCATTACATCTGGTGCTTCTTCCAAAGGCGCTTACCCTGCTTTCTTCCATCCTGCATTAACTATCCAGAATAAAAGAGTTCAGCCCATCCACTGTCCATCAAGGATGTCCGCTGAACTCTTTTTGATTCTCTGTAAACGAAAAAGAGACTCCACTTGGGAATCTCTTCTGAATCAATTTACTCCTGTTCCGCAGAAACTTCAGCTTCCGGTTCCGCGGGAATATCCGCCATCGGAGCGATGGTTTCTTCCGGTTCGTCCACATCACGTCTGGACATCTCATCCGGCTTGTTTGCGGCATTGAGTTCTTCCAGCTGACGTGCACGTTCCTCACGGATTTCCTTTAGGCGGTTTGCCTTCATGACAATCCGATCGGTAGTCTCACGGCTGCAGTCACGGCGTCCTGTTCCAGCAGGAATCAGGGAACCGAGAATGACATTTTCCTTAAGACCCTGGAGTGTATCTACCTTGCCCTTAACAGCAGCGTCAGTAAGTACTCGTGTGGTCTCCTGGAAGGAAGCCGCAGACAGGAAGGAGTCTGTCTCAACCGCCGCTTTGGAGATACCAAGGAGAATCGGCGAATACTTCGCAGGTTCCTTGTCCTCGTCAAGCAACGCATTGTTGATGGACTTCATGGAAGCGATACTCAGTGTCTGTCCGGTACTGAGTTCGGAATCACCCGGCTCGGTAACCATGACTCTTCTTAACATCTGTCGGATCATAACTTCCAGATGCTTATCGGAGATGTCAATGGACTGACCGGAGTAAACCTTCTTAACTTCCTTGAGGATATATTCCTCAACTGCACGTGTTCCCGCAACCGCAAGCAGTTCCTTCGGTGCGATAACACCTTCGGTAAGCGGTTCACCAGCACGTACCACTGTTCCAACTTCGATGCTGGAAAGCTTCGGCTGAGTGCGGTCGCACTTATGAGCGATAACGTCATTTTCATTCGCAACGGTAATTACCATTGTGCCGTTTTCGGTATCGCCGCTGATGTCTGTAACCTGACCATCAACCTTGGAGATGACAGCCACACGCTTCGGTGTACGTGCCTCGAAGAGTTCTTCTACACGGGGGAGACCCTGTGTGATATCTCCGGACTTATTCGCAACACCTCCGGTATGGAAGTTACGCATGGTAAGCTGGGTACCCGGCTCACCAATCGCCTGTGCCGCCATGACACCGATAGCCTCACCCGGTTCTACCGGATTGCCGGTTGCCATATTACGGCCATAGCACTTCGCGCAGATTCCGTTCTCCGCTTCGCAGGTAAATACGTTGCGGATATAAACTTCTTCTACGCCTGCGTCCACGATCTTCTGTGCCAGTTCGCTTGTGAGGTAGGTATCCTCTTCCACGATGACTTCCCCAGTTTCAGGGTCTGTTACATCACGGGCAGTATATCTTCCGTCAATACGCTCAAACAGTTTTTCAATGATGGAATCATTCTTCTCATCACGGAGTGTCCGAACCGGATACGCCTTTGTCGTACCGCAGTCGAACTGATCCAGCATTCCTTCATCCCCTTCAGCATCGCCTTTGGTGATGATAACTTCCTGAGCGACATCGACAAGACGTCTGGTCAGATATCCGGATTCAGCAGTCTTCAGCGCAGTATCGGTAAGTCCCTTACGTACACCATGGGTGGAGATAAAGAACTCGGATACGCTCATACCTTCACGGAAGCACGAGTAGATCGGAACTTCGATGATGGACGGCTGATATTCCTTCTTGGACTTGGACTGTGTCGGACGGGCCATCAGACCACGCATACCGGCAAGCTGTGTGAAGTGATTCTTGTTTCCACGGGCACCGGATACCGACATCATGTTAATCGGGTTCATTCTTGCCATACCGTTCATCAGGTCGTCACCGACACTGTTCTTAACGGTATCCCAGAGTTTCGAGAACGCTTCTTCCCACTCTGCGTCAGTCAGAAGTCCGCGGTCACGCAGCGCATTGAGCTGGTCTGCTTTCTTCTTTCCTTCCGCAACCAGTGTTTCCTTATGCGGAGCGACAGAAATGTCACTGAGCGCAACCGTCATACCGGCAAGTGTGGAATAGAGGTAACCCATATCCTTCAAGGAGTCGAGGATATCGGAAGTACGGACAGTCGGAGAATCAACATCACCGTTTCCGTTCTTATACTTCTCGAATACTGCCGCAATCAGGTTTCCAAGGTCACCCTTCTTGAATTCGTTGGTAACTCTGCGGCTCTGGATTTCCTTGCGGATATCTGTGCCCGGTTCTACAAAGTCATCATTCGGCGTCTCTTTCAGATTCGCTTCATTGCATTCATTGAGATACGGGAAGTCCGCAGGGAAGACGTTATTGAAGATGATCTTTCCGACAGAAGTCAGAAGGTAGCAGCTGTTCTGATACTCAGTAAAGCAGGTCTTACCCAGTGTACGGGCAGGAAGTGCGATACGTGTATGCAGATGAACTTCACCTGTCTGATATGCCGCAAGAACTTCATTGACGTCCTTATAGACATGACCTTCATTGTCACCGAACCGTCTCCAGCGGTCTGCTTCTACCTTAAGTCCGAGTGCTTCGAGCTGATCAGCCTTCTTATAGAATTCCTCAGCTGTGCATTCCATATTCAGATAGAAGTTACCGAGAACAAGGTCCTGTCCCGGAGTAACGATCGGCTTCCCGTCTTTCGGACCGAGAATGTTGTTGGCACCGAGCATGAGAACTTCTGTCTCTGCTCTTGCCATCTCACTCAGCGGCAGATGGACTGCCATCTGGTCACCGTCGAAGTCCGCATTGAACGCAGGACATACGAGCGGATGTACACGGATTGCATGACCATCAACGAGTTTCGGGAAGAAGGACTGGATACCGAGTCTATGGAGTGTCGGTGCACGGTTCAGGAAGACCGGGTGGCCTTCAATTACCTGTTCAACCGCATCCCATACACGCGCATCCTGCTTATCAATCAGCTTTTCAGCAGTCTTGGGGTTCGCCGCAATCTGCTGATTTACCAGTTCGCTGATAACGAACGGCTTATACAGCTGAATTGCCATTTCCTTCGGAAGACCACACTGCCACATCTTCAGGTTCGGTCCGATTGCGATAACGGAACGTCCGGAGAAGTCGACACGCTTACCGAGGAGGTTCTGACGGAACCGTCCCTGCTTACCCTTAAGAGAGTGAGACAGTGACTTCAGCGCACGTCCTCCGGCACCGGTAATCGGCTTGGAACGACGTCCGTTGTCAATCAGAGCGTCAACTGCTTCCTGCAGCATACGTTTTTCGTTCTGAACGATAATCGCAGGTGTACCGAGTTCCAGCAGTTTCTTGAGACGGTTATTACGGGTGATAACACGGCGATAGAGATCGTTCAGATCACTTGTCGCAAACCGTCCGCCGTCCAGCTGCAGCATCGGTCTCAGATCAGGCGGAATAACCGGAAGCACAGTGAGAATCATCCATTCCGGACGATTTTCGCTCTTACGGAAGCTGTCAACCGTTTCCAGACGCTTGATCAGTTTCTTGCGTTTGTCTCCGCTTGCCTTTTCCAGCTCGGCTTTGATGTCCGCATATTCCTTTTCGACATCTACCTGTTCCAGAAGTGTTTTTACCGCTTCTGCACCAGTCGCTGCCGAGAAGCTTCCCGGACCATAGATTGCGGTATTCTCACGGAATTCACGTTCCGAGAGAATCTGTTTGTAAGTGAGTTTTGTATCACCCGGATCGGTAACGATCCAGGAGACGAAGTAAACGACTTCCTCCAGAGATTTCGGAGGTACGTTCAGAAGCAGGCTCATTCTGGAAGGAATGCCGCGGAGATACCAGATATGCGCAACCGGAGCGGCCAGTTCGATATGGCCCATACGCTCACGGCGCACACTGCTCTTGGTAATTTCTACACCGCATCGATCACAGACGACACCCTGGTAACGGATCTTCTTATACTTACCGCAGGCACATTCCCAGTCCTTGGTAGGGCCGAAGATGCGCTCGCAGAACAGACCGTCTTTTTCCGGCTTCTGAGAACGATAGTTGATGGTCTCAGGCTTTTTAACTTCACCATAAGACCAACTGCGGATACGATCAGGTGATGCCAGTCCGACTTTAATTGCACTGAACTTGTTAATATTCATCGTCGTATCCTCCTTTACTCTTCACCCATCATGTCGAGATCATCAAATCCGACGACGGCTGCTTCACCGATTTCATCATCATCCGGTGTATCACGGACGGTGAGTCCTTCAGTATCTTCCGCATACCGCTGATGGCTCATATCAAGCGTTGCCTCTTCCTTGAGTTCCTGCTTCTCGAGTTCCTTGAGATCGGTGAACTCACCGTTCTCATCACGCATGCGGACATCCACCGCAAGCGCCTGGAGTTCGTGCACAAGAACGCGGAAGGATTCGGGAATTCCCGGCTCCGGCAGATTCTTGCCTTTGACAATCGCTTCGTAGGTCTTCGTACGTCCTGTAATGTCGTCACTCTTAACTGTCAGGATCTCCTGCAGAGTATGAGCGGCGCCATATGCCTCAAGTGCCCAGACTTCCATTTCACCGAAACGCTGACCACCGTTCTGCGCTTTACCACCGAGCGGCTGCTGTGTAACGAGGGAATACGGACCGGTTGCACGGGCATGGAGTTTATCGTCGACCATGTGTGCGAGCTTGATCATATACATGACACCAACAGAGATACGCTCATCATACGGCTCGCCAGTCAGACCATCCGTAAGGAGGTACTTTCCGTCTGCCGATGTGCCGGCTTCTGCCATAATGTCACGCAGATCTTCGTTACTGACACCATCGAAGACCGGTGTCGCAAACTTACAGCCAAGACTGCGGGCAGCCATGCCGAGGTGAACCTCAAGCACCTGTCCAATGTTCATACGAGACGGAACACCGAACGGGTTCAGCATGATATCGATCGGAGTGCCATCCTGCATGTACGGCATATCTTCGATCGGCATGATGCGGGAGATGACACCCTTATTTCCATGACGGCCTGCCATCTTATCACCTTCAGAAATCTTACGTTTCTGAACGATGTAGACTTTTACAACTTCATTGACTCCCGGCGGAAGTTCATGATCATCCTTGCGCTTGAATACACGTACGCTGTGGACAATACCTGCACCACCATGAGGAACCTTCAGAGAGTTGTCACGTACTTCACGGCTCTTCTCACCGAAGATCGCAAGCAGAAGCTTTTCTTCCGGTGTGACTTCGGACTGACCCTTCGGAGTTACCTTACCGACGAGAATATCGCCTTCCTTAACTTCCGCACCGACCATGACAATTCCACGGCCATCGAGATTCCGGCATGCGCTTTCTGCCACATTCGGAATATCACGGGTAATTTCTTCCGAGCCAAGCTTTGTCTCACGGCATTCAATGTCATATTCCTCAATGTGAATTGAAGTATAGACATCTTCGCGAACCATACGCTCACTCATGATGATCGCATCTTCGTAGTTATAACCATGCCAGGTCATAAATGCGATGAGTACGTTCTGGCCAAGTGCCAGTTCGCCATCCTGCATTGCAGGGCCATCCGCGAGAATATCTCCGCGCTCTACACGCTCTCCGGTATTTACAATCGGATGCTGGTTCAGACAGGTTGACGCATTCGAGCGGCGGAACTTTGTAAGTACGTATTCGTGATCCGTTCCGGAATCTTCTGTTACGACGATGCGGTCCGCATCCACGTAACTTACAGTTCCCGGAGTTGTGCATACGCATGCAGCACCGGAGTCACGGGCAATGTGATGTTCAATACCTGTGCCGACAAACGGGCTGTGCGGGTTCAGCAGAGGAACTGCCTGTCTCTGCATGTTCGCACCCATGAGCGCACGGGTACAGTCATCGTTTTCCAGGAACGGAACGCATGAGGTCGCAACCGATACGATCTGACGCGGCGACACGTCCGCGTAGTCGATCTGGTCACGGTCAGCCATAATCGTTTCACCGGCTTTGCGGGCAACGATACGGTCACCGATCAGCTTACCGTCCTTGATTTCATTCGCCTGGGCAATGATATGATCATTTTCTTCGTCCGCTGACATATATTTGATGTCATCGGTAACCTGTCCGTTTACAACCTTACGGTACGGAGTCTGAATGAAGCCATATTCATTCACCTTGGCATATGTTGTGAGATAGGAGATCAGTCCGATGTTCGGTCCTTCTGGAGTTTCGATCGGGCAGATACGTCCATAGTGAGAGTTGTGAATATCACGCACTTCGAATCCGGCACGCTCACGGGTAAGTCCGCCCGGACCAAGCGCGGAAATACGACGCTTGTTGGACAGCTCCGCCAGCGGGTTCTGCTGATCCATGAACTGAGACAGCTGCGAACTGGAGAAGAACTCCTTGATCGCAGAAGTCAGCGGACGGATATTCGTCAGCTGCTTCGGTGTAAGAGCGCTGGAATCCGTGATGGACATGCGTTCCTTAACCGTACGTTCCATACGGGAGAGACCGATACGGAACTGATTCTGAATCAGTTCACCAACCGTACGAATACGACGGTTGCCAAGCATATCGATATCATCCGCAGTTCCGATACCATCAAGCATGTTCAGCTCATAGCTGTACAGAGAGTACATATCGGACATTGTGATAGTGTGCTTGGTATTCAGCGGGTCACCGCCGATTACCTTGACCGGATGTCCGTCTTCCGCAAGAATTGTGACTTCCTGTACGCATGCGCCGACCAGCCATGCGCTGATCTTATCGTTTCCGCTGTCCATGACAGCTTCCTGAATCAGATTCTTATCTGCACTTGTAAGAGGTACAAGCACATCATCCGGAATATAACGGCTGACAATCTGTGTTCCATCTTCCCGTTCAACGTCTGCGCCACCCTTTGTGACACGGCCGATGGAATACATACGGGAACCAAGGTTCAGAATTGCGGAAACATTATCGTTTGTGAGTTTCGCCTCACTTGCGATGATGCCAGCATATACCGTAACGGTCTTGAATTCCTTCGCGATCGCCTTGATATCTTCCGGAACAAGTACGGTGCCCTGTTCATAGCTCACCTTCTTGCCTTCCAGATCTGTTGCCAGAATTCTTCCTACCAGTGCATCTGTCCAGGAAGTTTCCATCTCAGCAGTTACCGGATGAGAGAACAGATAGTTATAAGGAAGTGCACGGCAGTTGATACCCTTATTGATCTCAGGACGGAGCGCATCACGCTCAGCCTGACCAATCAGTTTGTTCTTCTTGAAGATGACTTTTCCGTCGGCACCGACCAGATCCTTCTGCAGGACATGGCCTTCCATACGGTCGAGTACATTCAGCTTCTTGAGAACCTTGTATCTGCCCGCCTTAGTCAGATCATAGCGACGGTAATCGAAGAATTTCTGATCCATGGTGGTCAAAGAACCTTCTTCGGTTGCGATTTCGTCTGCTCTCTGGTTCATGTATACCGCCATGAGAGCTTCCTTCGTCGTCTTGACCTTCTTATCCGCATCCAGTGTATTGCACAGCACTTCATAGTTGCCGAAGACACTGGTATACAGCAGCATATATTCGTTCAGATGTTCTGTATCCTGTTCCGGCACAACAACATCCGGATACAGTTCAAAGTGGAGCGCCTTGAGAAGCTTCTCCATTTTTGTTGTATCAAACGCGTTTTCATTGCGTTCGATGTTCAAAGACATACCAATGGCCTTGAAAAGTATGGTAGAAAATACCTTTCTTCTGCGGTCAATTGATACATTCATGATTCGGCCGAGTGCTGCCTTCTTGTCATCCGACATGAATTCAAGCCAGGTGCCGCGGCTCGGAATCAGCTCACAGGTATAAGTATCACGTCCGGTACGTTCTTCCGAAACAATGTCGAAATACGCGCCCGGGGAACGAACGATCTGTGAGACAATAACACGTTCCGCGCCGTTGATGATGAATGTGCCGGTCGGTGTCATCAGCGGGAAATCTCCAAGGAAGACTTCTTCCCACTTTGTCATGACTTCACCGGTTTCCGGATCCACCATCTCCAGTTCCATCTTTGCCCGAAGCGGTGCACAGTAGTTGGTCTCTCTGTACTTGCATTCGGAAATGGAATACTTCGGCTCACCGAATTCATAATCGATGAACTTCAGCTTGATGTTTCCGCCGAAATTGTAGATCGGGTAAATGTCATTAAACACTTCCCGGATTCCGTCTTTCAGAAACCATTCAAAGGACGCTGTCTGAATTTCCGTAAGATCCGGAAGATCCAGGCCCGCCGACACTTTTGAATAGTCGCGGCGGACAGCTTTGTTGCCGTAATGCACAACGTGGTATGATTGCTTTTTTTCCATGTTCGCCATCCTTTCGCCTGCATTGTTGGAAACACCGAAAGGGGCATAGTTACCCCATCAGATTTCGGTAATTTTTCAACTCATAATTTCATCGTGTTTGTAGAATGTTCGTCAATTCGCATCCTTGACGCACCTCAAGATCCAGTATCCCCTGTCCCGGTCAATCAGATCACAGGATCCGAATAACTCCGCCAGCTTGTTCATTGCGCTTTCCGCGCCCTGATTGCGGCGGATCACCGCATAGAACCGGCCGCCGTCTGATAGATGGTCATAAGACTCTTCAAACATGCGGTAGACCGTTTTCTTCCCGGCCCGTATGGGAGGATTTGTGACAATTGTATCGAAACGCTGATCACTCACACTTCCCAGTCCGTCGGAAACTGCGGTTACGATCGGGGAATTGTTCTGACGGCTGTTTTCTTCCGTCAGTTCAATGGCTCTTGGATTTACATCTATGGCAGTTACCGAAAGTTCTGGGTAAAGTTGCTTTAATACGATGCCAATGACACCATACCCACAGCCTAGATCCAACAAACTTCCAGTCAGCGGGTCTTCTTCCAGCAGTGCATTCAGAAGTGTATGTGTTCCGAAATCCACTGCAGTTTTGGAAAATACCCCATCATCTGCCGTAAACGTATAGGTTTTCCCTTCAAAGAAATATTCAAGATTTCTTTTATGCGAAGGAAGGTCACGGTTGTCTGTGAAATAGTGTTTCGCGTCCATTCCGATCTCCTCCTTTCAAAGGGGCGAAAAGCCAAGGGAGCTCAAAACATCCCTCGGCTGTTTCAATCAATGCTGTTTCAGGCGATTATTTGTATTCAACAGTTGCACCTGCATCTAAGAGCTGCTTCTTAATACCGTCAGCCTCTTCAACCGGTACATCCTTCTTGATCTCTGCAGGAAGTGCATCAACAAGCTTCTTAGCCTCAACAAGGCCCAGACCTGTGATTGTACGAACAACCTTGATAACGCCAACCTTCGCATCACCAACACTGGTGAGAACGACTGTAACGTTCTTAGGTTCATCTGCAGCAGCCTCTGCCGGAGCAGCAGCAACCGCAACCGGAGCAGCAGCGCTTACGCCATACTTCTCTTCGATTGCCTTTACGAGATCATTGAGTTCAAGAATTGTAGCTTCATCGAGAAACGCGAGAATTTCGTCTTTTGTTAACTTTGCCATCTTATTTTTCCTCCTTAGGCAGCCGCTTCCTCAGCGGGCTTTGTTTCTTCAGCCGGAGCCTCTTCAGCCTTGGCCTCTTCTGCAGGGGCAGTAGCCTCTGCCGGCGCACCGTCTGCCGGTCTCGCCTCCGCTACTGCGTTAACAGCACGGGCGAACTGAGCAACAGGTGCCTGTAATACTGAAAGCAGCATGGACAGCATTCCTTCTCTGTTGGGGAGTGCGGAGAGCTCGTTGATCGTATCGAGATCGACAACCTTACCCTCGACGATTCCGCCTTTGAGAACCAGCGCCTTGTGCTTTTTCGCGAACTGCGCAAGAATGCGGCTCGCTGCGGTTTCATCCGGTCCAAACACCAGAGCATTCGGTCCTGTGAGCGTTTCCTTCAGGTCAGAGACACCTGCCGCATCTGCCGCAAGAGAAGCGAGAGTGTTCTTGTACACTTTCATTTCAACATTCTCTTCACGCAGCTTTCTGCGCAGTTCAGTGACTTCCGCAACGCTCAGGCCACGGTACTCTGCGATGACAGTAGAACCGGAATTTTTGAACTTGTCAGCGATTTCGATGACGACGTTCTTTTTGTTTTCTAATACCGCCTGATTCATTCCTTCACCTTCACCTTTCCTGTTATCTCCTACCTATTTAGATATATAAAGCCCTCGCAGACAGCAAGGGCTCAAAAGTTCTTAAAACACATGAAACTTTCTACCTCGGTAACATGATTAAGCTCTCGCCGTTACTGTCTTTGGTAATCGATAACGATCAAAATAATATCTTTGTTCACCTCTGGTGTCAATAGTTTTTAGCCTTACAATTCACGCGTTGGTTACTATTCAACGACAATCTTTATATACGAAAAGCCGATTCTATCGGATTGAACATAAGAATTTACAAATTCGTAGTATAGGTAGTACATTATAATATTCTCACAAGGAGGGCAGAGTATTATGTTGTATTCCACGGAACACCAGCAAGCTTTAGCAGGCTGGTTAAAAGCAAATAACGAAAAGGCGTTTAACAACTCATTAAAACTCCAAAAGTTTTTGTTTTTTTACGAAGCCTTCTGTGAAACTTTTTATGGAGACGGAGATTTTAATGGCCTGAGGGGGTACGAAAAAGGCCCTGTTTTCAGTGCGGTTTATGGCGATTTCACTTATGATTACGAGGAATTCTCCGATAAAATAACTATCGTTTTTAATGAAGGTTATTCAATTAAGGAGGATATAGCAAAAAAGGCATCTTTTATTGTAAGTTCTTTAACTAACGACGAGTTGTCTAATATAACCCACTTTTATGATATCTGGAAAAAACAGGAATCAGCAATTAACGCAGGAGTAAAAAACATAACATTAGATAAGACGGATTTCACGGGCGCTGACAAAAAGATTACATCTCAATTAGTTGCTTTATATCCGGATGGAATTGAAGATACCTATAATATCGTTAACATTAAAGATTTGTATTTTTTAATTGAGAAGAACAATTACAAGATTCTATCTGATCAGCATAAAGACGCATTAGAAGAGATCGCCGAAACAAACAACGGATATCTTCATAATCCCGTATATATAGAATTAGTAAGTGACGGAGGTGTAATCATTGATGCTTAATAACAAACAAGTAATCACTTTGTTATCACCTTGGCCGAATTCTTCCAGCCCTTTAACCAAAATTAGACATATGTACATCTGCAAGGAATCTCATGATAATACATGTGAATTTTTTATATGTACCCATATCTCCCCTGATAACTTAAATGAAATCCAAAGTGGAATGGTCGATGAGTTTCCTGATGTCACACGAAATCCATTCCGGCGGCCGACAAGAATAAATTGTCGTATTGTTCATAAGAGTACTGGTGTCGATTATGATGCGTCGTTACTCACTACTATACGCCCAGATATCTGCGACGAGCTATATGAACGGTTACTGCAGGAATACGATCACAGTTTCAAATTAGTTGCCGTTCTGGACACTGAAGCTATCCTCGCCTTAAATCCAACAACAACCAGAAGGATTTAAAACCAATAAAATGGTGGGAATTCTCATACTCCTCTGGGTATAAGCAAGTCAATTCATATATCCGCGAATGCAGGATACAAGTATCCATTTTCCCTTATTCAGATCATCTCATCTTCCAGCACAAAATCAGAGCCTCCGGATCTCATGGAATACTTTTGTGAGGATCGGTAAAAATCAGCGCAAAGAAAAAAGGACGTAGCCAGAATAAGATCCGAGTTTGCGTCCTGTTTCGTTTTCCCATCAGTTCATTGCCAATGCATTAACGGTAAAGCTTGCGCATGGAGTTACTCCTTAGAATCAGGTTTTCCCTTCCGATACAGCGCCAATAATCCTGCGGCTGAAAGATTCAGCACAAGCAGAATCCAGGCAATGATACTGTGATCCAGCACAGCGAATATGACTCCCGCAACCCCATCCAAGCCAAGAATCCACGGGATGAGTGCAGGGTTCTTCACAAACCAGATTGCTAAACCTGCCAGGATCATCGCGATCGGAATCCCCAACATCCAGATGATCTCCTGTTTGTTAATCAGTTCCATCTTCGGTTCTTCGTGCTCATCCATTGACGGATTCAATGGTGTCTTCTCTTCTGATTGGGATGCCGGTGATGGTTCAGGCGTCACCTCTTCTATCGCTTCCAGTTCTGCCGATTGTGCTTCATCGGAAGATATATTCCAGGTATTGACTGCACTGGAAGGAGCGACTGTCACTGTTGTTTCTGTATTGATCGTCGGGCCTACACACGCCTTCTTCGATTCATCCCAGAACCAATCCTGTGGAAATCCGGCATCCTGACATGTCACAACCGAAGACGGACTCGTCACAGGAGCCGAAGGACTGGAAGTTACCGATGGAGAGGAATTCGCGTTGACCATGGTTCTGGAATAGGTAATGACAATGGTTTCCTCCAGCGGCGCATTCTCTTCCAGCACCACATCAACCTCCGGAACTTCCTTCATGGAAACGACATACCCATCCTTTACGACCGGACGATATAAATTCAGACGACGTGGTTTCCCTTCCACTTCTTTTCTTATTACTGTTCGGGAGACTTCATCCTTTGTCGCAAGATCTTTCACAATTGTGATTTCTTCCAGCGCATAGGCTTCCTGAATTACCGTTTCCCCATCCACTTCAATCGTACGTACATATTTCAGTTCATTCTGCTGTACATCCGTTTCCATCTGATGTTCCACAAAGATCACCACTTCTGGGACAAGGCTGTCCAGTTTCTCCGGTAGTTCTGAAGAGATACGTAATCCAAGATCGGAAAGCGTCTGAATCAGTTCATCCCATTCAATGTCTTCCTGTTCTCCATAGGGAATAGATTTCGTTACGGTATAGTCAGATAGATCAAGCGGTTTATCGCTTCCATCCAGAAACCTGACTGTTACCTCGTTCTTCTCTTTTGTGTAGGTGATGGTGACTTCCGGTTCATAGAATCCAGACACACTGAAGTCCACTTCCTCTACTGTTTCAACATCCGCAATCCAATGTTCTGTTGTGGTGTCATAAGCAGGAAGCAGTCCCTCCATTGCGGATGTCCTGGTTGAAACTTCTTCCTTTGTCACAAGATCCGTCGTTGTTTCAATGGTCAGTACCACATCACAGCTCTGGTTCACCGGTTCATCTTCCCCATCAAACAGGCGATGAATGATTCGGGATCGCTTGATGGTTTCCGTAGATGTCGTCACGTCAAGCTGATGATCCAGAGAGATGGTGATCGGCCCGCCATCCACAATGATGTTCTCAAGATCTGTCAGGATCATAAATCCACTGGCTTCCAGCTCATTCACTTTCTCTATCATCATTTCATTTCTGCCTAAACGTGTTCCCATAACCGCGGTTACAGAAATGGATTCTAATGTTTGAGCAGACGCATTCTGATCCTCAAAGAGAACCTCAAAGGTACCGGATTCTTCTGATGTGATTGCTTTGTATGTGACGGTTACAGTCTCTGTGGCTGGTTCCGCCTCAGGTATCACAAGGCGTTCTGCCTCATAGCCATCTTTTGTTGGGACAACAACTACCACAAAGGTGTTCCCATTTGCCCATACCGTTTCAGGGATAACCGTAAGGTCCTTCCCCGTCACAAGATCTGTAACCGTTTGGTAGGCAGGAATCGTTCCAGTTAATGTCTGAACGGTATCCTCAAACAATGATTCTCCCTGTTCATCTACGTAATGAATTGTTCTGCGATACTCTGTGCTCTTCTCTGGCACATCTTCAGATTCGGTTTTGTGATCGACTTCAATGGTAATTGTTTCACCATAGGAAATCGTATCTGGTACGGTGGTTTTCAGTAGATAGTTCATTTCACTCAGGCGGGTTACCGTTTCCGAACAATCGATACTGACCGATTCACCGCGTGCTCCCTGATAGGTAAGCGTGTATTCTGATAAATCCTGTGGATCAGAATTAACATCATTAAACTCAATTGTTGCGGTAAGAACCTCCGGCAGCTTCACATACGTAACCGTGATCTCATCCTCCAAAGATTCTGAGATCTCTGCACTGTAACCTGCCAACTCAGGATGCGGAGCTTCCGGGAATTCCGGACCAGGTATCCATATCGCCTCCGGTGCGTTAGTAAGTACCACACCCGTTACCATATCTACCTGCGCAACATAGGAAGGAATCTGCTTCGTGATGGACTGTATAAGATCCTCGGCGGCCATTGTCCCATCTTCATAGACATAATGAATGGTACGTGAATAGACAGTTTCTTCTGCCTCATGAGCCACTTGAGTAATTCGATGATTTACTGTGATTGTAAATTCCTTCCCAGGGGTAACTTCCGGCAGCTGGGCTTCACTCAGCCGATAGCCGGCAGATTCCAGCTCTGCGACAATGCGCTCCAGTTCCTCCGTTGTCTGAACGACTGCTGTATAAGCTGAGAGGTCATGTTTCGTTTCATTTTCGTCAATGAAGTGAATCAACGCAGTACGTGAGGTCGCTTCCTCTTCATAGATCGGCGTAAGAATCACGCCATTTCCCGTTTCTTCGATCTGCCATTCCTTCAGCCGCTTTCCTTCAATCACTTCTGCTTCAGGTGTATAAGTATCACTCTTTTCAAAGAGAATGGTGTTCTCACTTCCATCCCCATTGCGCAATACCACGGTGAAGGACTCTTCAAAGTTCTTCTTATAGGTCACACCACCTTCTTTTCCATCGCAGATCAATGTCAACGTCTTGATGGAACGATAGAACGGAATAAAGGATACTGCTGTATCTGTAGACTCAATTTCATAATGATCAAACACATAACCTTCATGGGTAAGCGGTGTTAAAACAAGCTCCGCATCCTCTTCCGCACGAAGTATTCGGATCGGGGTTTCCTTGTCCATGTCATACACAAGAAGATCTACACTGTGGTCAAATGAATTGGTATAGATTATCTTCCCATCAAATGCCGCACGTACTGTGATCGGTGCCGCAATGGCTTTGTATTTTACATAGCGGATAAGATTTCCTTCCTGCATTTCTTCGGCAGGAAGTTCTGAAATCTCTGATCCAAACCCCGTAATTTCAGGCAGAGAAGTAATTGCGGCGAACACACTGCTCTCCGGAACATTCAGTTCCACCTCCCGAGTCTTCTTCCCCGTCACAAGGTCTGTGGTTTCCGTAATAATCCGTGTATAGGCAATTCTCTGTACTTCATCCGGTGCCAGCTCGGTTCCTGCTTCATCTACGAACTTCACTGTCCGCATAGCTTCTGCCTGTTCGGCGAAGGTCTGTTCGAGATACTGATGAGTTACTGGAATGGTATAAGTTTGAATTCTTCCATCCACGCGATCCGGTATCAGTGAAACATCTTCGATTTTATAGCCCGCTTCCTTTAAAGACGCAATCACTTCTGCTGTATTAATCGGAAGTTCATTACCGACCGTCGTAGATACCAGAATAGAATACGCTGAAAGATCCTGAGGATCCGTGTCCTCATCCACAAACTTTACCGTCACATCGACCGGGTCTCCCTCATTACTATCGTTCTCTTCTTCATAAAGAATCCATACTGCAGGGATACGACGCCCGGTATAGATCGGATATACCATTCCCGATCCATTGAAATAACCCATCTGTGTAGATCCACCAGAATCATAGATTGATAATTCCGTCATCCCATACGCTTTGGCGAAGTTGCGCAGCGACTCTAACGGCGCCAGTTTCCCACTCACCGCAACCAGGGCGAAACTCCCATCATCACATTTCACAAGAGCAGTCTGTGTATTTGGAGTCGTAATTTTGGCATAACCAACCGCAGGTGAATACAGATTCACATCCTTCCCATTCAGCAGTTCTACTCCTGCCGGGGAAACGCCCGCCATGACTTCATTCGGATAACCAATCGCATCTCCCCAATGATAGTCCCAGGAATTCATATCCCCAGCTTCAATCGAGCCATCTGGCGTAATGACAAGATCCATATATGGCTTATCCCCTGAGACGCCATCACCCGGGCCCGGTGTCGTAGCGTTGATGATTCTTCCATCACTCATCATTCCCTGAATCCGCCCATATACCGTTGTGGGATAGGAAGACAGCGGAGAAACATTATTCATATTGAAATAAGACGCATTCACAATTGCTTTTATCTGAATGCCAGGGCGTTGAAACGCAGTAATATCAAGTGTGGTAAATTTCCCATTCGCATCCATCGGAGATGTCAGAAGCGCAAGCTTCTCATTCCCGGACTGCTTATAAATACTGATCGTCTGACCTTCCCAGGTACAGGTGGAATAGCCATCGGATAATAAAGAAGAAGCTGAAGCAGAAGAATGATGTAATCGGAGGTAGACACTTCTTCCGGTATTACTGATCGAAGTGCCGCTTTCCACTTCATATCCATCCACAGCAGCGATAACAGAATGAACCGGATTCCGCTCTCCATTCACAAGAAACGGAATTCCGCTTACGGATGTATGTACCTCGGTGGAAGGAATCTTCACGGTGACTTCCGTTCCATCCATCCCAATCAGCTGAAGGTCAAATGTTTCCGGGCGGTTTACCGCCGTTTCATCATCCCAGACAACATCAACGGAAATCTCATCTGTCGCATTCAGATAACTGCTGGTATAGGAAATGATATAGCGGTCTTCATTCACTGTTCTGGAACTGCGGTATCCGTTGACACTTTCAATCTGGACAGTTGGATTCACCCAGGTATCCCGGAATTCGATTGTTTTCTGCCAGTTATCCAGAGCAGCGATTGTCATCGCAGAATAGAGGGTCTCTGACCCATCCCCATCCGCATCATTATCGGAAATCGTCACATGAACTTCATCCGGACGGGTAAACCAGGGATTCTCATTATCATTCCAGAGAATTTGAATCGTAACAGTTCTGGATTCAGACTCTGCACTCACTCCCGTCAATAATGACATTCCGCCAAGAAGCAGTGTCAGTAGTAATGTACCGATCCGTTTTCCCATTCTCAATCTCCCCGCCAAATAAAATAGTTGCGTCCGCAACTATTTTACATGAGTTAACCATGAATAGATGATTATTCCAGTGGTTCTTCGGGTGCTTTTCTGCGGTAAAGCGCAAGCAGTCCAATCGCCGCAACATTCAGCACAAGCAGAATCCAGGCAATAATACTGTGATCCAGCACCGCAAGTATTACTCCCGCCACCGCATCAACGCCGATGATCCATGGGACAAAGCGGTCATCTTTCACCATGTAGGTTAATATTCCCGCAATTAACATGATGATCGGAATTCCAAGAAACCATAACGTTCCTTCCGTATTGATCATCTCTATCGGTTTCTCTTCTTCCGGGAATGAAGGTTCTTCCTTCGGCGTTTCTTCCAACGCGGAGGAAGGAGATGGTTCTGTCACTTCCTCTTCCTGCGTTTCTTCTGACACTGCAGATTCGCTTTGAGAACCCGCAGGTGAAGTCACAGAAGCAGAAGGCGATGCCGAGGGTCGGACCGTTGGTGCAGCAGATGGGGCAGTTTCTGAAACCACTGGAGCGACGCAGGCTTTTTTGGACTCATCCCATGTCCATCCCTGTGGAAATCCTGCATCCTGGCAGGTGACTGTCACAGTCGCAGGTGTAGATGAAGGACTTGGAGCAGATGATTCCGAGGAACTGCTGGGCGACGATGTAGCGGAAGGACTTGGGACAGGTGACGGTTCTGCTTCATTTACTGTCACGGCTACCTCAAAGCGCATGGTTCCGCTTACTGCGGTAATGACTGTCTCTCCGTTTGAAACCCCGGTAATCCGGCCTGTTTTATCTACTGTCGCAATGGATGGATCCGAGCTTTCATACTGAACGGAAGATAACGCATTACTAATCACAAAGTCGGTCGCTGTTCCAGGTGTCAGGCTGGCCTCGGTAATATTCTGTGCCGGTGTATCACTGAAACATGCCAGGTTATTTTCTTCCGCATAACTTACTACCGGATTCTTTTCAGCAGAATCACTCAGAAGATAACTTCCCTCGATTCGCTCATATGTCCCATCTGTCATCCGCTGATATCCAACACATTGATCATTTAACTCGCTTACGGTGGAAGGAATCGTGAATTGGATCGGGTCCTGTTCTGCACCGATCGCAAGTGCATGTGATTCAATCACCTTCACACTGTCCGGTACCGTCAGCTCTGTTTCTTCTGTTTCCGGATTCAGCGCATAAAGAATGGTTTCGTCCGCTGACAGCAGCCAGGTATCCTCCACAACCTTGAAATTCTTTCCCCAGTCACTGACATTCTTCCAGCTGTCAAATGCGAATGGAGAAATCGTGGTGACTGTATCAGAAATCGTCAGTTCAAGCTGTTCACACCCCCAGAACGCTTCTGCGTCGATGGAAGTAAGATCGTCGCTGTAGACTACCGTCGTTAAGGCTTTATCCCCTTTGAATGAACGCTCAGGAATAGAGGTAATTCCTTTCCCAAGTGTCACTTCGGTCAAGGATGGATTGTCTTTGAATACCGCAGTACCAAGCTGCGTAACATGATCTGGAATTACCAATTTCACTTCTCCATCGGAATGGAAGGCATTAGAAAACGCCTCGTCCTGAATGGAGGTCACGGTATCTGGAATAACCAAGGACTCCAGCGCGCTCTTAGAACTCCCAAACGCTTCCTGACCAATACATGTGGTTCCTTCGTTTATGACATATGACGCCTTCCCATTTCCCGAGGCATAAGCAATCAGAGTTACCTCTTCCTCGTCCAGGAAATAGAGCCCGTCTCCATCTGTACGAACTAAGGGATTGGCGGTTGTTGCCGAAAAGGATTGAAATGCGGAATCCGCAAATGCGCCCGCATCAATTTCCTTCAGGGAATCCGGAACTGAGAATGTCCCGCCTACTCCCGCAAAGGCGCGATATCCGATCGACACCGCATTGGGAATCGATACCGTCAGAGAATCACAGTCTGCGAATGCCTCGTCTCCAATGGTCTTCACGGCAGAAAGGTTAATTGTGGTAAGTGACTGACAGCCCGCAAAGGAAGAATCACTTACTTCAGTGACAGATGATGGTAAGGATACCGTCTTTAATGCGGACTGATTTTGAAATAATCCCTCCGGGATCGCGGTCAGAGTACTTCCAGCCGTAATCACAACGCTCTTGAGAGAAGGTGTTGATCCCTCCTGAATCGCAAACGCTTCGGATCCGATCGAAGTGACTGTTTTTGGTATTGTGACTTCCAAAAGAGATCGCGCATCATAAAATGCCCGCTCCCCAATCGTTTCTAATGTAGAAGGAAATACGACTTCCTTCAGCTTCTGATCATTCGAAAAAGCAAAAGCTCCAATTTCGGTAAGCTGGTCTGAAAAGGTAATTGACTCCAGTTTAGAACAACCCTCAAAGGCATGATCTTCAATCCGGATCACGGTATTTGGAAGTGTGACCTGATTCAGAGAAGTATGATCTTTAAACGCTTCCGTTCCAATTGCGGTAACAGGATATTCCTCTTCTCCAACGGTTTCCGGAATGGAAAGAGTTGTGGATTTCCCTGTATAACCTGAAATTACGGCATTCCCATTGGTTACCGTATAGGTAAAATCCTCTTCTGGTTCCGCATGTAAGGCGGCAGGTGGAAACAACATGAACAGTACTGCAGTGCCGGTAAGTGCGGCGATCATTCTCTGTTTGAATTTCATATGATTCTATTTTAGCTGACAAATAGATTAAGAGATATTAACTCTTACATGGAGCACAAGATCATCCCGTTTTTCCAGGATATCTTCTTCATACCACAGCTGATAGGGACTGCTATGGTGGATGACATATGGTACACCATTCGAATTCCTGCGATCACTGACAATTCCAATATGATTTCGGAAGATGACAATATCTCCTGCCTGCCAGGCAGATAACTCATAAAGATCATTCGTCAGCACTTCTTCGTTATTTTGAAAATAGACAATCAGATTTCTTACTCTTCGAAAATCAATATTCGCATCTGGCGTTTCGATATCATAACGTTCCGGATGGGAACGGATATCCTCATCCACTCGCATGCGCAGGTCATATCCAGAATTGCGCAGCGCAATCCCGACAACATCAACGCACGTTCCGTATCCATCATTGGGATACCCGCCCTCATAATATGCACTTTTATAGCTCGGACATGTGGCGATGTAGGAGAGTGCCTCCTCAAGAATCAGTGAATCTGATTCATCCAGCCCTTCATAATAGTTCTTGCGGCGGCTCGGAGAAGTATGATGAAACCTCAGAAACCCTGCCGCAGAAATCAGAACTGCAATAACAACCACAATAATCCATTTGCGTTTCATGGGGTTATTATATCCTTCTGAAATTCCTCCTTGATCGTTAAGTTTTCATTGATTCGCCTCTAATAAGGCGCGTTGTTCCTGTACTTCCTGTTTCACTTCATCTACAAACAGTCCGAAAATAGCCGCTGTCACTTTATATGCTTTGGCTTCACTCATTTCATCTTTAAGGCATCTACTGAAGATGTTGTAAACCGGCGAATCCGTCTCTCCTTTCAAAATCTCCGTTTGTATGTTTTTGCATATGTTGTACATGTGACTGCTGATACATTCATCTTCGTGCGGGTCCAAATTGTCTTTTCCCCGCATTAGTTCATAGCAGTATAGGCGCGCGTTAAAGATTGCACGATTCACATAATCCAGCGGAAGTTCACAGATATCCGAAATCTTCTTATACGCTTCCTTTTCGCTCATTCCATCTTTAAGGTAGCTGTTGAAAAATATGAACGCCATAGCCTCCATCGTCCGTTTTTCTCCGCATTCCTCTCCGACTTTTCGGCCATAGGCTTCACCAAGTTCAAAGCCTTTGTCATAACTTTCTTTCTGTATTTTTCTGAAGATGTTGTACATGCGACTGCTGATTCGTTCATCTTCGTGTAGGTTCATATCGTCGTTAACCATAGTTTCCTCCATTACGGCGCGCTGCGCCGTCACAAATAAGTTATGAATAAAATGACTTCACCCACTCGCAATCTATCTGCTACCCTTTAAATAGAGGAGGGCTTTGTCTAGAGCACGTGGAGGTGAGTGGCTAATTTGATGCCGCATAGTTATAAGTTGCCGCCATCCTTTCAAGCACAAACTAGTAGGACTT
>JAFUGM010000064.1 GCA_017469355.1 Solobacterium sp. | reverse complement strand
GACCTTATATCCACTGACAGGATAATTGAATCGCTCTGTACTGTCGGTTCCGATATTAATTACTTCAATTCCTTTTTCTTCAAGATATGCTTTGATCTCATTCTTCATGTCTACTGCGACATGATCATTTCCGATTGCCAGCTTCATATGATTCCTCCATTTTTATGATGATACATCGCGCCCACAAGATTTGCGTCATTATATTCTGCACAGAACACCAGTTCCGCTTTTGGTGGGTTAATATACTGCAAGGGTGTGGTTACATAAATCTTCTCATATGCTTCTTTCAACTTCTTGCGAAACAGAGGCTGAACACTGATCCCTCCGCCCACGCATAGTTTCTCTACATCAAGAAGCAGTTGAATGTTGAAAGCAACATTCGCAACATTTGTGCAGTATCGCTCCAGGATATTCATTGCGACCGAGTCACTTTTGTTTACCAGTTCAAAGAATTGAATCCCGTCCATCTCCTTCACAGAAGCAGTTTCCTGCACATATGCGGTAGAAAGATAATTGGAGCTGACCGATTTTGCGGCCATATTATCCAGGGAAAACGGTGTGTTAATTTCCGTTGTCATAAACGAAAGCAGCCCAGCATAATGATTCGATCCGCGATAGAGTTTGCCATCAAGGATTAATGCTCCCGCAAGCCCTGTGCCGATAATCAGAACTACCCCATTTGTACAGTCCACAAGATTTCCCTTCTGGAGTTCCGCAATCGCAGCACAGTTGCCATCATTTTCAACACTGACTTCTGTTTCACATAACCGGCTCAATTCTTCTTTCAGATTGTGCCCGGCCATAAACGGATATGACCCGCCATTGAACAGCAGACCGTTCTGTGCATTCAGTTCTCCGCAATAACTGACTGCGATCCCCCCTTCCGGTCTATCGAAGTCGTTATATAGTGAATGTATTTCCGCCAACATTCCGTCTGATGTTTTCACATGATTCAACGGACGTTTTCCTTTTTCCATAATTACAGCTGTATCATCCATCAATGCGTATTTCATGGAAGATCCGCCGATATCCACACTCAGATAATTCATAGTTTTATTTATCTTTCTGTTTTGCCATTCCCGAATCATTCCACTCGTTTTCTTCTTTCAAACCGAAGAACTGAAATACATTTGCGATTTCGGGATTCCAATAGAACCAATCATGACCACCAGGTCCTTCATGGTAGATATAATTCCCTACAGTTTCAGATAGAGCATGCCGAAACTCCTGATTTACACCGTACAGAAAGTCTTCTGTGCCACAGCACTGATAAACTTTAAGCTGTTCTCCACAGTCTTTTTCTTTAAGTTTATTCAGCAGCGCATACAGGTCATTCTCGGAACCTTCATACTCTTCCAGACTCCCAAAAATCATCGGCGCATTCTTGCCAAAAATCACATCATTTCCCTTCAATGCTTCACGATAATCCAACGCTCCGGAAAATGAGGCAACCGCGCTGTAACGTTCTGGGTAAGTAAGAGCGCATTTCATTGCTCCATAACCGCCCATAGAGTTCCCAATAATATAGTTATCTTCGCGTTTTGTGCTTAGAGGAAAGTAATTGCGCATTACTGTAACAAGCTCATCTGCAACGAAGGTAAAGAAATCGAACCCCCGTTTACTGTTCGTATAACATTCCCTCTGGCAATCCGGCATGATAACCGCAACATCACTTTGTCTTGCGTAAAGCTCAATTGTGCTTTTGCGGATCCAGGCGTTGTTTGAATCTCCGTTGCCATGAAGAATCCATATGACCGGAAGTTTCTTATCATTCCACGCAGTCCATGAACGATATCTTCTTCTGGTATCCGGAAGAAGGTAGTCCACATTGACATCTCTTCCAAGCACATTTGAGAAAAAAGTAATTGTACCGTATGCCATAGTTATCTCCTTATTAGATGAGATGGCTTCTTTTGAAGAAGCCATCTCTTTTTTATTGTTTAATCAGTTCTTTTTCTTTCCGTCCAGTCCACCGACTAAGATCATTACTGCCGTGACAGCACATCCGATCAGTGTTGCGATGCAGAAATTAATGAAGTTTCCAGTTCCGCCAGCCAGAACAGATGTAATACCGAAGATGCCGTTTGCAGGGAAGGCAAATACACCGACATGGAGCAGACCGCCGACAAGACCAGCTACGCCAAGTCCAACACAGGTTGCGACCAGTGTCCGAGGATGCTTGATATAAAGACCATACAGACTGGGCTCAATGACGCCACCCACAAGAAGAGCAATGATACCATCATAAGAG
This sequence comes from Solobacterium sp., assembly GCA_017469355.1. GTDB lineage: Bacteria > Bacillota_I > Bacilli_A > Erysipelotrichales > Erysipelotrichaceae > Bulleidia. The sequence goes on along the minus strand of JAFUGM010000064.1, from coordinate 29,662 downwards.
AGATGCTTTTCTTCATTATTCTTGGTGCGTAATGCAATTGCAATATTTGCGGCTGCACCTACAAATCCGATTGCTCGCATTACCGGGAACAGTGCGAATTCAGAACCTGTCATGAAGAATGTTCCGTAGAAGATACCAGCAACAACCATGTGCATTCCTGTAGCAATCAGCGGGAGCCATACAAGACCCATCAATCCAGCAACAGCTGCCGGTGCAATACCATACAGATAAGAAACTGGTGCTGCAATCAGCTGAGAGATCGTATCGCCAATCGGATTCAGAATGAATAAGCAGATCGGCAGCATGATCAGTATGCACAATGTTCCATTCAGAGAATACTGCAGGGATGCCGGCATGTGCTTTTTGAGGAAGTTTTCCACATAAGACATCAGCCAAACCGCTAACATGACCGGAATAGTCTGAGTGCTGAGAGCACTTGCGGCTGGTGTTAAGCCAAAGAGCGCGAAGGTACCATTTGTAATTTCGTCAAGGAACTGCGGATACATCATGACTGCCACAAGTCCCATCGCAAATAACGGTGTAACATGGAATCGTTTCGCTGCAGAATAAGCGATGAAGAACGGAACGAAGTAGTTGATTGCGGTCTGACCGTAATCAAGCATTCTGTAGAAACCGCTTGTTTCATTGATCAGATTGAATCCCTGAGGGCCGAAGATTGCGGTGAGTGCTGCGAACATACCCATGGTGATATAAAGCGCAATGACCGGAACCATGATCTCGGCGACTGTCTTGAGGATATTTCCGAAGAATCTCTTTATCGTAAATGGTTCTTTTTCTTTGGGTTCATCAAGATTTTCATCAATTGATCCACCCTGCTGGAAGTTACCAAGTTTGTTGAATTCATCGTAAACGTTATTGACTGTTGTACCGATAATTACCTGGCATTGATCGCCTGCCCACTTTACTCCGATCACACCCGGGATCGCATTGAGCTTTTCATCTGTGACAATACTGCGATCAACGAAGTTCATTCTCAGACGCGTCATGCAGTGTGTTACGAATGTGACATTTTCCTCACCGCCGACGGCGTTCAGAATCTCTTTGGCAAGAATTTCATTTTTGTTAGCCATATGCTTTTCCTCTCCTGCTGATCTCTCATCAGCCATTTCAATGATTCGGGAAACTACTGAGTGCTGCAGTCGCTTCTGATTTCCCTTGCGCATTTACATAATAGGTGTTTCATTGAAGTTTTGATTTCATATTTCGACTATATATTTCATATTTCAACTTCTTTATATAATTGTTATTCTCTCGCCTGCTATTCGCCTAAAAAAGCAAAGAAAACTACATTGAAAAGGTGCAGCTTCAGATCTGATGCTGTTGATCAGAAACCTGCTGCACCTGTGTTTCAGTTATGTGTTTGGTTAAGCTGCTCTACTGCCTATGATTTTGAAGATATGATCTGCGATGATCGCGTTTCCCTGCTTATTGGGATGAACACCATCTCCAAGATATTCAGGATGGTTTTCACTCAGTGCATAAAGATCTATGACCTGCAGATTGTACTGATCTGCCATTGTATGAATGACAGGTATGACACCTTCATGAATTTCATGATCCCTGATGCCATATACACTGACTTCTTTGCCTTTTTTGCCAAACGCTTTCGGTGGATACATGAGGATGATCTTTCTGCCTTCTTTCATAAAGCGCTTCAGGAAATCCTCATAATCTTTCGCAAAGAGCTCCGCATTCCAGTTCTGCCGCTTGGAGTCATTGGTTCCCAGCATGAGCAGAATTGTCTGCGGATCGATTTCCTCCACTGCCCGGTAAAAATCTTCTCTGTACGGTGTATCCCCGCTTCTGAGCATTGTGGCACCGCTGATACCGTAATTCAGGACTTCTGCTTCCTGTCCCATCATTCGATCGAGTAGATACGGCCATGCATCCTTTTTTCTAGATGTCAGAACACCAGCCCCGAATGTAATACTATCGCCGATGCAGATGATTGTCTTGGTACCGGGTTTCTTTTTCTTTTCTTTCTGAGGTCTGGACAGAGTGAGATAAACCGCACTGGGCGTCATCGCAATTGCCGCCAGGGCAATGCCTGTTTTAATGATTGCTTTGCTGTTCATTCTTCGCTTCACTTTCTATTTTTACCATGTCCATACTTTTATCCAAAGACGTCCAGAAAAGCCTGGGAGATGATATTGACTGTTTTATCTGTTTCACTTTCGAGCTTTCCGTTATGGAACAGTTCCATGGTATTGCCAGGATAGAATACCTCCCCTTCTGGCAGACGATCGTCAGTGAGACTGAACCAGCCCTCAAAATAACCATGCGGCATCTCGTCTGCCGAGAAAATATGCACTTCATTTCCCGCCTTTTTCATATTTTCCCCATACTGCATTCCTTCGCGCTGGAGCGGATCATTACCGGCCGTAATGATCCAGGCAGGCGGCAGTCCATGCAGTTCATCTTTCGCATAAAGCGGAGATACCATGGGATTTCTTCTCATATCCTTCGGCGCATATAGTTCAGCGAAAAGACGGTAGATCGCAAGTTCACTTTCCGCATGACCCTTTACAGCGGGATCTGTATCAAGATCTATATACGGATAATGAAGGATCTGAAGTTTTACATGATTTGTGCCACGCATGTGATCCAGGATAGATGCTGTTGCGGCAAGATTTCCGCCGGCGCTGGCGCCCATAACCACAAGCTTTTCAGCGTTTAATCCGTACTCCACAGCATGATCCGCAACCCAGCAGAGTCCGTTGTATACATCGTGCATAGCAGTTGGGAAAGGAAAATCCGGTGCTTTTCTATAGCCGATGGACACAATATTCGCACCAAGACGGTCAGAGAGGGATGCCCACATATGGTCATCCGTCGCGCAGCCTCCCATAACAAATCCACCGCCGTACGCAGTCACGATCGTAACGGCATCAGGCTGAGGGGTTTTATACAGAATTGCTTCAATCTGTGCACCATCCGAAGGAAAACTCACTCTTTCACCGCGAAGCTCTTTTTCCGCGTTGTGCTGATCCTGCATTTTGGATACAAAACAGATTTCTTTTACAAATTCTTCAAATGATTGACTCATTGCCGATGATTCTCCTTTCAAACAGTATCAGTCAAGCTCCTGTCCATTTGTTTCAATCACTTTCTTATACCAGTAGAAGGAGTCCTTCCTGTAACGTTTTAATGTCCCATTTCCTTCATCATCCAGATCTACATAGATAAATCCATAACGCTTAGAAATCTGTCCTGTACTTGCGGCGATCAGATCAATACATCCCCAGGCAGTATAGCCAAACAGATTCACACCCTCATCTACTGCTTCCATCATCATACGGATATGTTCACGCGCATATTCAATGCGGTAGGGATCATGAACACTGCCATCCTCTTCCAGTGTGTCGCGTGCGCCAAGACCATTTTCCACAATCAGCAGCGGCACTTCGTAGCGCTGATTGAGGTCATGGAGAAGCCATTTGAGTCCTTTCGGATCCATTGGCCAGCCCCATTCACTGGCTTTGATATAAGGATTCTTGGCTCCACGGGAGAAGTTTCCTCCGGATGTTTCGAGATTTTCATCAGTATGCGTCGTAAACGTATTGGAAGAATAATAGGAGAATGCCAGATAATCTGCTTTGCCTTCCTTCAATAAGGCCGCATCTCCCGCTTCCATATGTACGGTTACATTCTTCTTTTTCCAGATAGATTTCGCATAATAAGGATAACTTCCACGAATCATGAGATCCGCACTGTAATAGAAGACATCCATCATCTTCTCCTGCGCATTGAGAACATCCTCCGGATCGCATGTATACGGATAAGCGACATGGCTGGCAATCATACATCCAACTTTGTTATCCGGGTTAATTTCATGCGCAGTTTTGACAGCCCTTGCGGATGCAAGTGCCTGATGATGAATGGTTTGATAGGTAGCCTGCAGTTTTGCGAGTGGCATATGCGGGATCAACTGAGCCATCATGAGGATGACATTGATTTCGTTAAATGTAATCCAGTAATGAACAAGATCCTTGTATTCCGTAAAGCATACTTTCGCAAACTCAGCGAACTCTTCGATCAAAGCGCGATTCTCCCAGCCACCGAGCGTTTCTTCGTAATAAACAGGCATGTCATATTTGTATAACGTAACAATCGGCTCAATATTATGTGCTTTCAGTTCTTCCAGAACGCTTCTGTAATATTCCACACCTTCCTGATTCACACCATTGCGATATCCATATGGGTAAATTCGTGCCCAGGAGATCGAAAGATTCAACGATTTGAATCCCATCTCCGCAAACAGCGCAATATCTTCCTTGTAATGATGATAGAAATCAATACCTCTGTGGTTCGAATAGTAAACACCATCTTCCAGCACATACTTCTGGCCCGGTTCCACTGTACCAAACATCGGAAAATATCCGATCGTTCCATCTTTATCAACATAAGAGTGGCGGCGAATCGAACGATCCTGTGCCACATTGGCAAAGTCTACCGCAACCGGTGACTTTCCTCCCTCATTCCATGCCCCTTCACACTGGGCAGCACTGATACCTCCGCCCCAAAGAAATACGCGTTCGTCTTTCATGTTAGTTTTTCTCCTTATTTCAATTGAATTCTAACGTTCCATACGCAAACGATATTTCATATTTCTACTTATTATTTCACATTTCAATTATTCTGTTGTACTATCAATAAAAACTCTGTGGAGTGAATCCAGTCAAGCTAAGACTCCGTACCACTAAACTGTTTCCGGATTGTTGATTTGATGTAAAGTTAAAGAGATGAAATCGATTTCAAAGCTTGAAAGCACATGTGAATTGTTCTATCTTACCGGAAATATTCCGATCTGCTGCTATGACGCGTCAGATCAGATGATGTTTTATTATCCTAAGACACCATTTTATATGGATGGATTGAACCGGATGTTTTTAAAGAATACAGATGATAAAGCTGTCATTCTCTCTGACCGCAATTCATTATTCTGGGGAAAGATTCACACAGATACCTGCACTATTGTGCTTGGACCCGTGTCGATGACGGTCTTTTCAGAGCGCATCATACATACACTTATGGCACAGTTCTTCATAGGCTCTGAATATGAGGACGAACTGAAGAACATCCTACATATGATTCCACGTCTTTCTCTGTTTCGTTTCTCCGCCGCATTGCGAACGCTGCACCAGATGTGCACGGGGAGACTTCTCTCTGCGGAAGAGATCACACTGAGTGATCAGATTAAGAACGGTGATATGGTATCAGACTACGATCTTCAGGCAAAAGTGCTTCCTGTCGTTTATGAAAATGTTGATACAGGCCTCGCTCTTTATGACATTTCCTACGAAACCGAGCAGCAGATGATCCGCAATATCGAGAGCGGAAATATTAAAGCCCTTGAAAAGAGTTTTTCTGCTCATGATGCCGGAAAATTCGGAGCACTTGCGGACACAACGATCCGCAGCACAAAAAATATGTTTATTGTTGTTATTGCAATTGCGAGCCGTACCGCAATTCGAAACGGTGTATCCCCTCAAGTGGCATACAACCTGAGTGATCTGTATATTCAGGAAATAGAGCAGACCAGCAGCTTTCAGACCCTGACATCAATTGTTCGAAACGCCGTCATCGACTATTCCCAACGCATACAGGCGGTCAAGATTCCTACCGGCATTTCTCCAATGGTTCATCAGGCAATCCAGTATATAGAGCAGTCAATTACACAGCCCATCACCGTCAGTGACGTCGCTGAAAATGCGGATAGAAGCGTCTCCTATTTCTCTGCCGAGTTTAAAAAAGAGACCGGCATGACGGTCAGCTCCTATATCACCAACGCAAAAATCGCAGAAGCAAAGCGTTTGTTAAAATACACAGATTCTTCCCTGATTTATATCAGTAACTTTCTTTGTTTCTCTTCCCAAAGCCACTTCCAGAGAGTTTTCAAAAGTGTGACTGGAGAAACTCCTCTTTCCTATCGGCGAAGAAATCATCATGCATGATTTCTACCGTACCATTCAAAAACAGCCATGGGCAAACCTGCCTGTGGCTGTAGTGTATTCTTGTATGAACGTTTAACTATCTTTATTGAAGACCAGCGGCTTTCATCTCTTCAATGATCTTAATTCCACTTGAAGTCCCAAGCCGAGTCGCACCTGCCGCAATCATAGCTTTGGCGGATTCCCAGGTACGGATACCACCTGCTGCTTTTACCTGCACTTCCGGGCCTGCATATTCCTTCATGAGTCTTACGTGTTCGGGCTTTGCCCCATCCGTACCGAATCCGGTGCTGGTTTTAACAAAGTCCGGCTTCACTCGCGAAGCGATCCGGGCAGCTTCGATAATCTCTTCTTCTGTAAGATAGCAGGTCTCAAAGATTACCTTGGCACAGATTCCTGCATCTCTTGCGACCTGTACGAGCTGGGTCATCTCATCTTCAATATATGCATAGTCATGTTCTTTGAGCTTGCCTACATTGAGCACATAATCAAATTCCTGAGCGCCGTCATTGACTGCGTTTTTCGCCTCTGCAACCTTTGTCGCAATGGTTGTCTGTCCCAAAGGGAAGCCAACTGCTGCCCCAGTCAAAACTTCTGACCCTTCCAGCATTTTTCTGCACATGCTTACCGGATAAGTATTGATCGCAACGGATTTGAACCCATATTCTCTTGCCTCATCGCATAATTTCTGAAAATCAGCGGTTGTCGCATCCGCGTGAAGATTGGTATGGTCTACCATCGCCGCAACTTCTTTTACTGTAATTGACATATTCTGTTCCTCCTTGGTTTTATTTGCTTTCATTTAGCTTGATTTAATGTTATTTAATCCTTGATATTTTGTCAATATTAAGTTTCATTTACTTTCATTTCTCTTGTGTTTTATGTTCTTAATCGATAGAATAAAGCCATGAGTGAACGGATATTATTTACAGAAGAGAGAAGAAATGAAATCGTGCGTCTTGTGAATGCGGAGGGAAGTGTCACCGTACAGGACCTCAGCAGACGATATCACGTCAGCGGAACAACCATTCGCCTGGATCTGACCGCATTAGAACAGGCTGGATTACTGCAGCGAACCCATGGTGGTGCAGTAAAGAATCTGGAGATGCTGCCAGTGGAAAAGGAGCCACGGATGGATGAACGAAGTCATTTTGAGGAAAAACGGCGAATCGCAGCAGCTGCCCTTTCTCTCGTACATGAAAATGAAGCAATATTAATTGATACCGGCACTACTACAACCTGTTTTGCGGAACTGCTCTCAAAAAGTGCTATTCCCGGTTTAACGGTTTACACCACAGACCTTCTGGTCGCCGCCCGGATGGAACAGAAAGATCATTGTGAACTCCGGATGATCGGTGGCAGTGTTCGAAGCGGATTCCATTACACCTATGGTCAGGCAGTGCTCGATGAGTTAAGCCGTTATCATTTCAAAAAGGTATTCCTTGCGACATCCGCTGTCGATTCACAAGGTTGTACTACGGCCAACAGTGACCTTGTCTTAACTAAGAAAGCGATGATCCAGGCTGCGGATGAAGTTATTCTGCTCGCAGATTCTTCCAAGTTCGGATTTGTGGACTTTGAACGCTTCGCAGATCTTTCTCAGCTTGATGTCGTGATCACCGACTCCAATTTGAAAAAAGAGTATCAGGACTACTTCTCTGATACGTTAAATGATTTGATTCTTGCCTGAAGTAAAGAAACGGGCCTGTCTGGTCAGGTCCGGCTTCTTTTTATATAGGGGGAAAGAATTCTGTCATTCGTTGTATGACGATTTCATCATAGCTTTAACAGGTGTTGCCATTGAGGAATAGATGTGAAGCTTATGCGAAGTTTGATGAGAGAATTGTGAAAACTCTCCTTGAATCATCCAAAAGCATAAAAAAACAGAGCATCCAAATTTCTTTGTGCTCTGCCTGAACGTACGGTTTAGTGGTAGGGGTCACCGTACGAATTCAGCTGTTTCTTGCCCCTGATTCATGGGACAAGTATATTATACATACTTTCCGCAAATTCGCAGTATTTTTTTGAAACTTCACAAAATTTCAGTATTTTCACAAAATACATCCTATTACTTTACAGAGAATGGAAGATCGGAGTCATGTGTTCAAACGTACAGAACTCCTGAAATCCAATCTCTTCTTTCAGGATTGTTCGTGCCTCATGCATATGATCTGCCAGGTATTTTGTCGAATGGGCATCGGAGCCGATGGTAAGAATCCTTCCGCCAAGATCCTTATACAGTTTCAGTATTGCCCGGGAAGGTTGTGTATCGGACAGCCCATAATGCCAGCTGGACGTATTCAGTTCAATTCCCTTTCCATCGGAAATCGCCTGTTTCAAAATCTCCGCGATGATATCTTCCACCAGTTCAAACGGATATACCCCAGCCGGATCATACCTTACCAGAAGATCCAGATGTGCCAGTACAGAGTAGTTTCTGAACAGTTTCATTGTCTTCAGAATCTCCTGATAGTAGAGTTCATTGTATTCTTTCTGAGTTCTTCCTCTCTGGAAGTCCTGCGTCCAGAATTCCTTGTTGTCTACCTGATGCATGGAGAACAGCACAAAGTCCAGCCGGTCTGAATAGCGGTCATACAGTTTCTGAAATTGTTCTACAGTAATGGACTGAATTCCGAATTCCAACCCCTGCTTGATGGTAATTTCTCCCTTGAACAATTCCCTCATACGAACCAGTTTTCCAAAGTATTCCGGGTAGTTGCAGTTGGCAAGCGGCTCCATTGACCCCTTCGGTGTACCAATTCCATCCCCACCTCGCCAGGTGATGTCTCCTTCTTCCCAGTCCTTCTTGATTCCGTAATCCACATGTTCGGTAAAGCAGATCTCATCCAGGCCGAGTTCAATCGCCCTTCGAATCTGATTTTCCATCGGTTCATTTGAGTCATCCGAAAACTCTGTGTGAATGTGATAATCCGCTAACATATATCCTCCTAAACTATTGATCTGATATATTTCATTCCAATCCTGTATAATCCAGCATCGATCTGTTCATTCAGATTGGTAATTTTCACAAGCATCGGCCGGTGGTTCTCCGGGATAGCACTGTGTTCAAAACTCAATGTCACATCATCCGCATCAGAACAATAACCGATCAGCTCCGGATTCATGACCGCAGTAATTGTCTCCGCCTGCAGAAGCAGAAGTTTCTGTGGATCTTCCTTTAACATGCGGTCCTGTTCTTCATGGGTATAACACGGAAGATACCTCAGTTCTCCCGCAAAGGATGTATGTCCTTTGTACAGTGTCCTATTCACCATAAGTCCGCATCCCACATAGTGGCTGGAAGGCTGATACAGAAGTGCGGCACTTTGATATTCCGGATGATGATGAATTAAGCCAATGACCGCAGAATTAATATCATTCTCCATCATGCATGGAATATGAAATTCTTTCTCGATACGGTTGTTCAGATTCATTCCGCTCAACCCTTCAAAGTCGCATACATCAATAAATCCATCCCGACAGACACCTGGAATTGAAAGAACCAGGAATCCGGTTTCTGAGCTGGCGCTAAGCATTGCCCGTATGACCCGACGCACAAAGGTCCAGGATCCCTCTGAACTGCGATGCGTACGATCATATCGGTGGCCGCCCCTCAGATCATAGACCGATGCCCGGATTCGATAGTTCTGTTCCCCGCACTCCAATGCCAGTAACCCAAACTGCATGTAGTCAGCGTTCAACATATAGCGCTTGGATTTCCTCCCACCGGACGAAGGCTGATCCTCTGTGCGGATAATCTTTCCTTCCTGAAGCAGCCGCTGAATTATCCCTACGGCGCAACCATGGGATATTCCTGTATGTCCCGTAATATCATTTACGGAAAGTATGCCATGATCAAGAAACAGATGCATAACATCAGAATTATTCTGTTCTTTCCATTCCGTTGGTTTCGCCATCTTTCGTCATCCTATGACGAAAGTATAACATACGCTTTTCCATAAGAAAACCGCGAGAATCACTCCCACGGTTCGTAATTAAGGTTCCGTTCTTACTTTCCAGACAGTGCGCTGAGGATACTAAGAAGCTCAGTTCCATCTACAGCAGATGCCTGAGAAGCTGCTGGAGTCTGCGGTGCCGTGCCAAAGCCCATCAGAGAAGAAAGCAGACTTGCGGAAGAAGGCTGCTGAGCTACTGTTCCTCCGCCAAGCAGTGAACTGAGTAATCCAAGTCCGGATGTGTCAGCAGTCTGCTGGGGTTGTGCACCGCCGAAGGTTCCAAGCAGGCTCGTGAAATCCAGAGCACTGGGAGCGGCTGCCTGCTGGGCAGCGGTGTTCTGCTGAACAGCAGAAGTATTGGCCGCAGAGAGCCCGGATAACAGCGCCGGAGCGATCGCACCGAGAACCGAGTTGACTTCGTTTGTGCCAAGACCGGTTTCTCCAGCCAGTTTATTTACAACCGCATCACTGTCATTTCCCAGGATATGACCGATGATCTTTTCACCATCCGTGGTATCCGCTTCCTGAATCTGATCTGCCATGGAACGGTTGCTGGTATGCTGAGTCAAGGCTCCAAGCAATGAAGTCGCACCTGCCTGAGATGAGGCGTTCTGTGTCATATAGCGAATCAGAAGAGGAATTGCCAGAGGAAGCAGTTTCTTGATAAGTGCTTCGGAAATTCCTGTCTTCTGTGAAACGGAATTCACAGAAGAACTTGTCAGCATGGAGCTGAGAAGAAGTGATAGTAAATTCATGATAATCCTCCCGTTTACTGTGTTTCTGCCTTAAGTATAGTGCATTTTGCGCGTTTTATAACAATGTAGCGAACAGATTAGCACCGATGACGGTAATCATTCCGGCCACGACGATAGATAATGAGCTCATCGCCCCTTCCGTCTCTCCCAGTTCCATTGCCTTCGCGGTACCAATCGCATGGGCACTGGTTCCAAGCGCAAGTCCCTTGGCAATCGGATCATCAATATGAAACAGTTTCAGTACCGCATCAGCGATCACATTGCCGAAAATCCCGGTCACAATGATCGTCGCGGCGGTAATCGCGGCGTAACCACCCATTTCCTCTGCGACTCCCATACCAATGGCAGTCGTAATGGATTTTGGAAGGAAGGTCACATATTGCGCATGATTGAAGTGAAACAACAGCGCTAACAGAAACACGGATGCCATACTGGTGATACTTCCGACAAGAATACTGACCAGAATTGCCTTGTAGTTTTCCTTCAGACGTTCCAATTGCTGATAAAGCGGAATCGCAAGCGATACGGTTGCCGGGGTAAGAAACCAGCTAAGATATTTTGCACTGCTGTTATAGACGTCATAATCAATGCGGAATACAAGCAGAAACGCGATTACAAGGATGATGGAGATCAATAACGGATTCAGAAAGCCATAGCCGAATTTCTTCTTCAGCTGAACACCAATCCAGTAACCAAGCAGGGAAATCACAACACCGATTGAGGCAGAAGCTGACATCATCTCATTCATCGCTCTTCCCTCCTTTACGTTGTCCAATCATGAACATCGCTGTTTTTCCGGTCACTACCATGACAATGACCGTCGTTACGACAAGGATCACCACCGTCTGAACAAGAATCGGTTTCAGATCCGTCCAGGAGACAATCAGTCCCGCTGCGGCAGGAATAAACATGACCGGCATGATTTCAATCAGAAACAGTGCAGCCTCCTTCACCTGTTCCAACCGAATCACATGCGTACATAACAGCACGAACATCAGTAACAGGCCGTAGATACTTCCGGGAATAGGAAAAGGCACCACGCTTCGAATCAGTTCTCCGATCGCTGTGACAAGAAGAATCACTCCAAATTGTTTTAAATATTTCATACGCCTTTATTCTATAACAATGGCGCAAACAGACGCACGACTGCGATAAAGAATTCAAAGAACAGTCCCTTTCGTGCTTCACTCAACGGAATCTCTCTGCTTAACGAATTGACTTCCTCAAAGTCCTTATGGATGTCTTCCACCGTAGAAGTGCGATACATATAGACTCCGTTTTCAAAATGGAGATAAAGACTCCGGTAATCCAGATTAACCGTTCCTACCGTCGCACAGATATCATCTGACACAAACACCTTCGCATGAACAAAGCCCGGTGTATATTCGTAAATCTTTACTCCGCTCTCAATCAGTTTCCGATAATAAGACCGGGTAATGTTCCATACCAGTTTCTTATCCGGCACACCTGGTGTAATAATACGCACATCCACGCCTCGCTTTGCGGCGAGTTCCAGCGCTTCTTCCATATCCGAGTCAATGATCAGATATGGTGTCATGATGTAACAATACCGACCAGCGCTGTTCAGAATGTTCATATATACACTCTGCGCATCCAGTTCATTGTCTAATGGTGTATCCGCATAAGGGGCGATATACCCGCCATCGGATGCCATAGGAACGTTATTTTTGAACACCGTATAGTCTTCATCCGTTGGGCGAAGCGCATTCCAATGGGTCAGAAACATGACAGTCAACGACCATACAGCGTCTCCTGTCACCCGGATGACATTGTCCTTCCAATGTCCATGTTTTACCTTGACGTTGATGTACTCATCCGCAAGATTCACTCCGCCAGAGAAGCCAACCTTCCCGTCAATTACCATGATCTTTCGATGATCGCGGTGATTCATGATGATACCGATGATCGGGTTGATTCGATTAAATGGAATACATTTGATGCCCTGTTCTTCCAGCGTGCGGGAATACTTCCATGGAAGGGTCATGAAGGAGCCCATATCATCATAGAGAACCCGAACATCCAGCCCCTGTTCTGCCTTCCGCTTGAGAATATCAACGATCTGGTTCCACATCTCCCCTTCTTCTACAATGAAGTATTCAAGGAAGATAAACTTTTCTGCTTTACGCAGCTCTTCCAACATCACTGGGAACCCGCTGTCTCCTAATGGATAGTAGTCCACATGACTGTTTTCATAGAATGGATATCCGGCATGATTCCAGATATAGTGAAACTGTCCCCGCAGGGAGTTGTCTTCCTGTTCCACATGTGCCTGAACATCTGGATCCTGCTCATATAGTGACGCATCATCTCCCGTCTTTTTAACAATATTTTTATAGGTTTTGGAACTCAGCAGGTTCGCTCCCAGAAGAAGATATAAGGCAGTGCCGAATACCGGGAAAAGTATGATCAACAGAATCCACATCATATCCGAGGAAAGATGACGGCTGGTGTTAACGATGGTCAGGACGATAAGCACACTCAGAATTCGAAGTACCGCTTCAATCCATGCGGCCTGAGTATGAAACCAATGGAATATTGATAAAACCAGTCCTAATTCCAGCAGAACCATGAGAACCATGAAGGTTACTCGATTAAATAGTGTTTTCAACAGTTTCATATGATCATGATACCTCATTCGCATTTCAGATAGAGTATACAGTTTTATGGATAACTGTAACGTCGCAAAGACCCTATATCAATATGATAGAATGTGTTCATCATATCTAGAGGCGAAGAAACATGCAGGTAATCAAAGAACGATTCACGAAAGCGACGGTTATTCCCAGTATTCTTCTCTTTCTTGCGGTACTGCTTTCCTTCCGCATGTTCATGGTGGATAACAATCAGCGGATTTCCCGTCAGAATGAGGAATATCTCTCTGACCTGACCGAACAACGGGCAGAAAGTCTGGAAAACCTGATTCGGGAAAACCTGAGTTATATTTCTACGACCTCCTATTTATATGGCCTTTCTCTGGACTCCCCGGAAGTAGATATGAATCTGTTACGGGAATTTGAACAGAGTACAGGCTTTGAACGTCTTCGCTTTGTCAGTAAGAACGGAGATGACTATACCAGCGAAGGTCTTGCGGCGAATCTTTCCGATCGTGACTACTTCAAAGATGGAATTCAGGGGAATACCGGTGTAACTGCCGTTCTGAAATCCCGTGTTACCAATGAAGCTCAGATCGGCTTCTATTCTCCGGTTTACTACGATAATCAAATCATTGGAATCATGGTTGGCTTCTACAGTGAGGCCTTTGTTTCTGATTTGATTGACTTCTCTTTGTTCGGCTATGAAGGAAATGCATGGCTTTGCCTTCCCGATGGCACCGTAGTGGTACAAACCGGATCTGTCGATTCAGAAAACTTCCTGACCACATTGGAAGAAACGAGCGCCGTATCTGCTGATGTGCTCGATGAACTGCGAAACGCATTTGCGACAAATTCCGATTCTCTTTTCACATATACCGCAGATGATACGGAGACCTCCGCATATCTTGCGAACATTGAACCGGCGAACTGGACCCTGATCCGTAGTTTTCCCTATCAGGCAAACCAGATGATGGTAGCAAACGCAAACAGCGAAGGAATTACCCTGTTACTGAGTCTGCTTGTCGTTTTCACTCTCTATTTCCTCTTTCAGATGATACGTATGATACGGCAGCGCAAAAAGATCATGAAGGATGCCAGAAACGCGAATGATATTTCTGCCGGGGTATCCAAACTCTTCGAGAAGTTCACCACCGTAGATATGCGCACCGGGTACTACGACTACATCTCCGGACCGCCGGATGATAAGTCACTTCCTCCAACCGGTTACTATGATCAGTATTGTGAGTCCCTGCTGTCCCGCATCGAAAACGAAGAAGAGCGGAAAGAGATTCGTGAGTTTATCCGTCTAGATCACCTTCAGTCATTACTGTCAAAAGGCGTCGATAAAGTCAGTGTACGCGTCCACGCTCCAATCCGGGGAGAAGACTGGTTTACCTTCAACTTCGTGGTCCTGGAACGGGAAGAAGATGAAGTAACCCGCATCATGATCATTCGTCAGGATGTAACCGAACTTCGCCAGAAAGAAGAAATCGAACAGCAGGCGCTCAAGGAAGCGCTGGATGCGGCAGAAAAAGCAAATCTTGCCAAGAGTGACTTCCTCTCCAACATGTCGCATGACATCCGTACACCAATGAACGCAATTATCGGCTTCACCAACATTGCGGAAACACATATCGATGATACGGAAAAAGTCCAGGACTGCCTGGACAAGATTCATTCCTCCAGCAGTCATCTGTTGTCATTGATCAATGACATCCTGGATATGTCCAAGATTGAAAGCCGTAAGATTCAGCTTCACATTGAGGAAAACAGCATCCGTGAACTGCTTACCAACCTTAGTGATATGGTTCAATCACAGATTGAAACCAAGGGTCTGAACTACTCCGTTGATCTTTCTGGGATCACTCATCCGATGATTCAGGTAGACTCACTGCGGCTGAATCAGGTTCTATTGAATATCGTAGGAAATGCGATCAAATATACCCCGGAAGGCGGTTCCATTACAATCACTGCTTCAGAAGAAGAACTTGGAGATCATAAGTCCTCCTATTCTTTCCGCATCAAAGATACCGGCATCGGTATGTCAAAGAGCTATCTTCCCCATGTATTCGAAAGCTTTACCCGGGAACGTTCTTCTACCGTCGATAAGATTCAGGGAACCGGTCTTGGCATGGCGATCTCCAGCCGAATCGTAGACCTGATGGGTGGAACCATCACCGTTGACAGTGAACTGGATAAGGGAACGGAGTTTACCGTAACTCTTCCGATTGAATACACCGATCATGAAGATAACCGGAATACTTCTCATCAAGATGACGCGATCCGAGAATTATCCTTTGAAGGAAAGAAACTTCTGCTTGTGGAAGATAATGACATCAACGCAGAAATCGCAAAATTCATTCTCGATGAACATGGCTTTGCGATTGACCGGGCAGAAAACGGTCAGGCCGCAGTGAATCGTCTCAAGGAAGTCGGACCAGCATGGTATGACCTGGTATTAATGGATATTCAGATGCCTGTCATGAATGGCTATGAAGCAACACGGGCAATTCGAGCCATGGATGGATTCCAGAGTCTTCCGATTATCGCCATGACTGCAAATACCTTTGAAGATGATAAGAAGGAAGCACGGGCGGCAGGAATGAATGCCCATGTCGCAAAACCGTTTGAAGTCGAAACACTATTAAAAACACTGGGAGAATATCTTTCTTCCTGAACCAGGAGGAACATTACTATGGACAAGTTAAAACGATACGAAGACTGGAAATTCCGCATGTCTGCTTATGACATGGCATTAAGCATTATTAACATCGATAAGATGACCGTCGCTCCTGCAGCAGGGGCTTCCTATCGCGATCCGCGCACCGCATATCTTGCGGGTGAAAGCTTTGCGATCATGACGGATCCCGACATGATTCCCGTACTGGATGCCATCGTAGACGATCCGGAAGTGGACGAAGATACTCGTAAAGAAGCAGCCACCTATGCCAGGGAAATCCGAAAGATTCAGGCGGTACCCAAAGAAGAATACGTGGCGTTTGAAGAAGCGACGAACGCTTCCTATGACGCATGGCTTGAGGCTAAAAATGCCTCAGATTATTCCATATTTGAGCCCCATCTCAGGGAAATGGTGGAACGGCGCAGAAAACTGATTGAGTACCGCGAAAGTACATTACCGGTTTATGATCAATTGCTGGATGACTATGAACCGGGAACTTCCATCGAATTTTATGATCAATTCTTCGAAGTACTCAAAGAGCGGCTGGTTCCGTTAATCCATCGCGTTGTGCAGGCTGAACCGATCGAAGATTCCTTCCTGTATCAGTCGTTTCCTGTAAATGAGCAGAAGGCCTGGACAACAGAAGTTCTGCTTCCATATCTTGGCTTTGCGCCATCGTGGGGATATCAGAATGAAACCGAACACCCGTTCACATCATGGACCTGCGAGAATGACTGCCGCACTACGACGAAGTATCTCGAGGACAATGTCATATCTTCCATTTTCTCCACCATCCATGAAGTTGGGCATGCATGGTATGAGCACAACATTGATCCACGCTATGATGGAGCGATTCTTTCTACCGGAGTCTCCAGTGGAATGCACGAATCACAATCTCGTTTCTGTGAAAACTATCTCGGCCGCTCCCTCCCCTTCTGGCAAGCTAACTATCCATCCCTTCAAGCTTGCTTTCCCAGTCAGCTTGCGGGAATTCCTATCGAACAGTTTGTCCAGGCAGTTAACAGCTCCAGACCTTCCTTAATCCGTACCGAAGCAGATGAGCTAACTTATCCGCTTCACATTCTGATCCGCTATGAACTGGAAAAAGGATTGTTTGACGGATCCATTCCATTTGAACAGCTCGAGTCCGCATGGAATGAACTGTATGAGCGTTATCTTGGCGTGATCGTCCCCAATTCCCGAAGCGGTATCCTGCAGGATGTCCACTGGAGTGACGCAAGTTTTGGCTACTTCCCTACCTATGCCTTAGGAAGTGCGTTTGCGGCGCAGTTCTATCATCAGATGAGAAGCGATCTTGATGTGGATGTGGCATTGCAGGAGGGTCGCTATACCGATTGTATCGATTGGCTTAAGACGCATGTCCAGCAATATGGCGCTCGCTATCAGGCCGATGAAATCATGAAGATGGCAACTGGGGAACCCTTCCGTCCAGAGTACTATCTTGATTATCTCGAAGAGAAATACAGTAGCTTATATCATCTATAACAAAACGCATCCCACGACAGGATGCGTTCTTTCTTATGCCTGATTTTCAGGGAGTGTATGGCCACTTTCTCTCCAGAGTCGGTCTGCAGTAACCGCCCATTTCTCTGCCCGCTCTACACAACGATCAGAGAATTCATGAATATCATCGGGATGTTCAAGATCGGTTGATTTCGCACCCGTTTCTTCAACGATCTGGGTAAGACGACCCGGGTTATCCAGTACCGGGCATGGCCGTAACAGGTTCTCATTAAACGGCTGATTCCGATGATACCCCATAAACAGAGGATTACGCAGTGCATCGAGAAGATCTACCTGACGAATGTTGGAATCGCTGTAATGGATGAAGGCACAAGGTTCAATGTCTCCATTGGCATTGATATGAAGATAACGTCTTCCGCCGGCAATACATCCGTTTACGTATTCTCCATCATTCCAGAAGTCCATGGTGAAGATTGGCTTGGTCTTACGGAATTTGCGAATCTGATGATACATGAATTCCCGCTGTTCTGCCGTCGCCAACAGTTCTGGAACCGCTGCCTGTCCGCATGGCATATATGTGAAGAACCATGCGAATTTGGCACCCTTGGCGATCATGTCATCAAAGTATTCTTCTGAACCGATGACATCAGTATTCGCACTGGTATAGCAGCAGCTGATTCCAAAGGGAAGCTTGCGTTCTTTGAGAATACCCATTGCCTTAATGACTGCCTGATAGGTTCCGTGACCTCTGCGATCATCCGTCGCTTCTTCAAATCCTTCGACGGAAATCGCCGGAATGAAGTTCTTCACCCGCAGCATTTCATCTGCGAACGCTTCATCGATGAGCGTGGAATTGGTGAAGGACAGGAACACGCAGTCATTGTGTTCTTCGCAAAGACGGATAATATCCTTCTTCCGTACTAACGGTTCGCCTCCGGTAAATAAGAACATATAGGTTCCGAGCTCATTTGCCTGAGTGACGATTGAATCCATTTCTTCATAGGTGAGATTCAGCCGATTGCCATATTCCGCTGCCCAGCATCCGGTACAATGAAGATTACAGGCACTGGTGGGGTCAAACAGAATCGCCCACGGAACATTACAGTCATATTTCTGGCGAACTTCTTCCTGTTTCTTCCATCCGATTAAGGACGCATTCAGAACGAAATTCTCAAACAGCTTCTTCCGAACTCCCGTATTAATTTCCGTAAACAGGCTCATTACCAGCTGATACCAGTTACTGTCTTTGTTTTCCAGCTGCTTACGGGCACCGTTAATATGTCTGGACCAGGTTCCTTTTGTATCGAAGCGGTCCAGCCAGTCAATCATTTTAGGAATGTTTTCTTCCGGATTCTTATCCAGCCAGTTAATCGCTGTACGGATTGCGACTCCCTGCGCCTGCTGTTTCAACGTGTTCTCTGCCATAGCATCCTCCTTCATCGGTTTGCTTATTACACCGCGTATTGTAGTTCCTTCCTGGTCAGATGCGCTTAGACATTTTGTGCCGTTTGTCGAAACTCCACATTGAAAAAGACCCGGAAAACAAGCGGGTCTTCGTGCTATATCGTAACGTTATTCAGCCCCTGTGCGAGGGCGATTTCCTTGAACGATTCCATTTCTGCTTCATTGAAGCGATGCCGGATTCCAGGCTCATAGTCACGTTCTACCATGGGATATTTCGCTGGTGCCAGCTCATTGTAATTCAACAATTCATAATGCACCGTGGGGGAGCACTCCGCAAGAAACCCTGCGATGGATGCGATCACTTCCGGCGTCGCGTTATACCCGGGGATTAATGGTGTGCGTATCGTAACGGGAATCTTCGCATGTTTTAAAAGCCAGCGAAGGTTCTCAAGAATCAGTTCATTGTTTACTCCAGTGAACGCCTTATGTATGGAACTGTCCATATGTTTACAATCCGCAAAGATCTCATCGAGATAAGGAAGTGCCTCTTTCACTGCATCCCCATCCACATGCAGGGCAGTTTCTACGGCCGTCGAGATCCCGGCCTGATGGCATTCCTTCAGGCAGGAAAGCAGAAATTCCTTCTGCAGAAACGGCTCACCGCCAGAGAAGGTCACTCCTCCCCCATAGCGGTAAAAAACCTGATCCTTTTTCAATTCCGTCATGAGTTCTTCGACCGTATAGGTTCTGCTGTCCATACGAAGTGCCCCTGTGGGACAGGCCTGAATCAGGTTGTCAAAGGAACCCTTCCAGTCCCGATGAATGACAGGAGAATGATTGTTCCATTCCATCTGTCCTTCCCGTGCATTTTTCCAACATTCCCCGCAATGAATACAATGATGTTCCATCCATACCGGCTGACGGTCCGACCGCATCCCCTCGGGATTCTGGCACCACTTACATGCCATACCGCATCCTTTGAGAAATACCGTCGTGCGGATCCCTGATCCATCATGAACCGCAAATCGTTTGATATCAAAGACACAGCCCTGTTCAGATGTTGTCATAGGACGTACGCTCGATAATTTCATCCTGCAGTTTTCCGTCGAGTTCCACAAAATATGCAGTATAGCCGGCGACCCGAATCGTCAGGCTGCGATGGCGTTCGGGATGAATCTTCGCATCAAGCAGGTCTTCCCGTCGCACTACATTGAACTGGATATGCGGTATTTCCAGATCCACGAATGCCCGCAGGAAATGTTCAAATTTAATTCGTCCTTCTTCACTCTCGAAGAATTCCGGAAGAAATTTCATATTCAGAAGGCCGCCATTGGTAGTCAACGGATCGGGAAGCCGGGAAACGGATTTCAGCACAGCGGTCGGTCCGAGCAGATCTCTTCCATAAACCGGAGAGAGCCCTCCATCCGCAAGAGGTTCCAATGCCTTTCTTCCATCCGCAGACGCACCGACATTCTCTCCCATTGGCACATGGGCAGATACGGTATACATTCCAGTATGGAATTTCCCACCCCGGTAATTGACATAGTCATTCATGCGGGAACGGAAATACGTTGCCCATCTGGTTCCCAGTTCATCCACCCAGGCGACATCGTTTCCGTATTTGGGAACCTTATTCAGAATTCTTGCCCGAAGAATTTCATAACCTTCATAATCCGCCTGTAATGCGTCAAGGTATTCCTTTCCGCTGACGGAATGTTCTTCAAATACCAGCTGGCGAATCGCCGCAAGCGAATCCGCAAGATTTGCGACCTGAATCATCTGAATTCCACTGAGATTATAGTGCGCACCTCCCCTTGTGACATCGAGGCCCTGTTTCATACAGTCGTTGATCACTGTCGAAAGGAAGGCGCTGGGCAGATACTTCTGGTGTGCCTGTTCGAGAACTACTTCTGCGTTCATCATTTCTTCAATATAGAAATCGACGATCTGGCGCATTGCGTCTTCCAGTTCCGCAAAGTTCTGATAGGTATCCAGACCTCCCATATCTTCACAAAGCTGTTCCCCATTCAGAAGATCTCTGCCATGGTTCAGTGTGAGTTCCAGCGCCTTGCATAGGTTAAACATCGCCGCATCACTCCAACCAAGATTATTTCCCTGTGTCGTCAGTTCTACACATCCTACAATCGCATAATCCCGGGCATCTTCTCTCGTGATGCCAAGGGTGTCTTCCATCGCACGGATGATCGCCTTGTCATTGAAAAACTGCGGCATTCCACTTCCTTTTGACACCACCTTGATCGCTTCCTGAAGTAATTCCGATGAAGTGTGCTCATGAAGGCGCACAGAAAGATTTGGCTGTGGGAGGCCAAGGTGTTCCTGGGCCTTCAGGCATAGGAACGATAATACATTACATACATCCGTTCCTTCCTCATCCACACCGCCGATACAGATATTAAATCCGATTGGAAAGCCAGCGAAGTACTTCGCACTGTTGCGGTTGCGAAGATAAACAATCTGATTACATTTCAGCCAGAAACATTCCAGAATCTCAAGCGCATCCTGTTCCCTCAGAACTCCCTGTTCAAGATCCTGTTTCAGATACGGCCACAGCCAGCAGTCAATCCGACCAGGGCTGAAGCTGGACGCATTGGACTCCATATGAAGTATGGTAAACAGAAACCAGATGGACTGCACCGCTTCATAGAACGAATGGGCCGGATGAGAAGCGATGGCCCGGCAGTTGTCCGCAACCCGCTTCATTCCCTTTTCTTCCGCCAGCACCGCATAGCGCTCAATGAAATCCAGCACGCCTTCCATCACGGTAATGACGCATTGATAAAATTCCCGATGGTCTGCGTCTGCTGTTTTCAGGTAATCTTCTGCCTCTTTTAAGATTCCAGCAGGGCCTTTGCGCAACCAGCCGGCGCAATCCGGACAGATATGACCCTGCGCATGGTCGGTCTGATTGATTTTGACAACTCTGGCGATGGCTTTGATCGTATCTCCATATGCCTCACGGATGCCCTCTTCCATGGATCGTGTCTTCCAATAGGGATAGATGGAGGTACGGAATTCTTCAATATCTTCTTCCCTTACAAGAAACTGATCCTGTGGTCGAGTAGGCAGGGTTTCAAATTCACGATCCACCCACGAACATCCACTCTCTGGAAATATAACGCCTGCCCGCACACCTTTCGTACGGTTTCCGACAATCAATTCTTCGTTCTCGACGGAGATTTCAATTTCCTGGAGAGCTGCCTTCAGAGCCAACGCCCGTTTTACAGGAATGGAACAATCTTCATGTTCACGATAAACACGGGTGATAATCCGCGCCTGCTCGATACTTGCATAACGCGGTTCTTCCAGCATTTTTTCCTGAAGTCGTGTGATCCGCTCTGTTTTCTTCCATTCCGCCCGATTCATCGAATTACCTCCAATCCGTTCTGTTCCAGCACTGCGAACTTCGCTTCATATGATGTTCCATCGGTAATCATTCCAGTGAACCGAGTAAGATCCGCATAGATATAATCGCCTTCTTCCGAAAACTTTTTTTCTTCCGCAAACAGCCAGGCATGTCCTGCCTGAGAAAGAACCGCCTGCTTCATCAGTCCGTCTTCTTCCTCATAGGTAGATACCGCCCCGGTTTCCAGATCAATTCCAACCGCTCCGAAAAATGCCTGGTCATAGCGGAACCGGCGTGCCTGTTCCACCGCGGAAGAACTCCAGAAGCCATCCCGCTCCCGGTTCAGCTTTCCCGCAAACAGCGTTACATCCACCCGATCCGCTTCACTCAGTATCTCTGCCACTTTTAACATATTGGTATAAACCGTTAATCGCAGTCCGGAAGAAACGATCTCTTCCGCAAGTGCTTCTGAGCTCAGGGAAATATCAAGAAAGATTCGTTCTCCTTCCGTTAAGAGTCCCATCGCCTTCTCCGCAAGTTTATGACTCGCCAGAGATCTCTTACGATCCTTACTGGAATAAAGATGGGGATTACGGCGAAGGGATACGGCTCCGCCATATACCTTTTTCAGCTTTCCTTCCTTTTCCAGTGCAGTAAGATCCTTGCGGATACTGTCTTCACTGACGCCATATCGATTCGCAAGATCGTGTACGTATACCCGATGATCCTGTTCTACCTGTTTTACAATGTCTTCCAGACGTTCTTTCGCAAACATATCATTTCTCACAATTCCTATTATTTCCTATTACTTCCTGTTTGTAAATATAAATAGGAACATTTACGAACAATCAATACCTGGCATTTCCTCCGTATCCATGCGTGAATTGCGATACAATAACACACAAGAGGAATTCCCATATGAAGATTAAAGATGTTCTCCAACAGGATAAAGTGACATTTTCCATCGAAGTATTCCCACCGAAACAGGCGTCCAAATTCGATACGGTAAAACAGACGGTCGAAACCATTGCGACCCTGTCTCCGGATTTCATCTCCGTCACCTACGGGGCTGGAGGATCTACCGTTGGCGCAACAGGAAAACTGGCAACGGAAGTACAGCAGGATACCGGTGTTGTAGTTATGCCACATCTGACCTGTGTAGCTTCCACAAAAGAGGAAACTGCCGGAATTCTTTCTTCCTATGTAGAACACGGAATTGAAAACATCATGGCCCTGCGGGGTGATATCCCTGAAGGTGGACGCACCTCTCATGAATTTGAACATGCGGTGGATCTCATTCATTTCATCCGCGAACATACCGATCTATGTATTGGCGGCGCCTGCTATCCCGAAGGACATCCGGAAAGCATCTCCAAGGCGGATGACATTGCGCATTTAAAGGAAAAGGTTGATGCGGGGGTAGATTTTCTTACTACCCAGATGTTTTTCGACAATACGATTTTCTATAACTTCCTCTATCGAATCCGCGAGGCGGGAATTGAAGTTCCAGTGCTGGCAGGAATCATGCCAATCACAGATGCTCGTCAGCTGAAGCGCAGTATACAGCTTTCCGGCACGAATGTTCCGGAACGCTTCCGGGCGATCGTCGATCACTTCGGCAGTAATCCCGAAGCGATGAAACAGGCTGGAATCATCTATGCCTCAGATCAGATCATTGATCTTGTTGCGAATGGAATCCGTCATATTCATCTATATTCCATGAATAAACCGGAAGTAGCGGAAGGCATTCTCAGAAACATTACGGAACTGCTGAAATGAACATTCCTGTCAACGAAGTAAAACGCTATCTAGGGGCTGCACGGATCGGTGAAAACAGCCAGCTGGATCTTATGATTGAGAAAGTGATCCATGAATTGGAGTCAAGGATCATTCCCCATCATATTTATCGATTCTTTCCCCTGCGGTTTGAAGAGAATACGTTCTATGTGGAAGATACACCCTTTCACAGCAGCGCCCTCTCCCGCAACCTGAAAGGCTGCACGGATGTTGTGATGTTAGCTTGTACGCTTGGCCCCGAGGCTGACCGCATGGTAAAACGGGCAGAGATTTCCTCCATTCTGGAGGCTGCCGTTACCCAGGCTGCCTGTTCGGCGATGATTGAAGCGTATGGGAATGAACTCAACCAGCAGATCAAAGATGATGCCGCATCGCGGAACCTGTATTGCCGGCCAAGATTTTCTCCCGGATATGGCGATCTGTCACTGAATACACAGCGTGATTTCTTCCGGATTCTGAATATCACAAAAGAGCTTGGCATTACGCTCAATGACAGTCTTCTGATGGTGCCGACCAAATCGGTCACTGCCTTTATCGGATGTTCTCCGGTCAATCAGAACTGTATCCTGAACGGATGCGAAGAATGCAATATGAATACCCAATGTGTTTACAGCAGAAATGGAGGGTCCGAATGAAACCGATTCTTGAAAAACTACATCAGCAGCGGCTGTATTTCGACGGCGGATCCGGAACTCTGCTTCAGAAGATGGGTTTAAAGCCTGGAGAACTGCCGGAGTCATGGAATCTGATTCATCCCGAACGGGTTGTGGAACTGCACTCCGGATATCTGAAAGCCGGAGTGGATGTATTCAATACCAATACCTTCGGCGCAAACCGGATCCATTACCCGGATAATCTTGAAGAAATCGTCCGGGCTGGTGTACGGCTTGGCAAGCAGGCAATCAAAGAGACTGGCCGAAGTGATGCCTATGTGGCACTGGATATCGGGCCGACCGGAAAACTGCTGGAACCACTTGGCGATCTTTCCTTTGAAGATGCGGTGGAACTGTTTGCGGAGATTGTCCGCTATGGCGCATCGGAAGGTGCAGATCTTGTCATGATCGAAACCATGACCGACAGCTATGAAGCTAAAGCTGCTCTGCTTGCGGCGAAGGAAAACTGCGATCTGCCTGTCTTCATCACCTGTACGTTTGACGCCACAGGTAAACTGCTGACTGGCGGAACGGTTAAGTCACTTGTGCCAATGTTAGAAGGACTAGGCGCGGATGCGGTTGGAATTAACTGCTCCTTAGGTCCAAATGAGATGGTGCCGATTGTAAAACAGTTTCTTGAAACTGCGAATGTTCCGGTTATTGTTAATCCCAATGCAGGTTTACCGAAAACAAGAAACGGGATGACTGTATTTGATGTATTGCCGGAGGAGTTCTCCGACATCATGAAGGAAATCGCCGGTTTAGGCGCTAAAGGAATCGGGGGATGTTGCGGAACCACCCCTTCCCATATCACAAAGACGATTGAAAAAGTGAAGGAAGTCCCTTTCTGTACGACCCAGTCCAATCCGATCACCATTGTCAGTTCCTATTCCTCCTATGTGGAAATCGGAGGAAAGACAAAGATTATCGGTGAGCGAATCAACCCTACGGGAAAAAAGAAGTTCCAGCAGGCGCTTCGCGATCACAACATTGACTACATTCTTTCTCAGGCGATTGAACAGGAAGATGCCGGTGCCGATATTCTCGATGTTAATGTCGGTCTGCCGGATATTGATGAGAAGGAAATGATGACCACGGTCATTCGCCGACTTCAGGGAATTACCTCCCTGCCGCTGCAGATTGACTCCCCAGATCCCAAAGTCCTTGAACAGGCATTGCGGATCTATAACGGAAAACCGCTGATCAACTCCGTAAACGGGAAGGAAGAATCCATTCATGCGGTGCTTCCACTGGCAAAGAAATACGGTGCAGCGGTCGTTGCCCTGTGCCTGGATGAGCAGGGAATCCCTTCTACCGCAGATGGCCGCATCGCCATCGCAAAGCGGATCCTGGAAGCGGCAGATCATTATGGCATTCCACGACGGGATATCATCATCGATGGATTGACCATGACCGTATCTTCCGATCCTCTTTCCGCAAGGACTACACTTGACACCGTGTACCGGGCTAGCCATGAACTTGGATGTGCGACGGTGCTTGGGGTATCCAACATTTCCTTTGGGCTTCCTCAGCGTGCTCTGCTGAACTCCAACTTCCTGTCCATGGCCATGGCAAATGGCCTTTCCTGCGCAATCATCAATCCGAATAATGCGTCCATGTTGGGGGCATTGCGTTCTTCCAACGCACTGCTCAATCAGGATGAACATTTCGAAGACTATATCAATGCCTATGCCGGAACCGAAGAACTTGTCGTAACTACAGTAAACACCGCCTCTGCTCCAAAGCAGAATGTTGAAGCAGATGCGTCCCTTCGCTCCGCGATTCTCCGTGGCATCACCTCTCAGAGTGAGCGGTTAACCGAGGAACTGCTCAAGACCACGGAAGATCCTTTAACCGACATCGTCAATGCCCAGTTAATCCCGGCACTGGATGAAGTCGGAAAGGGCTTTGAAGCAGGTACGGTATTCCTTCCTCAGCTGCTGATGAGCGCAGATGCCGCAAAGGCATCCTTCGCTGTAATTCGCGCCGCAATGCAGGACCACCCGCAGGAAATCAAAGGACGAGTGATACTGGCAACCGTAAAAAATGACATTCATGATATTGGAAAGAATATCGTCAAGGTCATGTTGGAAAACTATGGCTATGATGTCATTGACCTTGGGAAAGATGTGGATCCGGAAGTCATTGTGGAAACTGCAGTGAAGGAGAATATCCGCCTTGTTGGTCTCTCTGCTCTTATGACGACAACGGTAGTATCCATGGAAGAAACCATACGGCAGCTGCGTGCTGCAAAACCCGACACCAAGGTTGTGGTCGGCGGCGCTGTCATGACACAGGAATATGCGGATAAAATCGGTGCCGACGCCTATGCCAAAGACGCCAT
Organism: Solobacterium sp.; assembly: GCA_017469355.1. Taxonomy (GTDB): domain Bacteria; phylum Bacillota_I; class Bacilli_A; order Erysipelotrichales; family Erysipelotrichaceae; genus Bulleidia. Next base: position 2,637 of record JAFUGM010000064.1, on the reverse strand, counting down.
GGCAACTGTACGCTACGCTGATTCCATCTTTGTGAAATAACAAAAACTGTCAGGAACCCCTGGCAGTTTTCATTGATTTGGAATATATTCCATTGCCTTCATTAGCGGCTTAAATAGAAACAATGCGACGATAAAGTTGGCAATTCCGTGAACTAAATCATACGGGATTCCGGTAATCCACCATGCGATCGCCGCATTCAGTCCTGCCATCGCAAGTGTGAAGAGTGCGCAGAAGGCCCCGAAGCCTAAGCCAAAGAACCCCGACAGCAGCGCATGAGGAAGTGCCCCCTCCAATGGCAGTAATGTTGTTAAAAGCACCAGAAATGGCCAGATCACAAAGTACACCATGGACCAGGTGCCAAAGCCCCACCAGAAACATTCAATGATCGCAAATAACAGGCAGGCAGGAACTGTTTCCTTCCAGCCAAACCGCCTGGTAAACACAATGATCGAAAGAGTTACCAGTTCCACATTCGGAAATGCATTTAATGCGAACTTGACCGTTTCCAGAACGGCCGTCATCATGGCAATTCTGGTAAAGGAATTAATACGTTTCCGTCTCATCAGCTGCGCTCATAGGCAAGCTGAAATACATCTCCGTCATTGACCGGCTGCTGATCTGCACCATATTCTCCATAATTCCCGTTGACATAGATTGCCCAATAAGCCTGATTGACCGAAAAGTCTGCCGTTTCACCATTTACTGCAGTGATATAAGGTCCATATTCACTGTCGATCGCCTCAAACGAAAACTCCGTTGACGCCGCAGCTTCATTCAGCACATCAATGAGATATTCACTGTCTGTATGAACTTCGTAAGAAGAAACTGTCCCCTCACTGTCCTTAACTTCTACGGTTACACTCTTTGCGCCAGCGGATGTTGCGGGACGATTCGTACTCCAGACAAAATACATCGCTGCCACTACCAGCAATCCTACGACGACCGCAATCCAGGTTTTCTTGTTTTGATTCTTCATGTTTTTCCTCCCTTTACTGATCCGGACAGGCATGACAAAAAGAACCAATCTTCCCGCAAAGCCGTCCGTGATCTCCAGTTACTCGTGGCTCACGTACCGATTTCAGGCAGGTCTCCTGGCTGACCGCGTTCAGGTTCCGCTGCCTTCCCGGTTTCCCAGTGACTTCAATGCGGACCATAACGGATCACAGTGACGAGTTCGCTCAGGGTTTTCACCTGCTTCCCTTTTCAAGGCGACCAGCACCTGCGGTGTTCGCCTCACCTGAATCGTTCTTCACCGAAAACCATTATACCCAAGAATTCACTTCAGCACTCGTATTGGGCATAAATATGCAAGAATAACCTCAGGAGGCACTTATGAAAACCATATTCTGTTATAATCACTGTTCGACCTGCAGGAAAGCTCTGAACTGGCTGAGTGACCATGATATTGACGTGACGGTAAGAGATATCGCAACAGATCATCCTGATGAAAAGGAACTCCGTCTGTTTCAAAAACAGAGTGGTCTGCCGGTGAGAAAGCTGTTCAACACTTCAGGCAAACTATATCGGGAGAAAAATCTGAAGGAAGCACTGGATCACATGAGTGAAGATGAGATGTTCGCCTTACTTTCCACGGATGGAATGCTGGTAAAACGGCCGATTCTCACCGATGGAGAGCAGGTGCTTGTCGGATTCCGTGAAGACGCCTGGAATGAATCTCTGTTATCGAAGGGAAAAAGATAGACATTCCACATGTTTTGAATCGTATCTGAACGATTTTCATCGATAAATAAGGATATAATAAAAGAAATCAGGCTTCTTGATGTTTTTGTGATGAGGGGAATGTACTATGGCGTTTTCAAAAGAGCTTAACCGTAGGCTTGTATTAGTCGTAGATGATCAGGAAATCAACCGCGAACTGCTCGGGGCGATTCTGGAAAATGAATATGATGTTCTGTTCGCATCGGATGGTCTTCAGGCAATGGAGATCATTCATGCGCAGAAAGACATGTTATCCATTATCCTGCTTGATTTGATCATGCCAAATATGGATGGCTTTGCGGTATTGGAAGCCCTGCGCGCTAACGAAGAACTGCGCCGGATCCCCGTCATCGTTCTGACCGCAGAGAAGAGTGCAGAGCTTAAGGCACTGCAGCTTGGGGCGGCAGACTTTGTCACGAAGCCCTTTGATATGCATGAAGTCATTCAGGCCCGGGTTGCCCGCATCATTGAACTGCGGGAAGGACGACAGCTGATTCAGACTGCTGGAATCGATGCGTTGACTGGGCTTTATACCGGAAGTTTCTTCTTCCGCTATGGTGAACAGATGCTGAGATACCATCCGGACTGGAAGCTGGATGCGGCTGTATTCAATATCGATCGCTTTCATTCCATTAATGAGCTGTACGGCCGTGAATTCGGTGATAAGGCACTGAGTACAGTCGGTGAAGAACTTCAGGACATCATCGCCTCAACGGATGGAATTGCCGGCCGGGCGGAAGCGGACCAGTTCCTGCTTCTGACACCACATCAGGAAAATGTTAACTTCCAGCGATTTTGACACTCAAATCGTCTGATTCAATTCCGATCAGCTTCTAAAGTCTCTTCTTTATCTTGTTTGCTTTATCCACTACGCTGCTCGCATTCATGTTGAACGCCTTAAGAATCTTTTTCTGTGT
>JAFUGM010000063.1 GCA_017469355.1 Solobacterium sp. | reverse complement strand
GTTTTCACTCTTTCTTTAATCGATGTCAGCTTTACCACCTTACCCATATGACCTGGCAGGTTGGTATGAGGCCAACGAGCTGACTCTCTTGCCTCATTCTTGATAAAAGACAACGTTATTCTGCCATAGAAGCCACATTAGTCAACCGGCACTTTGACATATGACCTCTTTTGTTTGAAATAATTCTTAAAACCTGCATAACTTGAAAGCGGGATGGAATATAATACATTCATGAAAGAACGGTGGCCAGGCGAAAAAAGGACGCAGATCGAGATCCTGACAATCAGCGGGATTTTAATTGCGGCAGTCTGCTTTGGCTTCATGCATTGGGGAGATATTCTTTCTTTTCTGAAAATCATCTGGACCGCGTTGAATCCATTCCTGTGGGGTTTGTGTATTGCGTTCATACTGGCGCCTTTACGCAGGCTGAGTGAAACAAAATGGCTGAAGAATGTACCTCTGAAGCCCAAGGCAAAGCGGGTGGTTTCGGTAATTCTTTCGGTTGTCATTTTCCTATGCGTACTGTTGATTTTCTTCTATATTTTGATTCCGCAGTTAGTCAGCAGCTTTGAGACACTGGCTTCATCCATGGATGGATATATCGCTACCGTAGAGCGGTTCCTGAACAATCTTGGACAGAGTTCAGAAGTGGAGGAAGTACTCTTATCCGTCTATCAGAATCTGAAGGCAAATCTTGTGGATCTGATTACCAGTCAGTACACCGTCATAAGTAAGGTATTATCTTATTCTGTGACGCTTGTGAAAGGAGTATTCAACTTCTTTGTCGGAATTATTATTGCGGTATACCTTCTGCTGGATCAGGAACGCTGGATCCGTCAGGCAAAGCAGGTAGCCTATGCATTCCTGGCTCCTGAACATGCGGAATCCATTTTCCGGGTAGTCACATTAACCTCTGACATGCTGGACAGCTTCATCTTCGGAAAAGCGCTCGATTCTCTGATTATCGGTATCGCAACAGCGATCTGTTGCAGCGTGATGAAGTTCCCGTATACGTCATTGATCGCATTCGTCGTTGGCATCACGAATATGATTCCGGTATTCGGACCATTTATTGGAGCGATTCCCTGCGCGTTTATTCTTCTGATCATCTCACCTGCCAAAGCATTGGAGTTTGTGGTATTCATCCTGATTCTCCAGCAGGTGGATGGAAATATTCTTGGCCCATATATTCTCGGCGATTCCATGGGTCTTCCTCCGATATACATCACATTAGCGATTATTCTTGGTGGAACGCTCTGGGGTGTACTGGGAATGTTTCTCGGAGTTCCGTTATTCTCTGTCATCTATGTGTTGATGAAGGAAACCGTATTCAAGCGTCTAAAGGAAAAACATATCAAAGTAACCTGATCTAGTCCCCGGAGGAATCCGGGGATTATTCGTATTGGGTATTTGATTCTGGCTCTAATCTGACCTGGGGTATAGGATTGAAGTGGATAACATGGAAAATTCGTTCATACAATGTGGGTGTTTGATAGCGCAGAGCTTATACCTTTGGTTAAAAGGAGGTTGATTCATATGCGGGCAGAAAAATCAGTTCGTTCGATCTGTGCCGTGCTGTTAGGAGGATGTATGGTGTTTAGCTTATCGGGCTGTGGGGCGAAAACGTATCGTGTGAATTACAATAACGCAAAGGCTTTCTTTCAGGGCGCAGAGGATACGTATCGTACCGGAACGAATGTCACGCTTTACTACAATGTGATCGCAACAGATAAGGACTACTCCTTCTACCTTGATGGAGAATACCTGAATGTATCTTATTCAGATAAGGAGGGGTATATCATACAATTCACCATGCCGGAACATGATGTAAACCTGGAAGTGAAAATGAGGAATTCTATGACTGCGGAAGTACAGGAATATCATGTGGATCATATCAGTGACGTATTCTCCTGGATTGGTAAAACGACCGAAGAACTCGGTATATCCAAGGAGTATTTCACCGAAGGTTCTGATATTACATTTGAGGGTGATCTGTTTGGGAATGCGGTAGTTGGCGGAACAGTATACCTTTTGAACGACCATGAAAACGGAACAGCTGCGGTTGATCGGATTTATCTTTCATGCGGAAGTCTATCATTTGAAGATGCGGTGAGCGAACTTACGAAACGCTATGGGCGTCCGTATGAAGCAGGCGAGGAAGCATACGCGGCAGTAAACGGCGGTGCAGTAGCGTGGCAGTGGTTCTATACCGGAGAAGCGGCTATAAAACTATCGCAGGCAAGCGAACAGACCGGAGTCACGTTTGACGTGACTTCCAGCACAGCCCCTGAGGGGTATGGCTGGGATTTGAACGGAATTAACGAAAACACCTGGCACAACCTGTCCTTTGATGACTATGGCTTTGAGAATGTGACCTGCCGTCATGATACCTATACCGGATGTGATATTTATGGAATCTCCTATCTCTATCAAGGAAACAGCTACGAGGTTGATATTATCTCTGACAGCGCTGAGGTTCCCGAATTGTATCTACGATATGACGCAATTCCAAACAATGCGGAAGTTATATCCGACGGTGCCGAACTCAAACTGAGCGATGATGGCTCAGGAGCGATTCTCTGGCATGCGTATCATGATAGTGATATCTGGATTGTTTATATGAATGAAAACGCAGCTGAGGATGCGTTATTACAGATGAAAGTGTTACTGCAAAGCGCATGGCAGGATGAAGAATGAGCAGTGACTGACAAGGAATACGATTGTGTGAAGGGAAGATTAAAGCAGTCTTCTCTTTTGTTGTTCAGAAAAAAATGATGATTCTTGGGTATCCAGGAGAGTGGAGAAAAAGTGCATTTTAGCGAGAACGATTTCATTGACTGACATTGCAAGATATAGGAGCATAGAGCCTAGGATTACTATTCACAACTGGCTCCGAGGCAGAGACGTCGTAGAATTTCTTGGATTATGGGAAACACTCCATAATCCGGATTTTAAATGTATCGATTTCGATACGTTTAAAGAGGATGCCGGATCAAATGCTTTTGTGTTTTCGATAAAGGACTGGACAGAGAAACTTGGAGCTATTGGCCTTCTGACGAAATCGGGGCGATATGGCGGTGGTATCTACGCACACATTGACATTGCATTTGAGTTTGCCTCCTGGGTATCGCCAGAATTCAAGCTTTATCTTCAGATAATAAAGAAAAGTATGAAAAGCGCTTGAATAAGGCGGTTTTTGACTTGTGCAGTGTTGGGTTGAGTGTCAATTCTTTAGGAAGTTAACATAGCAGTAATTATCGTCTCAATTTGATCGAAAGACTCCATCTTGATGAAAATGGCGACATTCGATAAAATGTAGAGCGAGGAGGTGGTAGGAATGAAGTTCTTCCCAGTTGAAAAGCAATTCATATCCTCGCAGGAGCTTCATGAAGCAGGATATTCCAATTACAAGATTCGGCAACTTGTTGGCGCGGGGGAGCTGATCAGCGTGAACCGGAAATGGTATGAGAATGCCAATTATAATGGGGAAATCAATGACTTCTATGCGGTTTCCGCGTATGCAAAGCAGGGCGTCATCTGCCTGATCAGCGCGGCGATATACTATGAACTGTCCAGCGAGCGCCAGAGCTGGATTGAAGTTGCCATACCAAGAAACGCCCGGATCCCGGAGTCGCCGGACTGGCCTGCAATGAAGTTCTATCGTATGACGGAGCCCCGGTATGGCATGGGCATTGTTGAGGTTCAGGAAAGAGGAAATTCTTTCCGTATCTACGACAAAGAGAAAACAGTCTGTGATGTAATTTATCACCGTAACAAAATGGGTTTTGAGCCTGCTATGGAGGTATTGAAGCGATATGTGCAACAGCCGGACAGAGATATCAACCGACTGATTGCCTATTCCAAGCGTCTGCAGGTCGAAACCACGATAAAGCAATATCTGGAGGCACTGCTATGAAAAATGCTGCTTCCGTAAAGGAGCGCCTGAAGAACTATGCGAAGAAGAATAACCGTATAGTTCAGGATATCTTTACGATTTATGTATTGGAGAGAACGCTGTACCGGATATCCATTTCGGAATATAGGGATAAATTCACACTCAAGGGTGGTATCTTGCTGTATGGTCTGTTTTCGGAGGATTTTACCTGTCTTGAAGGCAAGGCCAGGATGTTAGACGCATATTTCGTGGGAAGTTAACGGATTATGGCTGGATCTAAGAAAAATGCGATTAAACGCATAGTCGACTAGTGATTTAATCGCAAATTGATGCTATCTTGATTGTGGGAATGGCGGTTATACATATGTATATCAAACGAGATGTTGAAAAAATTCTTTTGAAGGCGGCGGAGTCATTTCAGGTGATAACGCTTTATGGCAGCAGACAGGTAGGTAAGAGTACAACAGTAGATCATCTGTTTGGGGAAACGTTTGATACTGTGACTCTGGATGATACAGACGAATTGGATCTTGCGCTTTCTAATCCGAGGGCGTTTCTTGAATCTCATCCATGGCCCCTTGTCATTGATGAGGTTCAAAAAGCACCGAATATTCTAAGTGAGATCAAGAAATCGGTAGATAAACAAAGAAGACTCTGGATGAAGAATTCTGAACCAAGAAGCCTTATGTATGTTCTGACGGGTTCCAATCAATATGAACTTCAGGAAGGCATCTCGGAATCACTTGCGGGAAGAACCGCAATAGTGAATATGTCTGGATTCACTCAAATGGAAAAAAGAGGAAAAGAAGGCGCCATCTTTGATGTGGATTTCAACAATCTGTTGAATAAGCAAAAAGGCTATCCTGACTATTATCGAAACAAGATGGAAATTTTCAAAGATATTTTCCAGGGAGGAATGCCGGACATATGCACGGGATTATCCGAGAGAGATATGTACTATAAATCCTACATAGATACATATATTGAAAAAGATGTACGGAAACAGATCAACGCGGCGAATGAAATGCAGTTCAGACGATTCATTTCACTTCTTGCGCTGAGAACAGCACAGGAAGTCATTTTCAGCGACATTTCCAGAGAATTGGGAATCAATGTTGAGACTTGTAAACGATGGATATCGATACTACAGACATCCGGGATTATTTATCTGATTGAGCCATTTATGGCTAACGCATCAAAGAGAATCATTAAGGCGCCGAAGCTGTATTTTATGGATACCGGTCTTTGCGCATATCTGTGTAAATGGCCTACGGCAGAAATGCTGAAGGATGGTGTAATGGGTGGAGCCTTTTTTGAAACATATGTAGTCAGTGAAGTAATTAAAAGCTTCTATAACAACGGGATCGATCCGAAACAGTATTTATATTTCTACAGAGATATCGACAAAAAAGAGATTGATATACTCTTGGTTAAAGAAGGGTGTATATATCCTGTGGAAATCAAAAAGAGCGTGTTTCCAAGCAAACCGACGAAAAACTTCAAAGTGCTCGCAAAGTATAACATGCCTATCAAACGCGGGATGATAATTGATAATACCGAGGCTATTCATGCATTGAATGAGGATGCCTTTGTCTTTCCGGTGTCTCTGTTAGGGGTGTAATTACTGCTAATCCTCATAAAATGTGTAGATAAAGCTTATATTCCCTCATAAAATGTGTGAGAAAACCTCAAATTGCCTCATAAAATGTGATAGATTGTATGTGGCGATAGTTTTTCCTATTGCTGTATATGAATCGTAATGGCAAGGAGGCGGAAGATATGTATTACAGGCGAAAGATTGATGAGTATTTAGCCAATTGGAAAGCTGATCCTGCGCATAAACCTCTGATAGTTAAAGGCGCCAGGCAAATTGGAAAAACAGAATCAATTATGCATTTTGCCAGAGAATACTATGAGAATGTTGTTTACATTAACTTTGCCTTAGAACAGAAGTTCATGCATATACTTGCGGATGGCTATGATGTAGAAAGTGTGACCAGAAATATATCTCTGGCAGATCCCTCACTGAAGTTCATACCTGGTAAAACACTGATCGTTTTTGATGAGATACAGGAAAACCCTGATGTGGCCACAACTTTGAAATCATTTAAGATCGATAGCAGATTCGATGTTATCTGCAGTGGATCTATGTTGGGAATAAATTATAGAAAGATTCACAGTAACAGTGTTGGCGCTAAAACGGATTATGAGATGTTTTCAATGGACTTTGAGGAATTCCTCTGGGCTAAAGGGTATAGTCAGGAACAGATCGATTTGATTTTATTACATATGATAAATAACCAGCCATTCAATCAAAATGAGATGACGGTTTTTAAACGGCTGTTTTTAGATTACTGCGTTTTGGGTGGTATGCCGGATGTTGTAAAGCTGTATATCGAAACTGGGACATTTTCAGGAACGCTTGAGGTACAGGAACAGATTCGTCTTGATTATGAGGAAGACGTAAGAAAGTATGCGGAGGGACTGGATCAGGCTAAGATCATAAGTGTATTTAGAAGTATTCCCGCTCAGCTTGCCAAAGAGAATAAGAAGTTTCAGTTTAACAAGATGGATAAACATGCAAGATCAAGAGAATATACCGGTTGTATCGAATGGTTGATTGACGCTGGAGTGATTACTTGCTGTTATTGCCTAAATTTCCCGGAACTGCCATTAAAAGGGAATATAGATGAAAGTAAATATAAGTTATATTACCCCGATACGGGACTTCTGGTATCTGCGTTAGATGAAGAGGCACAGGAGGATCTTAGAGTTAATAAGAACCTAGGCGTATATAAAGGGGCACTATATGAGAATTTCGTGGCGGAGGCTTTTATGAAGCAGGGGTTGGGGCTCTATTATTTCAAAAAGGAAAGCTCTACGCTGGAGGAAGACTTTTTTGTAAGAACACAGGATGCACTGATTCCTGTTGAAGTTAAATCGAACCATGAAAAATCCAAGTCGTTATCAACATTAATCAGAAATCAGAATTACAGCGATATTTCCTATGGAATAAAACTCGGAGATTTTAATGTGGGTTATGCCAATGATATTTATACATTCCCGTATTTCTGCGCCTTTAAACTGAAAGATTATCTTAAGAAGAAAGATGCGCTTTCTAAACCAGACTGATTCTCATCAACTCAGGAAACTGGGTGAAGGGAAAGAATTCCAGGCAGGCCTTATCGAAGCAATCGCTCCGTTTTTGGACATGCGTTGAAGAATCTCTGTTCGTTTTTAAAAGGAGAGAGTGGTCACTCTCTCCAGCAGTACAAGTTATTCTTTAATCAGGCCTTCCAGTGTACGGAAGAGAACTTCCGCATCCACCGGCTTACTTAAATGAGCATTCAATCCCGCCTGCATACTCCTTTGAACATCTTCATCAAACGCATTTGCGGTCAAGGCGATAATCGGAACCGTCTGCGCATCGCTTCGATCGAGTGCCCGGATCAACCGTGTCGCTTCCAGGCCATCCATGACTGGCATCCGCATATCCATTAAGATCGCATCATAATAACCTTCTTCATGGGATTTGAAGAGATCCACTGCGATTTGTCCATTTTCTGCGGTATCGACATTCATCTCACGCATGGAGAGAACCATGGTCATGATTTCCGCATTGATTAACATATCTTCCGCAAGCAGGATATTCCGCCCAGTCAGATCAACGGTACGGCGGATGAGACCTTCGTTCTTCTTACGGAACGCGGAGCGGAATTCATCCATGACCGTTGTGGCGAACAATGGCTTTGGTGCGAAGCTGTCAACGCCGGCTTCCCGTGCCTCATCTGCGACTTCTTCCCAGTTATAGGAGGTGAGAATGATGATCGGTGTCTTGTCTCCGACAATCTCACGGATTCTGCGGGTGGTCTCAAGACCATCCATCTCCGGCATTCTCCAGTCCACAAGAATGAGGTTGTACGGCTCACGCCGTGCATAGCGGACCTTGACCATTTCAATCGCTTCTCTTCCAGACTCTGCGACCTCACAGGAGATTCCTACCTGGCCCAGAACCATCTTGGCATATTCACATGCGACAGGATCATCATCGATTGCCAGCACGCACATTTCATCCGGATGAAGTTCACCTTCCTCAATCTCTGCGGCCTTTCGGTCGGAATCACTTAAGGTGATGATCACGGTGAAGGTGGTGCCGACACCTTTTTCACTTTCCACCTCAATGGTTCCGTTCATAAGTTCGACAATGCTCTTTGTGATGGGCATTCCAAGACCTGTACTTCCGTATTTATTGGAGGCACTGGAGTCTTCCTGGGTGAATGTATCGAAGAGCTTGGGAAGGAATTCCTTACTCATACCGATTCCGGTATCCGAAATCACAAACTTCAGTGTGGACTTGGAATCGTATTTCGCAATCTCCTGGACGGTGAAGGTGACGCTTCCACCCTCCGGGGTGAATTTCACGGAGTTACCGAGAATATTGATTAATACCTGACGGAGCTTCATCGTATCTCCGATATAGTAGTCATCAATATGCCCATTGATATGGCAGTCATATACAAGGTTCTTATCCCGGCACTGACCGCTGATAATCGTGTTGACCTGTTCCAGCATCTTGGAGAAGGAGAACTCTTCGCTCTTGATCACCATTCGTCCGGATTCAATCCGGCTCATATCCAGAATGTCATTGATGATGTTAAGCAGATGCTGGGCAGACGCATTCATCTTGACCAGGTATTCTCTTGTTTTATCGGAGGTTTCCGGGTCATTCATCGCAATGTTGTTTAACCCAATAATCGCATTCATCGGCGTCCGGATTTCGTGACTCATGTTGGACAGGAATGCGGTTTTGGCCTTACTTGCGCCTTCGGCAGAAGCTAAGGCATCGCTTAATGCCTCACTCTGCTGGAGGGAACGACGGGTTTCCGTATCCACGTCAGTGAAACAGCCGCCGACATTATGCACGATATGATCATCCCGATCTTCCGGATGACGTACACCCGCAAACCGTACCATTTCATAAGAGTCTTTATCATCCCGATGAACCATATAACGGAAGGAGATGACGCGCTCACTCTTCAGTCCTTCCCGGATATTGTCCGGCTGGATGAACTTCAGGAATTCCGTGTGATATGGCTCAGGGATATATTTATCCGCATAGTTGGAAAATCCTTTGGTGAAGGGGAATACGTCGCCAACGGCGTAACTGTCTTCCACGTCAGTATGAGACTGATAACAGATTGCCCGGTCCTTATCCAGCTCAATGTAGTAAACACTCTTGTAGTCTGCCGCAAGTGCGGTAATCATCTTGGCCTGCTGGTCACCCTGTTTTTCCTGTTCGATCAGCTGTTCCTGCAGTACCTGATGTTTTTCTTCTTCCTGCTTACGAACACGTCCTTCCGCTTCCTTGGTGGTAAGACGCGCCATTTCGGTCACATCGACACTCATACCGAGAATACATGGGCGTCCAGAGGCGTCGGTAAACTTCAGCTTGGTTGTCTGGAAGTGCCGGGGGAATCCCTTGGCATCTGGTACATCTTCGATGAACACATACGGTTCATCCATATCCTGTGCCTTTTTGTCATCCTCCACAAAGTGCTGTGCAGTTAACGGATCAAAGATTTCAAAGTCGGTAAGGCCAACAACTCCTTCAGGAGTTGCTTTATGGGCGTAATCCGCAAATCCCTGATTACATGCGACATACTGCCCGTTGCGTATATCCTTGGAAAAGGTCATCGCCGGCATATTGGTAAGAAGGGAAGTCATGGATGCGGTAAGCTCCGCAATCTTCGTAGCGGCTTCTGCTTCTTCCCGATAGCGGCGGCTTTCGGCATCGATCCGGTTTTTCTTTTCCGTGATATCGGAAATGAAAACATAATAAATCCCGCCATACGCATCGGTCTTAGTGTAGTGACCGTAGTCATCCACCCAACGGATGGAACCGTCTTTCCGGCGGATACGATATTCTACATAGTCCAGATTGTTTTCATTGATTGCGATCTGGTGATTGATGGAATCAAGAACAGACGCATAGTCTTCTTCCACCAACATGCCACGGAAGGTATATCCGGTCAGTTCCCGGAACTCTTCGGCATCGGCACAACCGAAGATATCAAATACGGCCTGGTTAGCGAAGAGGATCTCTTCGTTTCCTTCTGCCTTGTAAATAAAGAAACCACCCGGCATCTGCCGGCCCATTTCTTCCATGAAATGAATCATTTCTGTATTCAACTGGAAATGTTGCCCAAACATGTACAGTCCTCCAAAATCACATATGAAAACGTCTGAGGGTGTTACCCGTGTTGTGTATTTATCATACCATGTCAAAAGTCATTCACTGAGGGGAAGTATCCCCTCTAAACGGATTTGTTTTCTTTCTTTTCCGCCCTATCTCCCATATAATGAACACGCAGTATTCAAGAAAGGGAATAGGAGGAAATTTAATGAAGAAGCTACTGGCATTTTTTACGGCAGCAGCACTTACCGCGACCCTTGTGGGATGCGGTTCAGGCTCTGCAGCAACTGACAGCGGCGCAGGTGTTTCCGGAACCTTTACCGGTACCGCATCAGGAATGGGCGGTGACGCCAATCCGGTCACTGTCACTCTGACACTGGAGAATTCCGTGATCGTAGATGCGACGGCAGAAGGACCTGGAGAAACCGAAGGTATTGGCACAAAGGCACTGGAATCCATGCCTGGGGCAATCGCAGAAAGCGGATCGATCGCAGTTGATACCGTATCTTCCGCTACGATTACCAGTAACGCCATCCTGAAAGCGGCAGAAGCAGCACTGGAAAGTGCTGGTCTTAACCCGGAGGATTATAAGGGTGCTGGCGGAGTATCTGGTGTGTTTACCGGTGAGGCGGTAGGCCAGGGTGGAGAAGCTAATCCGGTCACTGTCACACTGACACTGGAGAATTCTGTAATTGTAGATGCGGCGGCAGAAGGACCTGGAGAAACCGAAGGCATTGGATCCAAGGCAATTGAATCCATGCCGGGGGCGATCTCAGAAAGCGGCTCCATCGCGGTAGATACCGTATCTTCCGCTACCGTCACAAGTAATGCGATTCTTGCGGCTGCGGCTGCAGCGTTAGAATCTGCTGGGCTGAATCCGGACGATTACAAAACCGCAGTAGAAAGCGCTGCGGCAGTCGCAGAAGATGTCACAAAGGATTGTGATGTCGTTATCATCGGTGCCGGTGGTGCCGGTATGACAGCGGCGATCGTGGCCAGCGATGAAGGACATAAGGTCATTCTCGTGGAAAGTCAGAATATGGTCGGTGGAAACTCTGTGCGTTCTACCGGTGGTATGAATGCCGCTAAGACTGTGTTCCAGGATACCAATGAGTTCGGTGAGAACGCTGGTGTCGATAAGATGCTCGCAAGTGCTGCGGCTTATACGGGTGAAAATGAAGACGTGATCAAAGAGCTTGCGGCGACCGTCAGTGAGCAGTGGGCTGCCTATCAGGCAAACCCGGATGGGTACTTTGATTCCGTAGAACTGTTTGAACTCGATACGATGATTGGCGGCTCCGGAATTAACAATCCGGTGCTCGTAAAACGCCTTGCGGAATACAGCGAAAGCGCAATTGACTGGCTCGATGAGATCGGTGCGGAATTACATAACGTCGGTGCCTTCGGCGGTGCCAGCGTCAAGCGGATTCACCGTCCGGTCAACGCAGAAGGAAAGACCGTTTCGGTTGGTGCCTATGTCATTCCGATTCTTGAAAAGAATCTGAATGACCGTGGAATTGAAGTGCTCTTCGATACCACAGCGACTGAGATCATCATGGATGGCGGGAAGGCTTCCGGAATCAAGGCGGTTACCTCTGCTGGAGGAAACGTCACGATTAATGCCAAGGCAGTGATCATCGCTTCCGGTGGATTTGGCGCAAACAACGACATGGTCGTTTCGCAGAACCATCCGGAACTTGACGGATACATTACCACCAACGCTCCCGGCATTCTCGGACAGGGAATTGAAATGGGTCAGGCAGTTGGCGCAGCTACCGTTGATATGGAACAGATTCAGCTCCATCCGACCGTACACGTTGCGGATGATGGCTCCGCAAACCTGATTACCGAAGGTCTGCGTGGTGATGGTGCGATTCTTGTGAATGCGGAAGGCGTTCGTTTCTATGACGAAGTCAGCACCAGAGACAAGGTCTCCGATGCGGAAAATAACCAGACTGGCGGATACGCATGGCTGATTGTTGACCAGAAGATGTATGACGCAAGTGCAGTCATTCAGGGATATGTTGGAAAAGGCTGGACCGTAACTGGCGAAACACCGGAAGAGCTGGCTGGTGAAATGGGCATTGACGCAGATGTTCTTGCGGAAACCATTACTACCTGGAACAGCTATGTTGAAGCGAAGGAAGATCCTGACTTTGGACGTACGTCCTTTGCGGAGAAGCTGGAAGGCCCGTATTATGCATTGACTGTACAGCCTGGTATTCACCATACCATGGGTGGTCTTGTGATTGACGAGGCAGCGGAAGTGCTGAGCGAAGATGGCTCGGCGATTCCGGGATTATTTGCGGCAGGCGAAGTTACCGGTGGTGTTCATGGCGCGAACCGTCTTGGCGGAAACGCAGTTGCGGACTTCATCGTCTACGGACGGATTGCTGGACAGAGTGCTGCGGATTATCTGAACTGATCAAAGGAAACATCAAAACGATTCTATGAATTGGCTGCGTAGCTTATGGCTGCGCAGTTTTTTCTAGGTTCAGCCCTAGAACCTGATCGAAGATATATAAAAGGGTCTTCTATCATGTTGGCTGAGAGCCTAACAGATAAGAGAGACCCATATGAATAACTGTTATAGAATCGGGAGTGGCTTGTTCGATGGCTTAAAGATTGAACAACATATCTTCGTAGCTTGGCAGCTTGTAGAACTCACTGGAAGCAATGGTCTCATACTCATCAATGAGTGTCCGAAGAGCATTCATCTTTTCACTGACAGTGGTATACATCGCAAGTCCTGCTTTTTCTGCGGAGTTCAGTTTTAATACTGCCTCATATTCCTTGTTCAGATCATCTGCCGCATCATAGATGCCATCGATCAGCTTCTGCAGGTGCGCACAGCGATCCTTCAGGAATCTGGCAGGTTTTGCGGAAGAACCGCGTGCTTCTTCATAGAAGTGAATTTCCGCGGTGATGGAAGGAAGAACGGACTTTCGTACCATCGATAACATGGTCTTTACCTCAATTCCCATGACTGATACATACTGTTCCGCATAGATTGCTTTCCGTGCCGCCAATTCCTTTTCCGTGTAGATTCCAAGATCTGCCAACATCGCGATTGTGTCTTCATCATCCAGCACATCAATGCTTTCGATGAAGGAACGGATGTTCGGTAATCCACGGCGCTTGGCTTCTTTTACCCATTCCTCGGAATATCCATCGCCAGAAAACAGAATACGCTTATGTTTATCAATAATATCCCGGCAGATATCCAATGCCTTTGCGCGGATATCCTGGAGATACTTGAGGCCGGAGAGTTCCTCCGCTATTTCATTGAGGGACTTGGCCATGATAGCGTTGAGTACAGTATTGACTTCCGCTGCCGACATGGAAGAGCCCAACATGCGGAATTCAAATTTGTTTCCTGTGAAGGCAACCGGGGAAGTGCGGTTGCGGTCAGAGTTATCATGCGGGATATAGGAGAGTCCGGAGATCGGATTGAATTCCGTATCCGGGGTATCCTTCTTCTTTTCCTTTTTCCCCATATATAAGCCATAGAGAATGTTTTCAATATAGCTTCCAAGATAAATGGAGATGATCGCAGGCGGAGCTTCATCTGCGCCAAGTCGATGGTCGTTTCCGGCGGAACTTGCACTCATGCGCAGTAATACCGCATTTTCATCGACAGCCTTGATGAAGGCACAGACAAATACGAGGAAGCGGATGTTTTCGGCTGGTTTTTCGCCTGGGGAGAACAAGTTCTGTCCGGTATCGGTCGTGATCGACCAGTTGTTGTGTTTGCCAGAACCGTTAATACCATCAAACGGCTTTTCATGAAGCAGACATGCCAGACCATGTTTTTCTGCGGTCTTCGCAAGAATCTCCATCATCAGCTGGTTGTCATCGACGGCCATATTGCAGTTGGAATATACCGGTGCCAGTTCAAACTGCCCTGGAGCCACTTCGTTATGTTCGGTCTTAGCGAAGATGCCAAGCTTCCATAATTCCTGGTCCACATCACTCATGAACTCAGATACGCGTCTTGGTAGTGCCCCAAAGTAATGGTCAGAAAGTTCCTGGCCCTTGGAGGCTGGTGCCCCAAATAACGTACGACCCGTGAGTTTAAGATCCGGGCGAAGATCGAAGTATTTCTTATCGATCAGGAAGTACTCCTGTTCAAGGCCTACCACCGCAGTACAGGAGCGCACATCCTTATCCCCGAGGATGTTTACGACATTGGTGCTGGCGGCAGAGAGTGCCTTGATGGATTTGAGAAGGGGATCCTTTTTATCGAGGGATTCCCCGTTATAGGAAACAAATACGGTGGGAATGCATAAGACGTTGTCCTTAATGAATGCCGGGCTTGTCACATCCCAATAGGTATAACCACGTGCTTCAAAGGTTGCCCGTAAGCCGCCGCTTGGAAAACTGGACGCATCCGGTTCACCTTTGATCAGATTCTTCCCGGAAAAGTGTGTCATCGGTTCGCCAGCACTGTCCGGATCAATGAACGCATCATGTTTTTCCGCGGTCGTTCCGGTTAACGGCTGGAACCAGTGCGTGTAGTGCGTTGCCCCATGTTCCAGTGCCCATCGTTTCATCGCATGAGCGATGGAGTCGGCAGTAGGGCGATCTAAGGTGCCTTCGTTTGCGACGGTGCGCTTCCAGGAAAGATAGACAGGTTTTGGTAAGCGCTCCTTCATCGCAGTTTCTGAAAAAACGAGTGATCCGAATTCTTCAAACGGCTTTTCCATAAAATATTCCCCCTTATGAGGAATATTTTGAATAAAAAACTGTGATTTTCAATAAAAAATTCCGAAAAAGTGCTGAAAATCAGAAAAATATTCGAAAAATCATGAAAAAATTTGAAAAAATATGTCAAAACCTGAATTTTCAAAATAAAAATCCGCAGTTCTGCGGATTAATACCAGGTATAACCGCTGCCGTTACCAGCACCGAATCCACCAAATCCCGTCATGGTGTCAAGACGTACTTCCTTGACCTCGGGAACTTCATCGAGAAGGATTGCCTGAATGCCTTCGGTCAGTGTGGCATCGATTGCCATACAACCTGCGCATGCGCCAAGCATACGTACAGTGACAACACCATCTTTGAAGTCTACCAGTTCCACATCACCGCCATCCTGCTGGATGTAGGGACGTATTTTGTTGATAGTACGATCGATGCGGGCGACCACATCAGTTTCATTTACCTTGTTTTCTGTTTCACTCATATTCTCAATTTCCTCCTAACCGTTATAACCCATAATGGAAGAACAGTGCAATCAGAGCGCCCAGCAGGAATCCTGCGAAGATTTCTCTCCAGCGATGTCCGAGCACTTCCTTTAGTTTAATCTGGTAGATCGGATTGTCGAATTCCGTGTGCAGGTTTTCCTGCACATCTTTAACTAACTGCTGGGTAACCCGGATATTCTGCCCGCTGTAATAACGGACGTTAGCCGCATCATAGATGACGATGACCGCAAGAGTCGCAGTAACCGCAAAGATGGTGGAACTGAACTGTTCCTGTAGTCCTACAGATATCGCAAGAGCCGATACCAGTGCGGTATGGGAACTTGGCATTCCGCCGCTGTCAAACAGCAGCCAGAGATTTCTCTTTCTTGTACGTATGTAATATATAATCGGTTTCAGGATCTGGGCCAGTACAGCCGCAGTGATCGCTGACCAGAATGGATACATTGTTCTCAGCATTTCGTAACTCCACATGGAAGTATAGCACAGGCAAAATTGAAGTGGTAAAATGTCTTGGGAGTGAAGAAATGCAGTATCGAATCGGTCAGACAGTTGAAGGCAAAGTGACGGGAATACAGCCATATGGCGCATTTGTAAGCCTGGATCGCTATACCAGCGGACTGATTCACATTTCGGAAATCAGCGATGGTTATGTACGGGATATCAACCGGTTTGTGAAGGTTGGTGATACCGTTACCGTCAAAATCATTGACTTCGATTATCAGGCCCAGCAGGCAAGACTTTCCCTGAAGGCGCTGAATCGCCCCCATGCAAGAAGCCGTCGGCGGCCATTGAACCGCAAGGCGGAGCTTCCCGCAAATCATATTGGATTTTCATCCATTGCGGCCATGATGGACCAATGGATTTCGGAATCAGAAAAAGGAGAATAGAACACATATGATGAAGCTTGATTCCACACAGGCACTGCTGAAAGAGGAGATTGAATCCTACCAGGAGACAGTCACCAGAGTTCACAAGATGATTCACGAAAAGACCGGGCCGGGAAATGATTTCCTTGGCTGGGTTGACTGGGCTGAGACCTATGACAAAGAAGAATTTGAACGGATTATCCAGGTTGCGGAGAAACTGAAGGACAAGACCAACTGTGTCGTTGTCTGTGGCATCGGTGGTTCCTACCTTGGTGCACGGGCTGGAATCGAAATGATTCAGGGTATGTATCCCGACAGCGACAAGGAAGTTGTCTTTGTTGGAAACACCTTCTCCAGCACATACATTTCTCAGGTGCTCAACCATATTAAAGATAAGGATGTCGTAGTCAATGTTATTTCCAAGTCCGGAACGACAACAGAAACCGCACTGGCATTCCGTCTTCTGAAGCAGTTCATGGAGAAGAAATACGGCAAGGAAGAATGCAAGGATCGTATTATTGCGACAACCGATAAGGCAAGAGGAACCCTGAAGGCTCTGGCTGACAAGGAAGGATATGAAACCTTCGTCATTCCCGATAACATCGGTGGCCGTTACTCCGTCATCACTCCGGTTGGCTTACTCCCGATGGCATTAATGGGAATTGATATCAAGCGTGTCATGGATGGCCTTAAGGACGCATACAATGATCTGAATACGGATGATCTGAAGGTGAATGACGCATACCGCTATGCGGTAAGCCGCAGAATTCTTCAGAACCAGGGATACAACGTCGAGATGTTTGTGACCTATGAACCGCAGTTAACGATGCTGGGAGAATGGTTCAAACAGCTGATGGGTGAGTCTGAAGGCAAGGAAGGAAAGGGAATTCTCCCTGATTCCGCAACCTTCTCTACGGACCTCCATTCTCTTGGTCAGTTCATTCAGGAAGGCAACAAGGTTCTCTTTGAGACATTATTAAAGGTAGAAAAGCCGACACTTGATGCGGTCGTGCCGAATGATCCGGAAAACCTCGATACCATGAACTACCTCGCCGGAAAGAATCTGGACTGGGTAAATAAGATGGCAATGCAGGGAACGCTCGCGGCGCATGTGGAAACCGGCGGTGTACCGAATCTTGTGATTTCACTTCCGGATATGAGTGATTACAGCTTCGGCTATCAGTGCTACTGGTTCTTCATCGCAACTGCTATGACCTGCTATATGCTGGATATCAATCCATTCAATCAGCCAGGCGTAGAAGTCTATAAGAAGAACATGTTCAAGCTTCTGGGAAAACCCGAATAAGAATAATTGAGTAAGACCTCTTGGGAATCAAGCTCCCGGAGGTCTTTTTCTATGTATCTTCGAGATGACGAACACGAAGTTATTTTTAGCGGGGTACAATTTGAAAATAGTGTTCAAAATAGCAAATTTAGTGATTCGTTTCAGATTTTTGATACAATGAGATTTGCGAAAGTATGCATTCATTTTTTGTCGTGCATTCGACAGGATGATACAGAAACTCGCAAGAAACGTATGAAAACAGCGATTTTAGTCAAAAAACTTAAGAACAATGACGGAGCTACGCTGATGCTTGCGCTGCTGTTTTTCATCATGTGTGCGGTGGTGGGGTCAATTGTGCTTACCAGTGCTTCCGGAGTAAGCGGCCAGCTTGCGACGATGAAGAAAGATGATCAGGAATACTATGCGGTTTCTTCTGCCACAAGATACATCAGAGATTCCCTGGAAGATGTGGAATTTACTGTTACAGATGTCGCCACAGAAGGAGCGGATGGCACGGTCACTTATACAGATGGAGTACTGATTGAAACTGGCGCAGCGGCAGATGACAGTTCTTTATTAAAGGATATGCTCAGTCAGTGTTTTGATGGGTATCTGTCTCTTGAAAAAGAGAATCGATGGAAATCAAATGTGGACTTCTACTACCTTGGAAATGCGATTGCAGGAGTTGAGAAGAAATTGACAGTAGGTGGGGATACCTATGGTGAATTGGATGTGATCGTAAAACTGAGTATGAACCGTTATGGTGGGATTCTCGCAAAGGTTTACCAGCAGGATGGCACTTACATTCTTCAGCTTGAGGCGGATGCCAAAGTCGATACGTCTGAAAAGACGATAACGATTGGTGATCATACCTACCAGACAACACGGACGATCACGATTAAATACGTTGCCGAGAACATCCGGATCAGAAAGGTGACGACGAAATGAAGCACTTGATTGAAAAATTGAGAACAAATTCCGGCGACTCCATTGCGGAAGTTCTGGTTGCGACGCTGGTCAGCGCACTTGGCGCACTGTTATTTGCGACCATGGCGATGTCTTCTACGAAAATCGCTCAGATCGGAATTGATAAAGTGGCGGAATATGCGGAACAGGAAACTGCCATGGAGCTGCAGGAATCCTCTATGGCCACAGGTGTATCGATTCAGCTTGGTGGGCAGAATCTGACGCATTCCGCAGGAACAGTAACGATATACGGAGACAGTACAGAGCGGCTGTTCTCCTACGCAAAGGATTAAGGACGGTATGAAACGACTTCGAAACAGGAAAGGAATGACATTGACGGAACTGCTTGCGACCGTTGTGCTGATTGGACTTGTCGGTACGATGATCGTCGGTATTATTCCTGCGATACGCAATGTGCTGGAGAAAATCACAGTGAAGGCAAGGGCAGAAATGTTGTTGAACAACACGGTGATTGTGCTTCGGGATCAGCTGCGTTATGCGCAGGACGCATCGTGCAGTGGCACTTCCTGTACATTTATCGGAAATGATGACTGGCGATATGAGTTATCTGTAGATGGAACCAAGTGGATTACACTTACGCCCTTAACAGATGAAACTACTGCACTTGGCATCAGTTCAGAATCACAGGTTCAAAACTGGCATATTCTGACGAACGAAGCCGCATCCGGACAGCTGATTCCTACCTATACCGGAATCACCTATAACAACGCAACAGGAGTATTTACGATCGAGGGGCTGAAAGTAGTATCCAATACCGACAGCACGGTAAAGGCGTCTTATCAGGGAACAGATGGAGCTGCAAAATCATTAGTAATTCGATCCCTGAACTGAAGATCTGGAGGTTGACGCGATGAGAGTGACCTTAAAAACAAAAGACAGGAGCGGATTCACGCTCGCAGAAATGTTGATGGCGATTGCGATCATTCTCATTTTAGGTGGGATTTCCGCAGTTGCGGTTATCCGCCATCAGCGGGATTTAAGACTGCTTGAAATGGATAACATCGCAAAGGATATTTTCATCACGGCTCAGAATCACCTTTCCGAAGCGCAGGCACTCGGAAGAATTGACGTAGAGTCTCATACCGCATTTGAAAGTGGAAAAGCAGAACAGACTGCGGCCACAGATATCCTTACACTTAAGGTTTCTGATGGCTCTGCCACATTAGATAAGGAAGATCCTACGGATTATTATTCGCTGTTACTCCCGTTTGGGGCAATCGATGATACGATTCGCAATCAGAGTTATACCATTCGGTTCGACCCGGTAACCGCAACGGTTCTTGAAGTGTTCTACTCTGACAATTATGACGTTGGAAGCGCCCTCTACAGCAACCTTGAGGCTGTTAAAGATAACAAGGATGCCAGAAAACGTTATGACGGGAATCACATTATTGGTTATTACGGTAATACCAACGGTCTTGATAAGAAGCCGGTTCTTGCGGCACCAAGAATCATTATTCATAACGAAGAAATTCTTTATGTGGAAGTGATTGTAAGTGATGAGTTCTTCAGTCATTTCAATTATGACGACAAGACATCACTGAAAGTATTCTTCACTGATGATGAGACGAAACCCATCACAGCCACAACATCAAATTCCAAGAAGGAAGATGGCCGCATCTTCGTTGTGCTGGATGATATTACAGTTTCTGATAACCGTATACAGAACCATCTGACACTCAGTGAACTTCTTGGCAAAGATCTGAAACTGCGTGTAGAGATTTCGGATTCTGAAAACTTCGCAAATACAGCATCTTCTCCAGAGTCAGAATCATTCAATTCATTGTTTGGCGGACTGAGGGAATCTGAAGATGGGATTACCGTGGCGAATTTCCGTCATCTTGAGAACCTCGGAAACGGATCTGGGTTTTCCAACAGTGGTGGAGAATTGACGATTTCGCAGTCCGATAACCTTGAATGGGAAGACTTCAAGGAAAAGGTGACATTCCTTCATGACAAACTGGTTACGGGTGATTCTCCTGCGAAAGAGGCGATTGAATATATTCCGCCTGTGCTGGAATACCCGCTTACCTATCATGGAGGGAAGCTCTATATCGATGGGGTTGAAAATAACAGTCTTGGAAGTGATGCAGGCCTGTTTGGAGAGGCGACAACACTCACGGTTGATAATCTTGAACTTCGTAACTTCAATCTTCATACAACTTCAGGAGATGCAGGTGCACTTGTTGGAACAGCAACTACTGTAACACTGACAAATGTCATCGCATATAACACAGAATCAGTTCCTGCTAATGAGGCGGCCCTCAGTATCACCACAACCGGTGGGAATGCCGGAGGACTAATTGGCCGTACAAACGGAGCGACAATTACCGGCAGTGCGGCTGCGGTATATGTTCAGGGCACAACCAGTGCGGGTGGCCTGGTTGGAAGTGTAACTACTGGTTCGATCACCGCATCTTATGCGGGAGGCCATACAGATCAAGGCGTATTCCGAGGCAATGAAGAAGGTGTTACTTCCACTACACCTGGACGACCAAACGTTCAGTCCACCGGGTCTTCTGGTGGTCTGATCGGAACAGTCGCGGCAGGGGTTACACTGAACCAATGTTATGCGACAACTTCGGTATCTGGTCCAACCGTGGATGAACTGGCAAACGGTATCGAATATGACAGAACGAAGAATTATGGCGCTGGATGGAAGTTTGATATAGATGAAGTGAATGTGAAAGATGCGGATCGGTATCCGGATCTGAGCCTGGACCAGGACTTTGCGCCGGCAGGCACAACCACTTCTTATAACTACGATGCGTACTGGGATAATGAGAAATTCCCATATAAGACCACATTCCAGCTTGGTGGAACCAGCACGCTCTGGTTCCAGAGTACCCACGTCGGAGACTGGGCATATCCTGGACCGGTGATCGAGGCATACAACCAAAAGAATTAACGAAATTACTCACATACGAAGTCTACAGTTTGTTTCTTGTTTTAGATGAAAGGCGGTGAACTATATGAAGTTTAGTAAGTTCACAAAGAAAGGAATGTCCTTCCTGTTGTCATTCAATATGGCATTCAGTGGGATACTGGCAGATACAGGTCTGCTGGAGATTAATGCGGAGACAGTGGATGAAACTGTTATCGCCGAAACACCGGAAGCGGTATCTGACCTTGTTCCGGTCCTTTCAAATGTAAAAACAAGAAATACGTCTGATAACAAGCAGACAGAACTGTATCGCTTCAGTATCACCGAACAGGAAACACGTTCATTGCGTGATGTTTTAACTGCGTCTGGTGCAGTGGCAGAAGAAGATCTGGAAGCTTTCCTTGCGGATATAGAAGATGTTCTGGTTGGAGAGAACAGTCCGCTTGAAGTGACTCTGGAAGATGATGAATGGGTTATTACTTCCAATGAAACCTTTGATGGAACAGAAGTAATAGAAATTGATTCGAGAGATGGTATTGTCACATATCTTACCGTTACAGATACCACCTATGAGCCAGTAACACCGATATTGATCGAAGATCATACAGGTTCTCTTTCGGTGCGGGCAAGTGATGGATCACAGTTCAAAGAAGATATCAGTGTTGAGGCAGAACTCGTTGATGATGAGGGAGCGGTAAACGCTGTTAAAGCAGGGAATGTGGTATACGGAGACTATCTTACCTTCCGGTTTGATGTGAATGAAGAGAAGTCTGGATATGTAGTGAACTTTGTTCTGCCAGAAGCAGTAAAGGGAAATGACTATCTGTTATTCCAGGCTGATGGCACTCTAGTTGATGGAGTTGTGGATACCACAGAACAGGACGGAGAAGAAGTTGCGGTGGGAATCCGCTTTGAAACAGAACATTCTGGTACCTATGTCTTTGTTTATACCAAGGACTTCCCTTATTACGTAGAAGGAAACTACTACGAAGTAGAAATCAGTACAGATGATGCGCTTGATTTAAGAAATATTCTCACCACTGCAGGAGTCGTAGAAGAGGAATACGCAAACGTATTCCAGGCGCAGATAGAAAGCGTAACTTCCTCTAACCCGGATGTCTTATCTGTAGAAGTGATAGAGGATGTCTGTGTCATCACTCCAGTGAATGCATTCTCACAAGAGAGCCTGGCAGTTCTTATGAAGGATGGTCAGACTGCAAATATTACAGTACGTGATACACGGATTCATGAAGAAGCACCGGAAGTTGGACAGACACTTGAGGTAGAGCCGGCATTTAGTAATGCGGCGATTATGCCGATTGATGATCTGGATGAAGATGCTGAAGTGGAACTTAATGTCGTTGCGCCGGTTGCGATAAGTGATCTTGTCTATAACGGGCAGGAACAGACGCTTGTGACAGCTGGTTATGTTGAGGGCGGAACATTATCTTATGCGCTCGGCGATGACGCCGAAACTGTACCCGAAGACACGGAGGGGGAGACTTCGAAATGGAGTGGAACCGTTCCTACTGCATCCGCTGCCGGAACCTACTATGTATGGTATAAGCCGGGAACAGATGGTGATGCACAGTATGTTGAAGTAACAATCGCAAAAAAGACGCTAACAATTACTGCGGACAGCGGGGAGAAGCCATTCGATTATACCGAACTGACAAAGGATACCTATACCAGTGAAGGTCTCGCCGAGGGTGACAGCATCAGCTCTGTGACTGTGACAGGAAGACAGCAGCTGATGGGTACAGTCGATAACATTCCCAGCAATGCGGTTATAACAAATGCTGTAGGCGAAGATGTCACCGCAAGCTATGACATTACATATGTTAATGGCACATTGACCATTACCTGGCCTGAGAATATGGTTCAAAAGAGCCTTACCGCCTTCAACGGTAATCTTGCGACCTATGAAATCGTTGTGAATCCTCAGGAATACATTCTGACAGAGGATGGACAAAGCTTTATCTTGAAGGATACGTTCAGTAATAATCAGTCCATCAACTATGGATCTGTCAAAACCAATAGTAGCGAAGTAACCTACGATTTCAGTGGTCAGACCGGCACTTATGTCATTCCAGGTGGCGAGAAAGTAACTATCACTTATACCACCAGAGTTTCGGGACAGGTCGGCGAAACGGTGACATTTGATAATACCGCGGTAGTTGGCAGTGTGGATGGAGGTGACTTCATCGAAGGAGATCAAGTCACTGTCACAGAAACAAAAACCATTACTCCTACTGGTACGGATATCTCTGGTACAGGCGGTGTATACAGTATTGAGTTGTTTGCTTACGCTGAGGGACATATGGAACAGGGCCTTGAAGGTGCTACGTTCCGCATGCTCGATTCCAACATGCGTCCGCTGTATTATGCGGCAGGAGAAAATGCCGGTAAGCCGATTACCTTTACGACTGGAAGTGATGGCTATGTCACCATCACACTGAGTGATGAAATCGATGGCCTGTCAATTCATAAAAACACAGTTTATTATCTCGAAATGACAGAGGCACCATACCAGAATGTTGATGGTGAGTTTGTATATTACCAGAGGGATAATACATTCTACAGTTTCCTGATCACGGATGACCCGAGCTACACCTACGGAGGCATCTACAGTTACTTCAATGGAGATGTACTGAAGGTGCGCTGCTATCCTGAGGCAAAGGGTATCAATATCACAAAACGTTTTACAGGTAACTATACTTTGACGGATGAGCAGAAGAACGAGATTCGCTTTGTACTCCAGAAGGAAGCACTCGGCACCGCAACCGGTTGGGTAGATGTTGAGAGTCATACCTACGCAGAGTTTTCCTATGGTTCTATTAACTTCAACACTGGTCGTGAGGGAGGAACAGAACTTGATGACTTTGCGACATATCGTGTGATTGAAGAGAATGTACTGCCTGCTGAATTAGAAGGAGTGATTGAGGCAAATACATCTGTTGTGGTTTCTTACCAGCGGGAAGGAACACCTGTAACAGAAGACGCCAATGAGTTCTTAGTCGATCCGGATGATAAGCTTGCGTTCAGCTATGATTTTGCGTTTACCAATGAGTATGTGGATCATAAACTGACGATCGTCAAAATTGATGAAGAAACAGGTAAGACTTTGTCTGGTGCGGTGTTCACAGTATATGCGGCAGATAATGATGAAACTCCTGTTCTGTCCTACACTACGGATGAAACTGGATCCATTACCATACGAAAAGGAGATATAGATGGAGAGTATAGCTCCGATACTCTTTACTATGCGGTCGAAACTACAGCACCTTGGGGTTATAGTCTTCCGACCAATCCGCAGAAGACATACTTCTACTTCTCTGAAACCGGTAGCGGGGCTCCAGATGGGGTTCCTGGTGGTGCTTCCGTTACGGATTTAACAACCTCGTTTAACACAGTTACGCTTAATAACAGTGCCGAGACTGTCGACATCCCTGTGACGGTTGTATGGGGCGTTAACAATGATGAGGCGTGGCCAGAGGACGTCAGCAGTGTAGTGATTGGATTGTATAAGTCAGTAGATGGTGCGGCTGAGGTGCCGGCCACAAAATATGATGGACAGCCTATAACACTTCAACTGACCAAAGAAAAGTATTATGACACGACAACCTTTACTGGACTCCCTGCGAAAGAAGATGGAAAGAACGTCACTTATTCCATCAAGGAAGAGCACGTGTATGCGAGTGGTGAAGATATTATCGCGGAATTTGCCTACAGCAGTAACATAAGCGGTACGGGTTGGTATGTTGTTAATAATCAAGCCGCAATCAGTTTGAAGATCGTAAAAGAATGGCGTGATCAAAACGGTGTGGTCTTGACTGATACAGAAGATAAACCCAATGTAACCGTTGATCTTTATCGGACGACAAAAGAAAACAGCAAAACCAGCTACACGAGAGATGAGCTTGTGGCGTTTTTGAGTGATGCTGTGAAGGTGCGCTCAGGCTTGACGATTTCAAGAGACGGCTGGAGCACTACGGTAGCATCTCTGCAGCGGACAGATGCCCAGGGCAACGTGTATTACTACTATGCGTTGGAGGATGTACCTGATAACCAGGAGGATACCTATTCGATTGCGGCATCTACGGATTCTGAACCACGGACGCTTACGATTATTAATAAGCAGACTCCGATTACGGTAACAATCAAAGTAAATGATCTTGAAAAGACATATGGTGATCCGGATACTGGCTATACATTTGAGACGGATGTTAAAGAGGATGGTGCAAGTGTCAGTGTTACAGGCCCGGATGACAGTGGCAAGTATACTGCTGAAGTGACAGCCGCAAACGGCAGTATCAGTCAAATTGTGTTTACAGTAACGCGCGATTCCGATGAAAATGCCGGGGTTTATGTAATTACACCTTCTGGTGCTACTTTGCAGGAAGGCTACAGAGTCGTGTTTGTGTCTGGAACACTTACGATTAATCGTGCGACAGTAACCATTACCGCCGGGGCAACAAAGGCATACGGCGATGCAGATCCTGACCTCGCAACTATTGATGGTCTTAAAAATAATGAAAGCGCCGATGTTCTTTCCTTTACAGTTTCCCGTGAGGAAGGGGAGGATGTTGGAAGTTATCCTATTACTCTGGAAGGTGATTCTGTCCAGGGAAACTATGCGGTTACCTATGATCGATCAAACGCTGAGCTTGTTATTACACCGGCTCCAGTGATTGTGAAAGCAGTAAGCACCAGCAAGGTTTATGGTGAGGAAGACCCTTTATTCACTGCTGAAGTCACTGGTTTGAAATTCACGGATGAGGACAGTACCATCAGCTATAACCTGGCTCGTACATCAGGTGAGAACATTGGCCCATATGAGATAGAGGCATCGGGTGATGCGCTACAGGGTAATTATTCTGTTACATATAAGAATGCTGAATTTACAATCACCCCTGCTGCTTTAACCGTGAAATTAGAGAATACGGTAAAGACCTATGGAGATGCTGACCCTGAATGGGAAGTTATTCTTGACGGACTTCAGGGGAATGATGATGGCGGCGTATTGAATTCTGTCCTGAATGAAGAAACCGGAGCACGCACCTATTCATACACAATTGGCAATGATGAAGAAGCGCTGCTGGAATTTGAAGTAAACCGTGAACTGGGTGAAAACGCAGGGACTTACAAATTGATCCCTTCTGGCAATACGGAACAGGGAAACTATGTCCTCATATATGATGAGACTGGTAACCTGGAGATTCTGCGTGCAGAGCTGATAGTAACTCCTGATCGAGTTATGAAAGCGATTGGTCTTAAGGAAGATCCGCTTCTTACTGCGACTGTAACAGGTTGGAAAGGTCAGGATGAGAACGCAGAGGCGACTTACGAAATCGAACTTGACGAAGGTGAGAACACAGCTATCGTTACATGGACCTACACGCTCGAGGATTCTACTTTACTGACATTTACTTTAAAACGTGATGAAGGTGAAGAAGAAGGAGAATATCCGATTACTGCCAGCGGTGAATCTATTCAGTCGAATTATATTGTCGACTACGAACCTGGCACATTTGGTATTCTGGCAATTCTTGATGTCGATGTAACACAGCCGTTAATCGATCATGCAGATGCGGATGCTAACCCGGAATATACGTATATAGCTACGCTTGATATCAATGGCACCGGCCTTTCAGATTACAACAAAAATGGGTTTGAAAAGGATGGCGAAGTATACACCCAGACATTTACGCTTCCTGCTAGCGATAAGTCAAATATGATTACGCTGAAAGTTCCAGGTGGCGCTAAACTGAGCGTCAAGCAGGATACTACAAACAATGACTATGTTACAACCGTACGGTTGGATGGTACTTCATATACGAATCCGGATGATTCTACGCTCTGCACAATCGATAGTGTAGAGACCTATCATGAAATCGCATTTACACATAATCGAATCAGTCTGCCTGTAGCCGCAAGAGCTGCAGTAAGTCAGGAGGAAGCAGGAGCTACACCGTTAGCAGGCCGGGAAGGATCTATGGGTATTCCTGATGGTGACAGCAGAGTTATTAATGCTGACTTTGCGGATGAAATGCACAGCAAAATCGGATATGCGCTGCCTACCAATATGTACTATGTGTATGATCATGCGTCTCTATATACTAAGGCCGGCGTCGCAATTGAAGGAGCGACGGGTGTTACAGAGATTCGGTACGACCGCGATGATGATAAGTGGCAATATAAAACTGGAGATGAATTCAAAGATGCTCCAACAGATGCTCAACTTATCCTGTTCTATCTCCCTAAGTACGTTTGTAAGATCGGTGAGGTGAAGTTCTACTCTTTGAAAGAGGCTGTTCAGTATGCAAACGCGAACGGAAAGATAGCTACGATTGAGATGTTGATCGAAGATTATTCTATTCGATCTGCTTCTGATGCTGTGACTATACCTATGGGCTGTAACATTACTATTACCACAGCACAAACAGAATATGAAGGGACAGGCACCGCGGTAATTAGCCGCAGTATGAGTTACACCAGTGGTCACTTATTTACTAACAGGGGAACCCTTACATTCGAGAACATTATTCTGGATGGCAAGAATGTACGTGCATCCGATGCGACCGTGCTTAATGAGTCGACTACTGTTAAAGAAGTGGGTGAGAATCCTGAAGAGACAATTAATGTTGAAGTAAAGGCATATCTCACGATTGCAGAAAATGCCACTTTACGCAATGCGATTGGAAATAGTGGTGGTGCAATTTATGTTAGGAGCGGTGAAGTGACTGTGAATGGCGCTCTTAAAGATAATGCGGCTACAAGTGGTGGTGCAGTTTATGTGAATGCGGGCGCAGTCAAACTGCATGGAAATATCACAGGTAATAGTACAACCAATAATGGTGGAGCAATCTATGTTAATTCCGGATTACTTGAAATTGATGGAATCGTCAGTGATAACCACGCAAATGCCAGTGGTGGAGCAGTTTATGCCTACGCTGGAGAAATTGGAATCAGTGGAACTGTTAGCGGAAACTACGCGGCTAATGGTGGTGCGGTATATATAGTCAGAAGCAATGTCAACCTAACTGGTGCTCTCGAAGGAAACAGTGCTCAAAATGGTGGCGCAGTCTATCAAAATGGAGGAACCCTGACAACAAGTGGTAGTATCTCAAAAAATGCCGCTACGGAAAACGGCGGAGCTGTTTATCTTAACAATGGAACATTTACAGAAGAAGTGAATGGTACACTTTCTGAAAACAGCGCATTAGCCAATGGCGGAGCAGTATATCAGGGTAATGGAACCTTCATCAATAACGGATCTATTGCAGGAAATACTGCGGCAAACGGTGGTGGTATTTACCGTGTGAATGGTACTTTGAAAGCCGATGGAACATTTAGTGGGAATGCGGCTACAGGCAATGGCGGTGGACTCTATTCAGTTGGTGGTACTGTAACGGTTACTGGTACTTTTGGAGGAAACGATGAAGGAACGGGTAACTCAGCTGTTAATGGTGGCGCTATCTATATAAGTGGGTCAACGTTAAATTTAAATGGTGCAAACTTCACCAACAATACCTCTACTGCCAATGGCGGTGCGATTTATGCGCTGAATACCAATGCTGGAATTGGCGGAACATATAATAGTAGAGGTGGAGAAGAGGGAAACAAAGTCTCCTTCACCAGTAATGAATCTCTAGGTAACGGCGGTGCATTCTACATGGAAGGTGGCAGTTTGAGTGTCATGAATGCGGATAGCACGCTAGTTGGAAACAAAGCAACTGATGGAGGCGCAATTTATGCTGCCAGCGGTACGGTTACTGTAAATAACGGCAAACTGGAGGGCAACGAAGCTAAGTCGAGTGGAGGAGCAATCTATGCTGTCAGTGCGTCTGTGACAGTTAAAGATGGAGGCATTACTGCGAATAAAGCTGCACAAGGCAATGGTGGTGGCATCTATTCTGAAAATGGTGCTGTAACTATTAGTGGAGGTGCGCTCGGTAGAAATAGCGCAAACCGGGGCGATAGTGAAGATACATCAGTTGGCCTTGGCGGTGCGATTTATGCGGAAAGCGGCACGGTAAGCTATACCGGCGGCAATATTAATAATGAAAATACCGCTGTCAATGGTGCAGCAATCTATGTCGGATCGGGTATCGCCAATATTTCAGCATCTATTACAGGCAATAACGCTACCAATGGTGGTGCTGTTGGTGTCGGAAGTATTACTGCAAGATTGAATTTCTCTGGGAATGCTGAAGTTAACAACAACATGATGAATGGTAAACAGAGCAATGTATACCTGGATGTTGACTCTGAACTTGTTATTAATGCCAACACACTAACTTCAGGAAAGAAGATCGGTGTTTATGTACCTGGCAAAGTTGATGACGATCTGGTTGTGGCACATGGCGATGTTACTGGATACTTTGGGGCGTATGTTTCTGCGGGCGATCTCACTAAGCTGAGCACTGTGTTTAAAAACGATAGATTCAGCGATCTGGAAGTTCGTTATGAGTACAACCGGATGTATTGGGTACATGCATTGAAGTACGATGTGCGGTATTTGAAGAGTTACGATAGTCAGTCGTTTCCTCCTACCGGAACATACAAAGATGTGGTCACGAATCAAACCTATTTGCCACGTACACGGGAGAACGATATATATGACCTCGTAATGGCTATGAAGCTGTATGAAACTCATAACAGTCAGTTTACTAGTAAAGTAGGGGCTGACTATGCTTCAACAGCAGTCTATGCTTATACGTATTCTGACAAAGCGCTAACCAACTTTGAGGATTATCTAAAAACTATCAAATGGGATGCAGTAAACCGTAAATGGTCTTATACTCAGCAAGACGGAACCGAGGCACCTCTGGAAAAACTTATAATTTTCTACTCTGCTCCGGCGTATCTTACTATTGTTAACAACAATACCAGTGAACTGAAGTTGGATATTTCTGAGATTAGTGTGCTAGGTCATAATGTTGCGGAAGGTATTTATGGTTTTGTTACTGCGAAAAATGGTGCGACCATACAAACTCTTCGTGCCGTCTCAAGTGATGATATGAGATTGGGTTCAGGAGAATCTATCAAACTGATGCTTCCTGGTGCTCAGGGACAGAATATTACAATCAAGGGAACCTTTAGCGGTACAGGCGATATCAGCTATACCTTTAATGGTGGAGCTTCTCAGACAATTACCGGCATAGAACTTGAAGTAAGTGGTAAGTTGAACAGCAGTGACACTGCTGCAGAGCTCATTATAGGCAGTGCGCTTCCTATCTGTAAGATTGGGGATATGCCGTTCCCCACTCTTAAGGCTGCAATGGCGTATGCTGTTGCTGAAAAAGCGGTAACTGGTAACAACACTTACAAGATTGAGATGCTGGTAGATTATCTGGTGCCCAAGGATGATGTACTGAATATTCCGGCTGGATATGATATTACCTTTACCACTGCTTCCAAAGATGATGAAACTTTACCATACACAGGAACCGGTGATAAGGCTACCCTCAGCCGCGATACGGGCAATACCGGTTCTTCGGTCACAGCAACAGATAGTACACTGACGGTTGAAAATCTCGCCTTCGATGGCAGGTCTTTAGCGGGCTCAGGTGCCGGAGGAGCGATCAGTACAAGTAATTGCTTGACTGTCAAAATTACAAACTGCGATGTTAGAGGCTTTCGAGCTAAACAAGGTGGTGCAATTTATGTTGATAACCAAAAAGCAGGTAGTAGTTTGACTGTTGAAGATTGCGTATTTGATAATTGTCAGACCAACGGATCTAATGACAAAGCAGGTGGTGGTGCTATATGGACAACAGCCAGAGAGCTATATGTAATAAATTGCTCTTTTGACAGTTGCGCATGTCTTACGGGTAATGCTCAGGCAGGATCAGTTTTCCATAACATTCGAGGAGGGTGGTCTTCTGATTCGAAAACAGTGATTACAGATAGCACCTTTAAAAACTCTTATTCAGTGGGTGGCTCTGGAGGCACCATCGAGTCTGATGCACTCGATGTCACTATTGAACGATGCTCTTTTGATGGTAGCTATACAAACAAGAGTTCTGGTAATGGAGGCGCAATCAACGTTTATGCAAATGACGAAGCATCTACCGCCAAGTATAGTATTTTACGTGTTATTGATTGTACATTTGATAACTGCAGCGCAAAGAATGGTAGCGCAGTTGGCGGTGCAATTCGTACAACTTCCCATGATCTGATTCTGCAGGGCAGTGTTTTCAGAAACAGCCAATCTGTCACTGGTGGTGCAGTTGCTATGACAAACGCCAGAAAGTTAGAAATTTATGGATGTACTTTCGATAACTGCCTTGCAACTGGAAACGGCGGTGCAGTAAGTTCAAATGCGGCTACGGTAATCATAGGGAAAGATAATCCCGGCAAGTATCTTGATGATAGTGCGAAGGATGGTAACAACTATTTTACTGACTGTACAGCAAATCTGGGTGGAGGTATTTATAACCCGAAAGATGATGCATCTGTCTTTATGCAAAATGTGAATTTTACAGGATGCGTGGCAAGGACAGGCGGGGGTGGTGCGCTTTATACTCAAGCAAAAACACTCTCAATTACAGGTACATCTAATACCTTTGCGGATTGTACTGGATGGGGTAGTGGCGGTGCTGTCTATCAGAACAGAAATACAGCAGGAAGTCGTGTAACACTTGAAAACAGCGCGTTCATCAATTGTGAGGCCTTGAATGGCGGAAATGGCGGCGGTATATATTCTAATGCGCGGGAATTCTATGTAAATTATGACGCAGAAAATAATTGTGCGATAAAAGGTTCAGAAAGCTCTTTTGTCAACTGTACGGCAGCCAATGCAGGTGGTGGATTGTATCATGATTATGCTGGAACTGCGGCTATAGCGAACAGCGTTTTCAAAGATTGTACGGCTAAGTCTGCTACTGGTGGTGGTATGTATTCAACTGCTCAAACACTGAGTATCATTGGTGAACAGAGTGTCTTTGAAAATTGCACCGCTCAGACAGATGGTGGAGGTCTATATCATAATCGTAGCGCTGAGGGCTCAGCTTTTACCTTTAAAGATGGATCATTTCAGAACTGTACAGCAATAGTCAATGCTGGTGGCGCAATTTATACCGGTGCGAAGATTGTCACTTTGGAAAATGGATCTATCCTTGATAGTACTTCAAAGGCGAATGGCGGTGGGATTTACATTAATCCCAGCACTGCTAGTTTTGATGGTTGCACGATTACTGGAAATTCAGTCACCAATTCCGACAGCAAAGGTGGAGGAATCTATCAAGGAGGAGGTGCGACTGTATATCAAAACAGTATCATTACTGACTGTGAGGCCGCGTATGGCGGCGGTATCTATCAGGCTGATGGCACGTCTGTATATCAAAACAACATCATCAGTGATTGCGAAGCCGTTAGCGGCGGAGGAATATATCATAGCAGCGGTACAGCTGTTTATCATAGCGGTATCATTAGCGATTGTGATGCTGTAAGCGGCGGCGGTTGGTACGATAGTGGAACATTCTATATCTTAGGTGGTTTCA
The DNA here is from genome assembly GCA_017469355.1 of Solobacterium sp. GTDB lineage: Bacteria > Bacillota_I > Bacilli_A > Erysipelotrichales > Erysipelotrichaceae > Bulleidia. Next base: position 8,280 of record JAFUGM010000063.1, on the reverse strand, counting down.
TAAGTGGTAATGCGACAAATGGCGGTGGCATTTATCAGTCAAGCGGAACAATCAATCAATATGGAGGCATTGTTGGCGGTACTGCAACAGCTAATGGCGGAGCTGTATATAAGACCAGTACCTATAATGTCGGAAGTGGAACATATGATGATGTCGAGTATGCAGATGGCGCTTCAATTGGTGGTCTGATTACTCTTAATGACACAGTAGACAATGAGCAAACCACAAAGACTGTTACATCATCAGCGGTCAATGGCGGTGGCGTATACAATGCGAGCGGAATACTTACCTTAAATGCTGGCGGTAGCATAGGTAGTGAGGAGACGGGTGAAGACGGAGAAATCCTTTACACAGCCACAGCGTCAGGTGATGGCGGTGGCGTGTATGTGGCAGGTGGCGCTGTCAAAATCTATGACGGTGTCATTACTAACTGTCAGGCAGCTGGTAATGGTGGTGGTATTTACCATACCAGTACTGGTGGGAATAACGATATCTTCTTCTATGGATCGGATTCTACTGCAAAGATTCAAAACTGCCTTGCGACAAATGGTGGTGGTGTTTATCTGAATTCGAATACCCTCAATATGGGAGAAAAGGATAATACCAGTTTTGGCACGATTGAAAACTGTCGAGCCACGGTCAATGGTGGCGGTGTATATGCTGCAAGTGGCACATTCAACCTACGCAATACATCTGTAATTAAATCATGCGTGGCCGACGGTAATGGTGGTGGTGTGTACCATGCTGGTGGAACATTTGCTTTCTATGGTGGGAATATTATTCAGAATAGTGCGTCTGAAAATGGTGGAGGTGTATATCATGCCGGCGGAACGTTCAGCATGACTGATTCCGGCGCAGTAATTGGTGGCTCTGAGGGAAATGGAAATACAGCGAATATAGGTGCGGGTATTTTCGTGGCTGACGGACAGACGGCAACCTTCAATGACAATACTGCTAAGACATTGGAAATCAGCTACAATCATGCCCTGTCCTATGGTGGTGGTATTGCCGTTGGTGGACCGGATTCCTTGCTGACCTTCCAAGGAACGGTGAAGGTAAAAAACAATACGATGGGTTCACAAAATACCACTTGTAATGTTTATCTGGATCAGAATCGCAATACAATTATTAAAAATTATTCGTTAAATGCGGATTCGTATATTGGTGTTTACGCCTCAGATGAACAGGATGCAGGACATGGTGTCCCTGGAATGCCTTTCGCTACATACATTAGTAACAATTTCGATAATCTTAACGTCTACCACAATGACCGCAGACAATATCTCTATGGACTGAAGGGCAATCAAAATAGTGAAGTTATTTGGCCGGAGTTTGTATGCAAGATTACTGATGGTGAAGGAAACCTGTTATACAGAGATGCAGATGGTTCACCTGCTGTTTATAGTGTTCTTGAGACTGTAGCTGATGGCGCGTTTAATGTACTAAATGTTGCAGGTACACCTGCGCTCTACACCAAGGATGGTATCCAGTATACAGGTGATGAATATCAGGTTCAGATGCTGGTGCAGGAATATGGATTATCTTCTAGTAGACAGATTTATCTTGATAGTGAAGCGAAACGAAAGGTTACATTGACCACGGCTTCTACTACACCAGATGAATGCGGCTTCTATTACATTGGGGATGCTAGATTTAATGCCACCATTAAGAGGACTGCGACCACCATTGCTATGACTTCTTTGAGCGGAAGTGGAAACTGGGAACTGAATCTGCAGAATATTACACTTAATGGCTCTAGTTATTCAGCGAACCAGGAAGGAGCGATTCTGCGTATTGAGGGTTCCAATAAGGTTGTCTTGGATAAAGAAGCAACGCTGCAAAATGGCAAAACAAATAATAAAGATGGTGGTGCGGTATACCTTAATGGTTCTGAAAGCACACTGATCATGAATGCTGGAAGTAAGATTGAAAATAGTGCTGCAGGTTCAAGAAACGGTGGTGCTGTAGCGCTCAATGATGGCACCTTCACCATGAATGGTGGTACGATTACTGGCTGCTCGGCAGCCAATGGCGGTGCCGTCTATTTGACAAACAGCAGTAAGATTGAAATGAACGGTGGTGTGATTACTGGAAATAATGCCACAACTCAGGGCGGTGGTATTGCGATTGCTACTGATTCTAGTGCGCAAGCGATTTTCTCAGGCTACTGTACAGTGACTGGCAATACACTGAAGAACACGACTCGAAACAATGTTCAGTTTAATCAGGATAGCAATGATCTTATCAAGGCAAGTGGACTTGATGCCAGATCTGAGATTGGTATTTATACTGAAGGTAAAGAGACCCAGACAACTTCTATCTACTACAAACATGGTCTGAGTGGGAAGCCTTTTGGTACATGGGCGGTAGATGAAGATAACCTCTTCTGCTTTGTTAATGATCGTGATTCAACACTGCGAGGTTTCCAGAGTACCGATAAGGGTAATTCAAATATTTATTGGGAGTACCATCCACTCCTCACTGTGACAAAGACCATTACTAGTGACTGGTCATATGATCAAACTGCGGCAGAGTTCGAGTTTATAGTGCGATTGCCTGCCGACAAGTTTACGATGAACAGCACAAAGTATGGTGATTTGACATTCAACAAGGATGGTCAAGCCACTGTAAGGCTTAAAGCTGGTGAATCAGCGACTGCGATTTTCCCGGATGCATTTGACAAGGTGGCCTATGAGGTGACCGAGGCTCTGTCTGAGGCTCAGAAAGAAGACTATACAGCAGAGGCAATGAGGAATGGAGAGACATTTACCTTCACAGATGAAAAGCCTCTGACCGTAGTTGGGGCATTGGGTGAAAACATTGGATCCGTAAATTCTACAAGTCTCTCCTCTGTATCCTTTAACAACATTCGTGTAACTGGAGATCTTATTGTTTCCAAACAGGTTGTAAGTAATGCGGAGCAGGATTACCAAGAGGATTTCAGTTTCAAATTGTCTTTGGATGACAATACCATTTCAAAGACTTATCAAGCAGAAAAGTCGGACGCAAACAATAATTCGATTTACGGAGAAATAGAGTTCACGGATGGTGTGGCAGAGTTTACTCTGAAACATGGAGAGTCTCTTATAATTCACGGACTGCCTACGGATTTGAAGTACGCAGTGGAAGAAGAGCTTTCTGATACCCAGAGAATTTCTGTTCGTACGATGGTTTCGAAGAATGGATCCGAGCCTGTTTCTGCAATGATGCAGGAAGGCATCATCGGTGAGAACGTGGTAGATGAAGACGGTAATGAACTGGCAGTTTCTTCTTCTGAGGTTGTCTTTGAGAATACTTTCCTGGAGATTGTCTGCAAGATTACTAACCGCAGTCGTGAACTGCTGTATATCAGGGAATCTAACGGCAATCTGAGAGAGGCAGTCTTTGCACATCTGGAAGATGCATTTGCACAGATCAATTCCGGTAATCTCAGAACTTCTCGAAATGGTACTGTTTCAGGAACGTTGAGAATTGAGATGGTTGTTCCTGAATATACAATGGAGAATACTGCTGTACTGAACACTGGTAAGACTGTGATCCTTTCCACAGCATTAACAACGGATGAAGACAACTTCCCATATAACAAGGGAGTGGATGATGGAAATGGTAACGTTTCTGTTGTCAGCCGTGGTTTTGCGGAAGGCGGTATGATCGTAGATAATGGAGCTCTTACCATCGATAAGATTGTTCTGGATGGTGCTAAGAACGCAGAAACTCCGATAACTTCAGATGGAAATGGTGGCATCATTCAGGTTGCCGGTCCGGTTCGTCTGACAGTCAATAGCGGTGCGATTTTACAGAATTCTGAAACTACGGGCAATGGTGGTGCAATTTATCTGAACACCGGAGCATCTCTTATCATGAACGGAATTATTCGGGACTGTTCTGCAGCTAATGGAGGAGGCGTCTACGCTGATTCCGGCTTTGTCACCATTACGACTGCTGGAACAATCACGGACTGTGAAGCAAATAATAATGGTAATGGCGGTGCAATCTACGCTTCTACTGGAACAAGTGTAAATCTGAATGTCGGAACAATTCTCACGGGCAATCAGGCAGAGAATGATGGTGGTGCAGTATACTCCAAGGCAAACGTGGTTCTAAGAGGTGCTGTTGGTGGAACTGAATCAGGAAATGGAAACACTGCTGGTAACAATGGTGGTGGTATTTACATGAACAACGGAACCACCTTCACCATGTACGCTGGAAGTATCATAAGCGGAAATAAGGCAACTGAAGGTGGTGCTCTTTGGACAGCAGGGAATGCTCGAATTGCGGGAGGTACTCTCCAAAGTAACAGCGCAGAAAAGACCGGTGGTGCAATTCATGCGGCGGAAGAAGCAGTTGTGACGATTTCTGGTGCGCCTGTTATTACTGAAAATGAAGCTGATTATGGCGGCGCGGTATATAATGGCGGTTCTGTTACGATGAGTGGTGGAAGCGTGACTGGAAATAATGCAACTACCTCGGGTGGCGCAGTTTATGTGGCCGCATGGAAAACCTTCACCATGACCGGAGGCAGTATTAAAGAAAGAAACAAGTCTCCGGAGGGAGCGGTATCCACTGGTGAGAATGCAACACTTGCTTTCTCTGGTAATGCAATTGTCACTGGCAATACAGATTCTGATGGAACAACTGTCAAGAATGTTTATCTTGGCTATGACAGCAACACAATTATTACAAGCTCTGGTCTTGGCTCCAGTGCCAACATTGGTATTTATGTGGCTGATGGTGAACCAGAATCTGAAGGAACTCCGAACCGAATGGATTATCCGATCTATGCGGATCATGGCGTTGGCGGCAGAGACTTCGGTACTTATACCGGAGCCAACATCAGTGGTGCGAGATTGAATAAATTCGTTAATGACCGTGACACTACACTGACTGGTATCAGTGGATCGGTAACTGAAGGAAAACAGCACATTGCCTGGACTGGTAAGGGACTGGAACTCAAAGTGACACAATATCTGCCTCAGATTGACGATGAAGGAAATATCGTTGTTTCTGATGAAGTTGTTCCTGTACCGAATGCCAGCTTTACCTTAACCAGAGAGGCTGAGGGCGAAGGTGATGTTCAGGTCTGGAGCGGACGTAGCAATGCGGAAGGTATTGTGACTATTCCGTGGGGCAGCGTCGAAACAACAGGTGGAAATGCCGCTAGGTTTGCTCCGGGAAGCGTCTATCGACTCGATCAGACTGCCACGGCAGGAGATACCGTACTTCCTGCAGGACACTGGAAAGTGACCATCGGCAGAGATAATTCTGTGTCTTGGGAAGTGGTGCCGGTAGACGGTGATGTTGACCGTACGCTTAATATCGATCTGCCTGAGAAGGCGTTCCTTGGTGAAACATTCGGGTTGAAGAACGATATTAAACCGACACTGACCTTTAATGCCATGGGCGGAAAACTGTCAGATAACAATGGGGAACGTACAGATACGATTGGCTTTACAACCGTAGAAACCAGCCATAACTACACAATTATGGAAACGAACCCCACTTGGGATAGCCATGTATTCAAAGCGTGGGCTACGATGGATAAAAAACCTGAAGGTGAAAACGGCGAAGAACTGACAGAAGAACAACTGAAAGAACTTGGCTACTTCGAGTATGTACGTGAAGATAACATCACCTTCTATCGCGGCATCGATTCTACTGAACCTTCAAATAAGTATGCAGATGAGATTTCAAAGGGTGATATGACGCTTTACGCGCAGTGGGATGAAGTTATCTGTAAGATTACGGATCGAAATGGAACCCTGCTGTATATCAATGGTGCTCCTGCTGTATACGGTTCGTTGGAAGAGTGCTTCGCTGCATATAATCAGGCAGGTACATCAACCTTTACCTACAGCAATGGCAGCAGAGGTACAGCACGATTAATCGAGATGCTGGTCAGTGAATATACACTCAATGAGGGTGTAGAGCTGGCCCGTGGTAAGACCGTAATGCTTACAACTGCTCCTAAGACTGATACTGACGGTTATGCGTATACTGGCGATGATAATACTGTATGTGTCATCACGAGAGGTGATGGCTGCACAGGCAGTATGATTACCAACAACTCTAACCTGACATTGATGAATATTACTCTTGATGGTGATGGCCATAGAGAAGATCGTGAAAATGATCGTGTCATCGTTTGCGATGGCGGTATCGTCAATAATGCTCAGACATCGGCAGTGCTGACAATCTCTGATCATGCGACATTGCGCAATTCCATAGTAGAGGGTAATGGCGGAGCAGTGAATGCTGGTGCTGGAACATCGGTTTATTTCACTGGCGGCACGATCAGTAATAATCTCAGTGTCAAGGGTGGAAACGGTGCAGGTATTTACCTTGCTAAGGACAGCAGACTCTACCTCTCTGGTAACCCGAGCTTCAACGATAACTTCAGTGATACTGTGTTGCCAGGAGATGCCACAAATGGTGGTGAGGCCTATACAGTCGCTCATCAGGATATCTACCTTGCGGGAATCGCAGCGGATGGACAGGCACTAACATCCATTACTCTGAACGGAAATCTTGCTGATACTGTACCGGCGGGTTCGATCTGGGTATGGGCTGAAGGTGATGATAATACACAGCCTAACCACTACTATATGCAGAAGCAGTTTGCGGTGGTTTCCTTTGCTGGAGAAGTTTCCGAAGCGACTTACAACGCGTTCAGAAATGCACGCGCCGACGTGGATACGGATTGTGGTGGAGACTATTTGACTGGTCAATCCGGCAATAATATTGGAACAGCCAGATGTATCTACTGGTCTGGAGGATATGACATCTCTTTCCTCAAGATCGATGGATTTGGCGAACCGTTGGCACAGGCAGAATTTACTCTGTTTACTGATCCAGAATGCAGAAATACATATAAGATTCGCGGGGAAGATGCGACGGCGACCTCCGCGGATGGAACGGCTACCTTCACTAATGTGAAGGGTGAAGTTCTTAAAAAAGGAACCGTTCTCTTTGAACAGATTCCTGCGGGTGTTTACTACCTTAAGGAGACAACCGTTCCGAAAGGCTATGTCAATTCCTATGATTTAAAGAATCGTGTTGAGAATACGTATGTCGCACTTGTGGGAGAGGCTGGATTCCAGGCGATTGACAGTGGAATCCTTGCCAATATCACCACCAGTCATATTCTTTCTCAAAGAGGAAGTGGAGAAGAGCAGAAAGACTCCGCGGTATTCCTGATTGAAAACAATCAGGCAACCGCAGTTCCGGATATTAGCACCTATGGTGTTATGAACCTGATTGATACCGAGCGCAGAGTCGTTCTCCGTAAGCTCGAGGCAGCACATGATCCTCTGCCTGGTGCAGTGTTTGAACTTCTCCGTGCAGATCATACCGTAGTAGAAAGAGGACTTCGTTCTACCGACAGTGGTATCTTCTGGATCGGTGATCTTCCAGCAGGGACGTATTACCTCCATGAGACAATCACTCCTGCAGGATATAAGTCTACGGATGGTGAGAACTGGTTTGAGATCACCGTATCCAGAGATGGTGAGGTAACTCAGACCGCAAAAAATACTACAGAATAATACAACTTCATATGAAACAACAGACAACAGGAAAGGAGGTAGTGATGCAGAAAAAGAATCAGTTAAAACATTCTCTTGTAAAAACCACATGCGCAGTTTTCACGACTGGTGTTCTGTTTCTTCTGGCTGATGCGGTAATCATCAGCGGTTGTGCGCCATCCTTTGATGTTCGAGGCGAATCTCATTCGGTATCCGTCTCTGGAGAACCGGTATATCTTGCGGCAGGAGCCGCCGTGGATGTACGGAATCTTGTGAGTGTGATGCTGGAGGAGCCAACAGCAGAAGAGTCAATTCAGTATATTGTGAGGAATGAGGATGGAACTCCTTCCTCCAATATCACCATAGTTAATGGAACACTCAGCGCAAAGGAAACCGGAAACGGTTACCTTTACGCCTATGTCAACGGAGAAGTCAGTGCGAATGCGATTCCGATTCATGTCATGGCAAATGAGGAAGCAGTTGCGGAACTGGAAGAGCTGAAAACTGTTTTGAAACAGCAGGAACCCATGGAAACGGAACCTGGGATTACAGAAGTGGTACTGGAAGAACCGGTATCTTCCATTGGCTATACGGTTGTACTGACGCATTCTGAGCCAACCCCATCACTGTATGAGAACTTTGTGCAGGATTATTATTCCCTTGGATTACAATCCACGCCAAAGTCTCATACAGAAGCGTTGATTCAGAATCAGTTTGTGGAACGTAATGCAATTCATGCGTTCCTTGATCAGGATGCCCC
>JAFUGM010000062.1 GCA_017469355.1 Solobacterium sp. | reverse complement strand
TCCAGAAAAAATAACACTTCTCAAAACAGTATGAAATTGACTGTAAAATAAGGTCATAGTTTTTATTGTGCTTTACCGGTTTTCTGACCGATGGTCAGTACCAACCATGTTTTCGAGGACGCATGAAAATTCTTATTAGATAAAAAAAGACCGGAATATTTTTCCGGTCAAAGAAAATCACCTTTTTCGAGTCGCCTCTCGTAGACGTCTTTGATGTGTTTAGCGCTGATCTTCGTCTTATTATTTTCGAAATCAGGATGCGCTCGGCAGTAGTCCTCGTATGTGTCGATATCGGAGAGTGTCTGATCGAACGACTCCTTCGAGTGTTCATCCTTCCGAATCAGCTCGTCATTGAATCTGACTATCCTAACACGTGCCGTGATTGCTCGGTCCTCGTCAATCTCAGCTTTCAGATTCGAGATAGCGTGCATGATCTGATCCGTTGTCGCCTTGCCTGATTTCGCTTCACGGTGCGCCTTGAAGGCGTCACCCACCCATGAGGAACCAAGCACAGCGAGAGCTATGGGCAAGAGGACGGTCGCCACCCATGTATAAAATGTCGGCATCAGTCGCCCTCGCCTTCATATTGTTCGTGCTTCGCCTTCTCATATTCTGAGACGGACATGCCGATGCATGTAGCCAGGAACGAACCGACAGCTCCACAGATTGTTGTCGCGATCGCTGTTTCTTGCCACTGGAGGGCGAGACCGATCACACCGATCAGAGTCGTCAGCCCCGGGATAAAGTAGATAGCCATCCACTTCAGAAGGTCATAAGTTTCATTTTTTAGCTTCATGTTTTTTCCTCACACTTTCTTCAGATAGTCCACGTTGATCGCGGAAGTCACTACACCGTTGACACCGATGACCGCTCTCTTTCCTGAGAGCTGCATGACCTTGTACTGCTTGTACCAGAGAGAGAAGGTCCGACCATTGTCGTAATTCACTGCCTTTGTGACGGTCACGAGGTCTCCAACCTTAATGGCTGCGCTTGTAGTGGTCGTCATATTTCCGAGCAGTCTGTTGACTTCAGCCTGGACGGCTGCATAAGAATATCCGGCTGCCTCCAGCTTCTTCTGCCTATCAGAGCCATTTCCCCACATTCCATTAATCACTTCCTGAGCGACCTGAGTCGTTGTTTTGGAGGGTGAGACAGTGTTGGACACATCCATGTGCGGATTATAAATGAACCCGATGAACGTCTGGCCTGTGATGTTGTATGGCTTTTTTATTGTGCTCATGTTAAAACGAGCGCCGCCATAGTTGGACTGAGAGACGAGAATGGACCCGTCCGAATTGATCTGCTCAACGACTGCCACATGGCCGCAACCGTCGTTGCCATTCCAAAGGTTTCCACGCTTCCAGACGATGACAGCACCGAGTCTCGGAGTTGTTCCGGTCGGATATCCGTTCGCTTTGGCCATGGCCAGCCAGTCCTCAGCATTGCATCTTGGAAGTTTAGTCTCTGACGTGATCCCAGCTTCTTCCAGGAATCTCCCGTAAGCGTAGCCGACGCAATTCGGAAGACAAGAGTTTCCGGTGATCTTGATGCACAGATTATATCCTCCGCCATCCCTGTGGATGTAGTACGGATTCGTGTACGACGGAGCTGTCAGACGCGGAGAAAATCCGGATGCTCCAATTCCTTCCGGAAGATCATCTGGATCAGTTTCCGGGATGACGATTTCGATGCCATCCTTTTCAAGGCATTCTTCAAAGTCGTCGTAGGTCTGAGTCTGTTCTTCCTGAATTTCTGGTTTTTTCTTAGTCATTGTGGCCTCCTTTCAGATGTTCAAGTTGTCTCTCATATTCAGAGACGTCTGTGTGCTGCTTCAAAAGATCGAGAAGAGTACGGCATAGAGCCAAGCACGATTCTGCTGTCTCCATTGCCTGAGTGGCTACGAACCGCATGTTCGTGTCGCTGTCCGTGCCGTATTGATTATTCATTTTCAAGAGCCTCAGCGACAGCTTCACGCCACTTTGCCGGAACGTCTTCCAGTGTCATGCTGCCGGTCTTGATCAGGCGGACATATAACTTGACCATCATTCACCTCCCAAGAGCTCAGCTAGCTCTGCGATCGCTTCTGCATTTTCTGTTGAACACATCATCGCGTACTCGATCGGAGTGAGTTCTTTTTCCTGATAGTGATACTCTGTTCGTTCGACTCCTTTGTCATCCTTGACGTTTTTCTTCTGGACGTTTTTGCGAAGATAGACTGTTGTCGGGGATGTCGTCAGGTCGATGAGTTTTGGACTGTCGTCCGATATAGCTTCGTGCCAGTCTTTCATATGCTTCCTTTCTTGAGTGCTTTGACACCACTTTCCGGAGTCTCCGGATGTTAACTTTTGTGAGGATGTGATTCTTGAAATATTGATACGCATCGGCATGTCTGAACCAACCACAATGTGAGAGCATCTGAGAAGCTGAGTACCATGTTGGCCACCCGACTTTCCAGATCTTGTTTGCTTTTCTCCTAGCGGATCTCAACGTTGACTTCCGAATTGTAACGCGATCACGATGAAACACGAAGCCAAGGAAATCCAGAGCCCGGCCATGACCACGGCCGTCTTCAAACATGAAGACTTGCCAGTTGTCCTTGACGGTTAGTTCGTAGCTATCTCTGAGTTCTTCTTCGATTGCTCGGAGCATTCTGTGAAGCTCTCGTTTGTTCGTTCCGAAGACCACCATGTCGTCAACGTATCGCATATACTTCTGCGCTTTCAGCTTTTGCTTAACGAAATGATCGAACCGTTTGAGGTAATAGTTCGCGAGCCACTGCGACGTATAAAACCCGAGCGGGAGTCCTTTCCCATTCAGGTCGCCGTCGAAATCAATGATTTTGCATGCCAGGTGGTAGAATCTATCGTCGCGGATATCCTTCCGGAGCATTTCCTTCAATCGCTTACGATCGATGGAAGCGTAGAAGTGCCGGATGTCTAGCTTCAGGACATAGAATCTTCGTCGTCTTTTGACATATTCATAGATCCACCGCTGGATGAACTTCTTGCCATAGTGAACACCACGATCCGGAATACTTCCGCACGAGAAATCGTAGAATCCATGCATGACAATCGGAGCGAACACACCCACGAACATGTGATGGATTACCTGATCATATGCATAGTTCGGTTTCTCGATGATCCTGATCTTCTTCGAACTCGATTCGTTTATGATGGATCGCTTTCCGCGTGTCGGTTGCCATGATTCGTTGAGCATCATCTCGTAGACGATGTCTATGTGCTTGCTGATATTTTCGAGAATGTTCCGGACGTCTCTGCGTCTCCGCTTTCGTTTGCTTGCGTTATAGAATCTCTCCTCAATATAGTCCTTATCAAGCAGTTTGTTGTACAGGTTGTTATAAGATTTCACTTTCTTCTTATCACCTACCGGGTTTTGAGATCACTCTTACTCACCCGATCCTGTTGCGGTAATTTTTACCAAGAGGTAACGATTTAAGGTTGCATTTGATCATCATATATACCTCCAGCTTGTTTTTTTGCTGGCTTTTGTAAGAGTTAGCGACGCCCCGATGTTCCAGTTCGCGTTGGAAGCCGCATTGTTGAGGTTCCAGTTGCGACCGCATTTCGAGCCATTGTTGCAGTTGCCACCGACAATCAGCACTCAAAACGAGGAAGACCGGGAGCAGCGCAGCCTTAAACCGCTGAAGCTGTTCTGCTCCGTTTCTGTTGCTTGTTGTTTGCTATATTGAAAAATCGAATTTTGAACCAGTCGGGGGATAAATCCCCCGAACCCCCTGCGAGGCTACGCCTCTTCAGGTTGTTCAAGAAGAAGCGACGCCCCGACGGTCCAGGCCGCGTGGGAAGCCGCAGAGGCGAGGTGCCAGTAGCGACCGCAGAACGAGCCAGAGTAGCAGTCGCCACCGCCAATCAGCACCCTAGTGCCGCTGGCATTTTTGTACCAATAGTCGCAGATGTATGTGCTGTCTGAACCGCCGACTTCTTTCGGAAATGAGCCGAAGCGTGTGTTCTGTGTTTCTTTCTGCCAGCCATTAGCCGGAAGGGTGATTCCGACTTCGGTATATCCTTCACCCGTCAGATTGTAAGGACCGCTAGCTTTGCACTTCAGCACGTCATTGACGAGAACACACCCGAGAACTCTATCCCAGCGATTTCCCCAGAGACCTTCAATGTAGAAAGCTTTGATCTCGTGAGTTGTGTCGGAGAACCCGAAAAACGGGCCCTTGTCAAAGAGTGTTCCGGTCGCGCGGTGTCCATAGTTCTGGCTTGCGTCGTTAACATATCCGGATGTTTGTCCTTGGCCGTATGAGAGCTGGACATTGTCACACATACTCATGAGGATCAGGAGCTCTTCAATCAGAGTCCTGTGTGAGAGATCCCAGATCGAGAACTGTTCGCCCATGGCGGTAGCGGCAGCCACTTCTGCCGTCGCGGTCGTGTTTGTATTTAGTGCCTGTCCACCGATGGATCTGAGCCGTCCCTTGGAGTCGATCTGACCTTTGAACATCGGGAAGTATGCTTTGCTGGCGATTGTCTTATTATTTCGGACGAAAGCGTCACAATGGAAATCATCGTCGAGCTTCACGTTTGAGAACTCGAAGTATTCCACATCACCAACTTCATAATGTTTTCTATAGACCCTCTCAGTGAGGCATGACATCGCATTCAGGTCGCTGTCGATGTTGAAAGCGTCGGATGCTTCACCGTTCTCTTTCAGCTTGTGATTGAACTTGTTAAGCCTGTAGGCTTCCGTCCCGTCCATGTTGACCATGACCGGATAAAACTTGTCAATCAGCCACTGCCATCCGCCTGGCACAAACACACCGTTTGTGTAGTCCATGTACGCGGGAGCCACGTTCACCGTGTCGAAAAGCGGAGAGATCCGAGTTGCCGGATTTCCGTCTGCGTTGTTGCGCTTGAAGCCGTGATGCCAGATCTTGTCACTGGATTCTTTCCCGATCCTGTCGGATATGTTAGCCAGCTGTTCGATGATGCCTAAGCCATCCTCATGGTTCAGCGCTTTTTCTCTATCTGTTAGTGTTTGAGCCATCTGCTTTCCTCCTCTCAGCTCACGCTATAGTATGCGTTATAAAGCCATCCGTCGATGATCTCGTATCGGATGGCTGTCTGTTCTTCTCTCGTCTTTTCCTCAGCTTTGACGGATGCATAGACTCCACCAGACGTGACGGGATTTGTTGAGTTTTGCGTCGGTGTCGTATCGAAGGCCAGAGTGTCCTGTTTCCTGTTCAACGCTGCTGCGACTTCTTTGTTCTGGACCGGATTCTCACTGGATAAGCTGAGAGCTTCATCCACGTCGGTATGTGTGGCGTTGTCAGCCACGTTGTCCAGCTTCAGCTTGTCGTCCGGAGACATCAGTCCGGCAACGCTTTGAGTCGCATTGTTGTATGTTGTATCCGTGAACTTTGCGCCTTCAGGAACGTCCGAATTGACTGAGTGGTTGTTAACCTTCGCGGCATTGTCGACGATTCCATCACCGTTCCGGTCATATGTAGACTTCTGCATTGCTCCGGATGCCGTATCCTTCAGTTCGTCAATCTGAAGCGTCGCGTTCAGCTGGTTGGCAAGATTGGAATATTCGATGCGACGAGTGCCTCCGACGGCTGAGTCGATGATGATCGAATCGTCCGGAGACATGTTCGTCGTTTTTGTTTGGTCGATAATTCGTCGAGCATTTTCGAGATCGATATCTGCCATTAATTATCCTCCTGTGGATTGTCCCACAATACATAGTTCTGAGTTCTTAAGAACTCGACAGCTTCACGGAGTTCGCTGAGCATGTCGTAGAACTTCGCTGTGTAGATCGGATGACCATTTGCGTCAATGATTGGATCACCTTCCGAATCAATGAGGTAGTAGAACTCTGTGCGGAAGAGCGTCGACATGATGAGCTCCATATTGTTCATCAGGTACGTGACGCGTTCACGGACGTATGTGTCATCATAAACGGTGTCTGTGAACTGAGCGTCCGCCGGAACATTTTTGTGCACTTCGAATCCATTGACGAGGTCGGAATTGTTCACAATCCCATCATCGTTAGTGTCATAAGTGCTTTTGAGCATGTCCCCGAGTGTTCGATCATAGAGATCGTTGACCAGTTCGCACAAGCGGATGATCACCTTACTCTTTCCGCGGTACGTGATCTTCCTCGCCATCCATTACTCTCCTGTGCTGTCTTCAGCTTCTTTCGGTTCATCCGGTTCGACGTAATCCGTCAATGTGTAGATGACTTTCAATGATGCTGCAGCAGTCTTGACGACCGGAGTGCTGAGATTGCATATAGTGCCAAGATAACCACCTTCGATCCTGACTTCAGCATTAGCTCCATCGTAATAATGGGACAGCGACAGAAGATCGTCGGTCGTGCTCCTCTGGTCGTATCGGAAATTGTAACCATCATTTCCTTGGTCAATCTGGTCGATGTTATAAGCTCCGTCCTCAGATATAAAACAGAGGCGATAGTGATTATAACCGTCGCCTTTTGCCTCATTGCACATCAACCGGATCCCGCCAGTTTTCATCGGAACAAGTCTGTCTCCGTTGTCGTAAATCGTAAACTGATCACCGATTGAGATCTCCATGATGTCGACAGGATTGGACAAGTTGATCCGGTAGACCTTATGACGGGCCCACGCCATGAAATAAGCGTACCCATTTGACACGCAGCCATATCCGCTTTCACCCGTTGAGTTTCCGGTTGTGTTGTTTGAGTTCGGCCCTCTGAGCTGACAGTTCGGGCAGTCGATTCTGATCTGGTCCTCTTCTTCAAAGCTGAAGTCGCTGATCTTCATGCGTTTCAGATAAAAGAATCCATCTCCAGAACTGTTGCCGGGCGTCCACGCGACATAAGCATATCCATCGTATCCGTCTTTATAGTAGACTCCGGTAGTGATATTCAGGTATCTCGTTTCCCAGTTCGGTTTGGACGTGGTGCCAGTGTTGTATTGGTAAGCATGCTTGATCCCATAATACGCCAGACGTTTGATGACTCCACTATATTTCTTAGCCCCGACTGCGCCATCTGACACCTTGAACAGGTTCAGCGGTACATATGCCGATTTCACCGCGAAGCCGGAGGATGTATTGTCCAGAGCCCTGTCAATGTAGTAGAGGAGCTGGTTCTTGGCATCTCTCACGAGACAGTTCTTCGTTCCGTCTGATGTTCTGAGGGATGCGACCTGTAAGTCTCTGGTATAGAGATAAAACGGATCGGTTCCTGTCAACCTATGCGTGAGCGCGATGCTTCTGATCGTTCCGTTCGCTTGGGACGTGTTGAAATCCCACACCATGACGTACCCGGTGTCAGTCTCTCCAGATTCTGAAGAGTTGAAACTGCCCCGCTGGATGTTGGAGCTGTCTGTGTACCTCCCGCCATAACCGACAAGATGAACGTTCTTGTTGGGGTAGTGGATGTTGTCCGGATCTTCTTCCAGCTCACCGTCGAACATCATCAAGCCCCCGAGAGCGTTATATGCCAGCGGAAGCAATCCGGTATTCGGTGTCTGATTTGATGCGATCATCGCCGGGATAACATAGTTCAACGCATTTGTGATCATGTTATCCTTTTCGGTCTCCTGGATCAGCTTTCCGTTGTTGTCAAAAAGCTGAAGCTTCGCATGTCCTTTCATGAGTTAGTTGTCCTCCTGAATTGTTATATAAGCACCGTCCACATTGAGCGATGCCAGTGTTGCATCCTGTTCCAGGATTGCTTTGATCACGACAGTCGAGCCAAGCTCTGCCCACTCATCCGGAGTGACCGCTTCGATCTCGAGCTTTGTCATGTAAGCGTCTTGAATCCATCCAGACTCTGTGTGGCCGATCCATGTATCTCCATAATCTGTGGACACTAAGAATTCACAGTTTGAAGAGACAGTCTTCACGCCAGTGATGCCATGCATTCCCCAAGTCTGAACGTATGCTGGATTGTCTTCGAATATCGTTCCGGATCCAATCCAGATACCACTCGAGACAGTGGCGGTAGCTGTGACCTTGTCTTGATTTGTGACAGGACGGAAGACCATGATGGTTCCATCCACCCCCGCAGATTCTGTGAACTTGTTGAAGATCCACGTGAAGTTGTCCGGTTTCCGTTTTTCGATGGCAGCAGCTCCAAGCGGAGTGTTCACTGTCAATTCGAAGCCGTCCATAAACTTGCCAGCGATCTGTGTGAAATCCGTCGGTTTGATGATGTCGGATGCCTGAATCGTTCCGTTGAAGTCGTCAGCAACGATACCTTGACCCATGATTGTAACGTTCATGTAGTACGGATCGATGTGGAAGCCTCCGCCGTTCATGTTGCACCAGACTTCCCAGTTGTGGATCGAAGCTTCGACAGCGCTCAGGTCATACCTGAGCCGGAAGTTGTACTCGCCATCCTGCCATGTGTGTCTTGGGTAGATAGTTGTGATTTCTTCTCCATCAACGTAATACGTGAAACGTCCGACTGCATCGTTGTTGATCCAGCCCTCATCTGCGTCACCGTCTTCCGTCGTGAATGCTTCGAGGTTCATCTGCATCTCGATGGCGACGTGTGTCTGTTTTTGACAGATGAAGCGGATCAGCATGATCTGCTTATGTTCGCCGTCACCAACATCAACATCGTCGACATTAGTGAAGTGAGTGTAGTGCATGCCGTTGTCATCTTGACCGCTCAGAAGCCCTTCAAGATTCTTGTCGGTTTTCGACTTGGCATTCATGAGCGCCGGATTCTCTCCGACGCCTTCAGCTTCATAGGATCCGTTGAATGTCCACGTGTACTTTGTTATGCAGTACAGTTTCTCGCCGTCACCGAGTCCTTCAGGAAACGATAAAACGTCTCCGAGATCATAAGCCGGATCTCCGATCATCTGGACCTTGAAGGGGACATATTTGATCGACTGGAGTGCTCTGAGGATGCTGGTCCTCATCGCGTCCTGCGTTGCGTTTACGCCGTATTGAAGAAAGGGATTTGATCCGAGGTTGTATGTCAGTCCGTCATCGTCTCCGTCGATTGAGTAGTACGACGTTGTCTTCTCTGCGATGTTCACACAGCTGAGTCCGGTGTACCTTGTTTCATAGTCTGAGAAGGATGCGCCGATGAATCGATTCTGGCTGTCGACCGTGTCAACGACTTCCTGATCATATGATCGGAAGTATATCCGACCGTCTCTGCCAGCATAAACGAAACACGCCAAGGTCTGGCCAAGCCACGACATGAAGTCGCGCCATGTGTCGACGTCATTCTCCGTGAACATGGCCATCTGGACGGATCCGTTGGTGAACTTAGAAAACTCTGCCTCAGTGGTGCCGAGCCGGAGTCCGCAATTCGAACATGCCATCGACGCCAGAGCGAACGGCATGCCTTGAGCACTTGAAACCGTGCACGGCTTATCGAGCTTGGCCATGTTGTCATAAGCTTTGACGACAATGCCAGCAGCCGTCCACTGTGCTTCCGTCACATTGAAGACACCGAGTGGAATCTTCTCAGGATTGAGTGGATCCGCTTCAGTGTATCTGCCGAAGTAGGGGATGATCTCCTTGCCCATCCACGAGTATCGAGGAACATCGACATTGATGAACGTGGCGGAGAGCTCTCCGATATAAACCGTGCCGATCTGAACATTCGTGTTGTCTGAGCACTGATTCGTGATCTGGAAAGCGCCAGCCAGAATGTTCTCACGTTCGAAGCTTGCATCTCCAATCGTTCCGGAGATGTCGAACCGCTGGACAGCCTTACGCATCGATTCTTTGTATGAATCACTGACTGAATACATGCCGTCCTCCTTAGATCTCTAAGATATCCATCGTGAGTTTGAAATATGCTTTTCCCATTCGATACCCGATCATGGATGTCTTCAAGTTCCGAAGCACGCACCTCCGAGTGATCTGCTGATCGCCGATGTCTTTGTGGTGCCTGATCTGAACAGATATCTCTCCGGATCTTGCGTATTGTTCGAACTCGCGCTTCCGGCTCTCAGAGACTGTCCAAGTTCCGGAAGCTTTGAGTTTGTCGTATCTTGTCACGTTATAGATCGTTGTACCGGCTTCCGTTTCATGCTCATCCTCGATGATTCCATAGTCTTCCGACCAAGCCTCGTCGTCGGGATTCTGAACCGGCGCGCCGTTGAAGTATAACCATTTAGGAGTCATGTCATCTGCCTCCCGATCTGTAGTTGACTCGATCGGTAGCCTTAACTACCAGAGTGTCGAGTCGTTCGTTTCCGATGCTGACAGGGATGATGATATCTCCACCACCTGCGAGTTGAAGATCTCCGACCGCGTCGTTGATCATGCCTCTGAGCAGGTCAGTGCCGACAATCATTTCCGAACCGTTACCATCTCCACCGCCGAGCAGTTTGCCACCCTGTGCTCCGAAGATTGTCGGAGAGTTCATCAGATAGGCATTGTCGTATGCTTTTTTGTACCACTCCACACCGAAATGTGGAATACTTGGCGGATCCAGTGAGAACTTACCGGAGATCGTGAAGTGCGGAAGTTTAATTTTTGGAAACTCCAGCTTTGCGGTTGAAAAGAATCCGGTGATCTTGTCGATCGCTCCTTTGATGAAGTCACGAACACCGGCAATCTTTTGTTCGATGTTCTGCTTCATATTCGTGAATATCTCGACAGCTTTGTTCTTCGCCGACGTGAACTTATCGGTAATATTCGAACGGATACCCTCAGTCAAAGTTCCAACAGTTGTCGATATATTGTTCCACGTCTCGGATGTCGCGAGCTTGATGTTCTCCCACTTTTCAGAAATCGTATTTTTGATAGCAGTGAATTTCTCCACTGCTCCGTTTTTGAGATTCTCCCAGGCATCACCGATGGAAGTCTTGATATTCTCCCAAGTCTCAGCAGTAGACTGTTTGAGATCACTCCACCACTGCGCGATGCCCTCGCACACTTCTGTAACTTTTTCTCCGAAGTTTGTAAAGAAATCGCTCACCGACTGGATTACTGCGTTGACGCCGTCACGGAACCACTCGCACTTCGTATACAAAAGCACAAGAGTCGCCACGATGGCGGTGATCACTGCGATAACAGGATGCGCCATGATCAACGTGAAGAGCCCGGAGAGTGCTGTCTTTATTGTCTCGACAATTGGCAGCAGCGTCGCCTTCAGTGCAGTGAAACCGCTGACAATCTTCGGAGCTAGTGTCATGATCGAACCGATGCCGGTTGCCACCTTACCGATGAAAATCAGAAGAGGTCCTGCCGCTGCGATAATTAAACCGATTCGAACGATAAGATTCTTTGCTCCATCATCAAGTGAATTGAGCCAGTCAACAACTGCCTGAATCTTTTCAACTGCGCCTCTAACAATTGGCATCAATATCTCGCCGAGTGAAATGGCCAGACCTTCGAGAGCGGACTTGAGCATAGTCAGCTGACCTTCGAGATTGTCGAGCTGAGTGTCCGCAGCCGTTTCAGCATATCCGGCTGAATCTTCGATGGTATCGGATAGCGTGTCCCATGCTGTTGTCTGATCTTCGAGAGAGCGCCGGACCGTTTCGATCGCCTTGGTGGCGTCCTCAGCGGTCATGTCGTACTCGCTCACAAGATACTCACAAACTTCCTCGTTTGACAGTCCTAAGTCTCTGATGTCATAGATCAAGTCGTCCAGGATGCCTTCGATGCCAAGTCTTGAATACCAGACTGTGTCGTTATACTTCTCCCAGGCAATGCCTGAATTTTCAAGAGCCCCAACAACACCGTTGAGACCTCCAGAGCATGAATTCAGAAGCGCCGGGACACTCTTCAACGTTGCTGCGTCGAAGATCTT
Organism: Solobacterium sp.; assembly: GCA_017469355.1. Lineage (GTDB taxonomy): Bacteria > Bacillota_I > Bacilli_A > Erysipelotrichales > Erysipelotrichaceae > Bulleidia. The sequence continues at coordinate 52,323 of JAFUGM010000062.1, read as the reverse complement.
AGAAAGCCATTTGTTACGCTCCTCGTCGGTCATTCCGTCGAGCGCTGTGGATAGATCGCCAAGGACATCAGGAAGCGCGCGGACGTTTCCTTGAGCGTCATATGCGCTGAGTCCAAGAGCATCCATGGCCTCGGCTGCCGTGGATGATGGCTGGTATAAATTCTTCAGCGTACGATTAAGAGCGTTGCCTGCCTCGCTCGCTGAATAGTTATTGTTTCCAAGGATGCCGAGAGCTGTGGCCATGTCCTGGAAGCTCTGACCGGTTGTGTTCGCTGTTCCAGCGACGGTTGCCAGACCTTCACCGAAAGAAGCAACGTCACCCTTAGCGGATGATGCCGTTTTCGCCAGTTTGTCAGCGATGACCGTAGCGTCGAGTGATTCGTTGGAAAAACCGGCAATAATACCAGTAACGTAGTCAGCTGAATCGGCGAGTGACAAGTTACCAGCTGATGCCATCTGGAGGATTGACGGAAGGACAGCCATCTGCTGCTCTGCGTCATATCCGGCCATGGCCAAGATGTTTAAACCTTCGGCAGCATCAGAAGCTGAGAAGGCTGTGGTCGCTCCCATTTCTTTGGCGAAGTCTCGGAGATCCTTGATTTCGTCAGTCGTGACCCCCATGGTGGCAGCCACTTGAGACATCGAAGAATCGAAGTCTGCCGTCGTTTTGACTGCGGCGGTTCCAAGTCCGATCATGGCAGCGGATGCCGGCATGATCGAACGACCGGCGCTTTCGATGTCTCCGCCGATCTCTTTCATCTTTTCGCCAGCAGCTGCGACCTGCTGAGCGGACACTGATCCGAACTCTTTGTATTCATCGGTGAGCGCTTTGAGCTTCTGGGTCGTGTCTTCGATTTCTCGAGCGAGTGCTCTCTGCTGTTCGACCGTTTCCGAAGCGTTCGGAGCGTTTTGAAGCTGCGCGAGCGCCAGCTTCTCCTGTTCGAGCTTTTCCTTCGTTGCGTCAATCTCTCCGGTGAGATATGTCTGTTTCTGCGCCAACAGTTCAGTGCTTCCGGGATTGAGCTTCAGAAGGCGCTCTGTATCTTTGAGCGCGGATTGGTTTTCTTTGATTGTAGAATTAACGCTCTTTAGCGCTTTTTCTAGACCTGTCGCATCGCCATCGATCTCGATCGTGATGCCTTTGATTCTGCTTGCCATTAGCGCCCCTTTCTTCCTGAATACGACAAAAAGACCGAGGCGTGTGTGCACACTTCTCGGTCATCCGCTTATAAATTCGTTGAATTGTTCCTCTCCGGCTTTGAGAGGGTAGTCGATCTGATCGTTCGACTGTTCTGAGATCATGTCCCACACCATCCCTTCACTGATGTCATCCATCTCATTGAGTGACAGACTGAGCTGTTTGCACCTCAAAAGATAGAGCGCAGCGCTTATTTCACGGGTGGTGCGGGGTGAGCGTTTTTTGTTTTAACTACCGTCTCAGCGTTTCCAGCCCATAGTTCGATGACATCTCCAAGGATCGAGACCATATCAAAAGATCCGAAGGAATCGATCCACGCATACATGTCCGGATATTCATCCAGGAATGCTTTGTGTTCCGGGGATGCGACGCCTTTGCCGAGTCCTTGGTAAGCCATGCAAAAGCATATACGCATAAATTGATCATAGTCATCTACCGTCAGTGGAAAGCTTGTTTTTTCCTCTTCCTCTTCGATGTCGTTGAATGCTTCGAGATTTTGAAGCAGCTCAAGATCACGGAAGTAGTCCCGGCCACGGAAGAGTCGGTTATATACGATCGGAGTGAGACCGCTCGCTCTGAAGCAGATCTCACGTCCGTCGATTGTCAATGTTTTTTCCAGTTTGGCCATGTTCTCCTCTTATTCTCCGTCGTTATCCGGATCGGCTTCGCCTGCCGGTAAAACAACCTCAGAGAGCCACTTGCTCCATGTGGTAGGGTTCATTTTCTTTGTGACACCACCGCGAACAACGTTAACTTCTTCGCCATTGATAACGATCGGGAGCGGGGAAGCGGTAGCTGTGAGGCTCTCTTCGTCTGGTTCCTTCATGTTGTCCTTGTTGTCTCCGTTCTGGTTGGGACGGGAGGCTGTTACATTGTAGTAGATCCAGCGGATGTTGTCCTTGGATCCTTTGAACTCACCGACAAGCGCGAAGGGTGCCGGTTCTGCATCAGCTGTTTCGTACTGGATACCAGTCGCTCCATCAACAACTTCACCGAGCGCTTTGACCTTGAAATTGTCGGGAATCTGGACAAAGTTCAGCGTCAGATCATATCCATTGTTTGAAGAGATGACGATGTAATCAATACCGTCCGCTCTAATCTTTGAGAGATCGCCGTTGGCGCTTCCTTCAAAAGAGCGCATGCCAGGCAGCTTGATGCATTCCGCCTTTTCAAAGTCGTAGGTACCGTTTTCGTCCACAGTGGGGAAGAACGCGTGAACGTTGAGCACGTCATAATGATATGGTTTCATTTTCTTTTTCCTTTCTTCACGGTCACACCGTGAACGTGTATCTTGTCACCCATAGCCCGAGCACGTCATCATATTCGTGCGCGGTCATTCTATAGGAGATCATTGCTTCATCCATTGCGTCACGGAATCGCGCATGAGTAACACCATCATCAATGTCGTCATATTTCCGAACATTGACAACTGTATATCTCAAATATGTCATCCCGTCGGCGCGTAGATTTTGTTCCAGAATATCGAACTCCATGAATGGAGGTTCGATGATTCCTTTTTCCAATTTCTCGACAGTGATGTGATCGGGATGGTCTTCATCAAAGAACAATCCGGCCGTCTTCATCAGTTCGATAATTTCGTCTCTGCCCATCAATATCCCTCCTCGATAGCTCGTTCCAGCTTTTCAGTGAAAGTTCTCTCGGTCTCTTCATCCTTCGGAAGGTGAGGCCGTCCGAGAACTGTTCCGCCTGTGTCGTGGCCATAGATGAACTTTCGATGGCCGTGCTCAAGAAGATGAGGGAGGCCAGGAGCCGTTCCGTGGAACACCGTCCGCCTATGATGAGCATATGTGTCTTCAGTTTTTCGAGAGGTCCAACCTCTGGCATATTTGCCCGAGCCACCGAAGATCTTCGATCCTTCTTTTGCTTTTTTGACGGTTTCTTTTGCAGTATCATCTACTGCCTTCGCCAAGGCTTGAGAACTTGCTTCCTGAAATTCGACAAGAATATCGTTCATGGCAACATCGAACTCACCAATCTTGACCTTTTTGTTAGTTGTCGCCGCCATCTTCCCTCACCTTGTAAGCAATAGGAGAAGCTGACAACGACAAAAGCCAACAGGCTGGCATCTTGTCGTCTTTGTAATCCTTCTGCACGACGATGTACTGTTTTTCATCGATCACAAGAAGATCACCCTGATCGACTTTGGTTCCCAGAGGAACCTTGACAGCCATTGTGATCTGGACCCCCGAGACATATGCATCCCAGTAGCGTCGCTCTCCGACACTGGCTTGATTGAAATGTATACGTTCCTGACGAATCTTAGTGATCCGGCGATCGGCGACGGCATAAGAGTCAGCTAGTCCGTCGTTAAAAGCGATGAATCTGCTCTTAATCTTGATCGTCATATACTGCCTCAGCGTATGCTCTCGCATCGCTCTCAGCCTTTAAGCTGAGGATGTCATTTCTGAAGTCTGTGTAGAAGGTTTCGACAGCTCCTGATTCAGCTCGAAGCACGTACTCGCACAAAAGCTGACCAGTTACTGTTCCAGGAAGACAAGAAGCTGAGGGATCGCCATATCGTTGGATATAAGCGATCCCCTGGCCGATTTCGTTGTTGAGACGACGGGCGGATGAGTCATCCAGATCGAACGACATGTGAAGTGAATCCTTCACCATCTCAAGGATTGCATCATCTGCCATGATTCACTTATTCTCCGTCTTTGTTGTTTGTCACAAACACAGGGAAGGCAGGAGCTTCAAGCTTGGAGATGTCCAGATTGATCCATGAAGTGTTGTCAACCGGGCGACCCTGAGCGTATACGCGAGTAGTGTACACGCGAGCGTCATCCAGGAACTGAGCTTCGTCGGAATATTCGATCGTTCCGGACTGACCGCCATTGATGGCTGCGAAGTAGTTCTCAGGAAGTCCGAGCTTCGCGGTGCCTTCTTCAACAAACACAGACTGAACTGTTTCAGTCGGGAAACGATTGTCAATAATGTTGACGACGCCTGCATTTGTCAGACAGAACTGCGCAGGTCTGATCTTCTTAACATAGTCGATCGGGTTGACGACGATTGTGACTTTAGAAATCTGACGGAAGTCGCCATTCGCATCCTTCAGAAGGCTGTCAGCGATCAGATCGTTATACTTCGACCAATCGTCGAGAACTGCTGCTTCTTTTTCTGTATAGACACCGTCTTCATTCTTAGAAACATCGAAGGCTAAACCAATAGGCTGACCCTTGCCATCTCCAGCGACAAATCCCTTTTCAAGACCGAAAGCTACAGACTCGGAGAGGACCAGACGGATGTACTGATCGACCCATACCGGAGCAAAAGAGAAGTTGAACTTCACAAAGTCCTTCGGAATGATGAAGTACGCTGTGTACTTCGCTGTGGTCACATCCACCGTCTTGATCTTTCCAGTCAACTCGTTTGCGATGCCGGAACCGATCGCACCCCAGCTTCCAAATTTGGAGGCCATCTGTACGGCGTTCATGACTAACTTGGTAGCACCGGCAGCGTTTTGGATATTCAGGACACCCAGAAGCGGGTGAGCCTTCTGCATGTCTTCGAGAACTCTGTCAATAATTGTGACGGGCATGCCGTCAGTCAGATCTGTTATCGCCTGCTTGACGTCTTTCTTAGCTGCATCGATGAACTTCTCGTACCACTGAGTCTCCTCAGATGTGAGAGTTCTCAGTCCTCTGGACTGGAGGACAGCCATGTCTGCGATGTTTTCGTACTGTTCGAACTCGTTTTCGATCTGTTCACAGACCTGAGCTGTGAACTCTTCCATTGCGGAAGCAGCGCCTTCAGCGTCGTTGTTTGCGAGTGCGTCACTCATCTTCTGGAAGATGGCGGTCGCAGATGCTTTGATTAAGTCTTTCGACATAATTCTTGTCATGGTTTTTATCTCCTTTCCGCCGCGTTCCTAAGAGCGGCAACCATGGTATCGCGCATATTTTTCTCCGGATCCTCCGGAGTATGTGCCTGTGTTGGTCTCATTTCTTTGAACATGACCGCCAGAGACTCCATAGCGGCCCGGATCAGCTCGCTGTGCGCGATTTCTTCGCGCAGCTGGTCATTCTCCTGTCTCTGTTCCTGAAGCGCTGTCTCGAGGCTTTCTGAAGCTCCTGTGGCGTCGTAGCTGTCAACGACATCAGCGAATCCATATTTCAGACAGCTCTCAGGATCGAGCATCGTTTCTTTTCGCATCATCTTATCGAGATCCTCGTATGTGATCTTGTCACCTGCTCGATGAAGGAAGAGCTGAAGAGAAGATTCTCCAAGAGCATCAAGCTGATCAGCATATGCTCTCAGCTCGTCAGCGTTTCCCGATGCCCTCATCCATGGATAGTGGAGAAGCATTGATGTGCCGAGTCCCATGTGGATCTCGTCGCACGCCATGGCGATGACCATCGCGACACTATAAGCCATTCCATCAATGAAACCGATGATCTTGTGACCATCCTGAGCTTTCTGCTTTAAAAGGTTATAGATGGCAACGCCTTCAGCGACTTCGCCACCAGCTGAATTGATGTGGAGTTCGATGTCTGAGCCCTGGCCGATCTGGTCGAGCTGTCCCCGCATATACTTCGCCGAGGTCTCGCTCTCTTTGTAAGTCCATGTGGCCCAGTCAAATTCTCCATAAGACGTGACATCGTCATAAATATAGAGTTTAACGACATTGCCAGCGCTTTCAAGCGGAGTCATGTCGAAGCGGAACTTAATCTGCCGTTCCTGTTTCATCGTTTTCCTCCTTTGCCTCCGGATCATTCTCATTGAGCATGTCATTCATTGAGGCATAATTTTTCGTCATGAAATGACGACTCGACCACTCTTCTCCGAGTGGCATATCATTTGCTTTTCTTCTGACGTCATCGATTGACCAAGCACCGCATGCGATCATCTTGTCCGCGCTGGATGCGACAGAGAAGGCGTCGGCGTGCTTGATGGTTGATGTGTCGACGATGATACGGGAGCCTTTGAGCGCTCGTTTTCCGTATCGTTTCCGATTGATCTCAGTCTCGATCATTTTGGCGATCGGATCGATGCCAAAAGTGATCAGGTTTTCTGTGACAACTTCCACGTCCGCAACATCACCTTTGAGGATAGCTGGAGGAATCTGGAGAGCTGTCGCGACTCTCTCGTAGATCTCGTCGGTGATTCCGGTCACATCTGAGAGTCTTGATATTGCCGCACCCTGTTCAGCTTTTCGTTCGTATTTGAACCCGTCGAACATCGTGACGACTGCGTTGGGATTTTTGAAATATTCCCGGAACTGATTCGTCATCATGTCGTTATATACGTCTGTGAAGGTTCGAGGTGTTCCGTCCGCCTTGGTCCCGTACTTCCCATTCGGAGCGTTGGCTGTCAGAGTGACAACGCCACGTTCTCCGCCTTGCTTGTAGTATTGCTCCATGGCGTTCTTCATCAGCTCGTCATAGTCCGCTGTGATTCTTCCAAGAAGATCCGACAGATTTCGATTGTTTAAACGGAAGAAGAGAACATCCTCCGCCTTGAACCGCTCGCGGAAATAAAAGGGTGAGCCGTTTCCGGGTTCGCCGCTCCGTGAGATGCACACCTGCTCAAAGGTGTCGGAGATCATCGCGTTTTTGTTGTGCCGGTATGTGTCTGCGATCAGCAGATCACCGCGCGATGTCGGAATGACAAGACACTCTCCGTCATAGATCAGATGACTGACCAGCTTGAAGATAAACGCGCTCGCGTTCTCGTTCCTGTTTGGTTCATAGTTCCACAGATAGTATTCCTCGCCGAAGGTCTCGATGATCCGAGATTCCGAAGCCTTCCACAGATATGTCCGGAACTCACACTTGCTGAGTGAATTGGCGAGAATAGACACGCCTGTGTGGAGTGCCAGGGTATAGAGTGCCAGCTCATTCGCTTTGTCTGCATCGATGAACTGCATGATATCGCTGTCTGGTCCGATCTCGATAGTTCTCTCGGATGTGTCCATTCGAGCAGCGAGACTTCTCAGCGCTCCTGAAAATACTGACATGCGTGCCTCCTTCCTAGTAAGTAATGACACCGATATCGATGTCAGGAAATTCGTTTGTGACTGGCAGTGAATCAACGCAGCACATCGTCCCAACGAAAGCCATGAAGCCGTCTGTTTTTCTGACGCGTTTGTTGATCTTGCCGTATGTGATGTTGCCTTTTGCATCAATGATCTGCTTCGTGTTGTTCGTGTACCAGCACATCATCCGATCGAAACCGTGAAGGCGATGTGATAGGAACAACGAATTGATTAACGGTGCAGCCTTCATGATGTCTGAATTTCTAACAAGCCACAGGTTCTTCTCATCTTTTGGTTTTGTCCCGTCAAATCCGAGATCTCTCAGCTCGGAGCTGAGTATCGAATACCGAAACGAGTCGACCGTCAGCATTGCTATCACATAGTGCTCCTGGATCGATTTGATCCAAGCAGCTACCAACGCCGGAGAGATCTCAACTTCATCCACGACCGTGAGGTAGCCCTTTTTCTGCCACTCTTCAAGCGGTGCTTTGATCTGAGACAGATCTGAAGACTTCGAACAGATGAAGCTGTGATGTTTGATAGCGTACTGATCATCTTTCCGGAATGTGGCCACGCACCCGACAAAGTCGTTCGTTTTCGAGAAATCAATTCCGACAATGCACGACATTCCTTCTTCAATCTCGAACGGTGGATCACTTTCGCACGCAACAATGTCATCCCATTCAGCGACTGCCGTTTCTGGATTGCTGATTGGGAAATTGCATCGTTTCGACATGAACTCCGGGAAGTAGTCCGGTTTCGATGGCATGTCTTCGATTTCTCGAGTGATCACATCTTTCAGAGAATAGAAGCTCGGGTGATTCAAAGACGGGATAGCTTTTTCGAGCGCAGCCAGATCATTCCATTCCTCTTCCTTTTCGATGTGGAAGTAGTTCACGAATATCCGGTTGTTCGGATTGTATGCGCTCAGAATGTCGTCGTTCTGAGCTTTCTCACGATCAAGGACCCCGTCTCTAATTCGTCCGTCGGTCGTGATGGTTATGATCCGATCGTGCGGAATCTTTCCGAGACCGGACTGGAGCGTGTTCATATTGGTCGTCGATTCGTACTCATGCTTCTCGTCATAAATGACACAGCCAGTTCGTTTCGAGTCCTTGTTCTTCGTCGACGTCGTATTCAAACGGAAGACGCTGTTCGTCTTGATGCCCGTCACGCTTTCAACGCGTGCCTTGTAGTTCTGTCTCAAGACTTTCTCATACTTTGGATCAACAGGATGCTTGATCAGCTCACTGAGGTCTGCGATGGATGTGGCTGCCTGATCTTCTCCGTTAGCTATCAAATCGATGTTGTAGTTTCTGATCCCGTGGATCGGCGACAAAAAGTAGAACGCCAGGAAATCAATGAAACCGTTTTTCCCGGATCCTCTCCCCATGATGTCACGGATCTCGTGGAAATATATGTCCCGGCTGCCGTCTGACCGGATCAAAAAAACACCGGCTATGACAGCGAACTGGAAGAGCTCCCAGTGAATCAGCTGAAAAGGGAAATACTTTTGGAGACTGAGTCCGTGCTCTATGAGATCGTTATCAACTACCACATCGTCACGTTCGAGCACCGGAATCAGATTGTTTTTTATCATCCGCTTCTGGTCATGGCAGGATCTGATCTTGTCGTTCATGACCAGATCAATCCACGCATCGATGTACTTGTTGTGCTTATATGCCATTCATCAAAGCTCTTCCTCTTCCTCCGGCAGCGCCATCGACTTGAAGTCCAGAAGGTCGAGCATCTTCAGCTGCATAAGCATCTGTTTGTTGACACCGGCAAGATTTTTGACAGAAGGATTGTCTTTGATGACAGTCGCGCCGCTCGGAGATTCTGTAGGATATCTGAGACCGTTCACTCTGACGTCTTCAGCCAGAAGGGCGTACATGTCCCACAGATCTATGTACTTCTCGATCTGGTCACGGTAGAGAGCTGTGTCCGCTCCCTTTGCTTTCAGAGCTTCGATCAATGCGCTTTGTACTTGATCGCGTTCAGCTTTCAAGGCTTTCTCTTTAGCTGTTGGCTGTTTCTTTTTCGGGACAGCTTTGCGAACCGTCTTTTTGACGGCCGTGGCTTTTGACGTTTTTTTCTTTTTTTCTGCCGGTTTTGCCATTACCGTCTCCTTTCATAACAAAAATGACGAAAAACTCTCTCCGGATGTGTGTGCGTCGGTCTTTAGCGAAATCTGAAAATCGAAATTTTTTCCGCCGGGGGTAGTGTCACCATCTCTCGACGTTTCGATATTCTCTGCCCGCGCCGTTGTAATGTCTTTCAGGATGTTCCCCATCGTGGCACGCTGAGCACAAGCTGATCAGATTGCTGTCAGTTAGCGCGAGCTCTGGTTCGTCGTTTAAGTGCTTTATGTGATGAACTGTGTTCGCTCGCGTGTAAACCGCTGGTTTTTTTTGTCGACATTTCTGGCACATGAAGTGATCACGTTCGAGAATCTGTCTTCTTTTTCGTGTCCACTCTTTTGTGTGATAGAATGCTCGTTTTCCTCTTTTTGATTCCGAGGATATGGATCTCACCCATGCGCCAGTTTTTCTCTGTTCATCTGTGTAGATCCGCCTTCCTGCTTTCTGCCATTCCTCCATCTGTCACTCTTTCTTCTTTTTGGCGTCTTTCTTCTCCTTACACGCGCGGGTATATAGGGTAGGGACTACAATGATCACTATCATGAGATATAGAGGGGCGAACACATAAACCCATTCCGTGGAGATGAGGCCATAGACCTTCAAAGCCATCAGAACGATCAGGAGAGTGTCGAGAGTGTCAATAAGAGATTCTTTCAAGAGGGGGTTCCTTTCCTTCAAACCAGAGAGCCACTCGGCAGATGCTGTCACAGGGAGAACAGGTGGCTCTCACGCCAAAACTGAAAAAACACGAGGAGGGGGATCCTTCGTGTTTTTCTTTGACAGCTTATACTATACAGTACCGTCGAAGTATTGCAACGTGTCGAACTGTGTTCTTTTGTGTTCTAAGGTGTCAAAGGGTGTCAAACTGTGTCCTTTTGTAACTCGGCACCTTCGGAGATTGAGCATCGAAGTGACCGTTCACCATCTTGATCAGTGACTGATAAGACGTCGATCCGTTTATCCTCTGAGCAGTGGACTCCCATGTCCATCCAAGGATGTAGCGGTACCGAAGCGCTAGCTTGAGCTTTCCATCCGGAAGGTCATCCACGTATTGCTCACACCTGAGCTGAAGCTCTTGTTTCTCTCGAATCATGTTGTCCAGCTTTTCAACTCTCCGGACTTTCATCGCTGTCGGATCACTCGGAGAGCTGCTGAATCCTCCGGTCGTCTGTCTCCCGTTCGGGCTGGATACTTTTCCATAGATCCACTCCTTCTCGTCTTGCATGCTCTGGATGGACATCTTCCGGTTTTGATATTGTCTCAAATCGTCGTGTGTTATTGTCATTATCACCTCGTTGTTGCTTTCTCTATTTTACCGTATCCGCTTCAGATACTCCACGCACGTCAGCTGATGTGGAATGTATGCTTGGAGTGTGAAGTTCTTTGTATCACCTTTGACAGCTTCAAGAAGCTCACGATTGACGACATAGAACTGTCTTGGCTTGTCAGCGTTCCGTTTGTTCGGAAACTCAACATCGACGGGATGGTAGTCCACAGGGAAGTCTGTCCCGTCCTTCATATGAATGAACAGGATGGACTTCCCACACAGCTTGCACTGCCTTTCCTCAAACGTGTCGTAGATATTATGATCTGTCACGTTCTTCTTTCCTTCCGAGATACCTGGCGCGCTTGCACGCTCCCATATGCGTACATTTGACCATGAACTGTTTGTCGACATGCCAATCATCCAACTGATCGGATCGATCCAGGAACACATTGAGATACTTGTAAGGACACGAATCGCACATCGGCATTTCATTGATTGAAACGTCAGGCGGCAGCTTATATGACAACGTACTCGTCTCGAAGTCTTCGTCTTCTTCAGCTTCTTCTTTTTTCCGATTCTTTCCGAACGCTTCCGACACTTCCGATTTTTCTGTGATATCCTGAAATTTTTCGTTCACCCAATCCTCATGTTCTGATTCCTTCTTTGACAGAATCACAGCCAGGTCGATGAATAAGATGAATCCAACCACAAGAACGCACAGTGATGTGATAAACCAGTTCATATTGCTGCCATTACCTCCTCGAGTTCCACAAGCTTAACTTCAATGCTCGGAACTTCGTCAAATCCTTTCGCCACATATAACTCGGCGATATCCTTATCATCCTTGAAGAAGCCAAGCTCCTGAAGGATGTCCGTGATAGTTTTCGCCAGATTGTCACAGTCCGGTTTCGTCGTCTTCCATGTCATCGCATGATGCCGATCCGTTTCCTTGTATAGAAACCCTAGGCTCATGCCTACCGGAGCTTTGAGCGGCTGCTCTGGCCTGAAATGTGAGAACCACGCCTTGAGCTTTTCTTTTTCTTCTGCCAGATCTGCTCTATCGTAGAGATATCTCTTTCCGGACTTGCTGATGCCGATGCCCTTATCCTGGAATGTTTTTGCTGGAGGTTGAATAGGTATCGTGAATCTGATCTCAGTCATCTCTTTTGTCCTCCTCCAATTCCAGGAAGACCGGAAGCCCGATAATCTCAAGACTCAGAACAATGACACCCTCGACGATGCATCCTTTTGTCATCAAGATCTCTCCGATGACCACCAGGGTGATCAGAGCGATCATCTCGCTGAATTTCATTAGTTTCTCCTTTCGTGTTTTTCTCTCCCTCGTGCGCGCGTGGGTCAGTAGGGACATTCTAGGGATAAAAGGCACACCCCATGGTGCCTTTTTCCCGTATGTTTGTCCCCTGACCTGTGACGCCCGGAGGGTGGGAAGAAAATAATTTTTATATTTATATACAGGCTTTTTCTTCCCGGGAAAATGTCTGAAAATCAGGCTTTTTCTTCCCGGGAAGAAAATCTCTGAATTACAGGCTTTTTCCCACCCTCGACGGTTCTCCATTCTCTCCTCCGATGACGGTGTATTCGTCCGACTCTTCGATGTAACTTCTGACTGTTTTTGTCGAAACTTGAAGCTGATCAGCCACTTCTTTGAGAGTCGGTTCTTCGATTCCGGATATGGCCAGATTGCCCATAACGATGTTCAGTTTGGACTGCCTGTCATTCTTCCTCTTGTCTTTTTTGTTTTGTGATTTGTTTCTCTTCGATCCGATCTCCTGTGGACTCATCTCCGATTCCGGGACGACGTCTTTCAGGATCCCAGTGTCCATCTCATGGACTGGGAAGTCGAACCACATGTCAGTCTGCGATGGTTTTGCGAACTCTCGAAGCGTTGCATCCACGCGCCAGGCCGTCATTTGCTCTGATCTCCGTGCGACGCCTCTCATCCGTTCCTCTGCCTGTGTTTCGGTTCCGAAGCTTCGAGCTGTCGTCCAGTATGTCTCCATGACCTTTTGGTAATCCTTGGCATCGGAGCCCGTCAGACTGAATCCAGGAGTCCACTTGATGGCTGTTTCCATCTCGAGTTCCTTGCGCTTTCGATTTCTGATCGAGTCATCGACTTCCAGTTCAATGAGGTCCAGAAGTGCGTCCGGGTCTCTTGCGAATACGCCGGAACCGGATGCTCTGTCCATCGCTCGCTTACCACCTTGTGCGCCCTTGCTGTGGTGGTGACAGTAGATCACGGCTGTATTCATTTCTGTAGCTATTTTGTCGAATTGGTTACAGAACTTTGACATCTGTTCGGCGCTGTTTTCGTCGCCGGTAATGACCTTGTAGATCGGGTCGATGATGACGGCGATATACTTTTCCTTTTGACATCTCCGGATCAGCTTCGGCGCGAGTTTGTCCATCGGGACAGTCTTGCCTCTGAGGTTCCAGATCTTGATGTTGTTCAGATTGTTTGGAGTCAGCATCTCTCTGTCATAGACATCCTTAAAACGATGAAGGCATGACGCCTTATCCAGCTCAAGATTGACATACAAGACCTTTCCCTGAGCGCACTCGTGTCCGAGCCACGGTCGTCCTTCGGCGATGGCGATTGTCAGAGCGATCAGAAGGAATGATTTTCCAGCTTTTGACGGGCCAGAGATGAGCATTTTGTGCCCTTGCCGAAGCAGCCCGGAAATAAGCTCATCGTTGAGTGGTGGAAGGTTATTCCAGTCAGACTCGAGGCTTTCAATGTCTGGAAGATCATCGTTGACGCCTTCGATCCATTCCTCCCACTCTTGCCAGTTCCTCTTGCCGATGTTTGTATCGATGAGGAACTGCTTATGGCTGCCACGTTCGAAGCCTGGCATGCGAGACAATCTCGACGGGTTCTTGTTCTGTTCGTCAAGGATCATCCCGTTCTTTTTGCAAACGTTATAGAGATATTCCACGCGCTTCTTGTATTCCGGGAAGCTGTCGGCATCGATGTGCACAATTGCATGAATTGATTTCCCTCCGGAATACAGAAGAGCAGCAACCGGGAGCTCCAGCTCTCGGATGACTGCTTCCTGTTGCGCGACCGGCATGTTATCAGACTCAACAAGTGCATATCTGAACTCTCTGACGTTGACATTGTTCACGCCTTGGCCATCCAGCGGATTGAACCGGATCCAAGCACCTGCCTCGTGTTCGTAGTCCAGGAATACATCTTCAACCTTTTGAGCTTTCGCGAGCTGCTCCAAAAAATAGGAAGCAGGGCGATCAAAGTTTCCTTTGTCTGCCGGTTTCCATTTCTGGGCCTTCTCGTCGTATAAGCTTTTAGTGTTGTAGCCGATGATGTCTTCCGGAGCGAATATCACAGAGAGGTACTTCCGGATGTCTTCGATCGGGTCCCATGCTGCATCTGTCGGCTCCTTGAAGTCTCCGACTTCTATCCAGCCTTTGTCGATGACTTTGTAGTCATCTCCGCCAATCTGATCGTTCCATCCGATTTCCTTATGGTTGTCCGAAGTATTCCAGCTCCATCCGTTCTTATATGCCAGATCGAAGACTGTTCGCTTTGTGATACCGACAGACTGGAAACTGTTCCACTTCTTCTCACACTCGCCCGGATGGTATCGACCGCCATCACGAGCTGACCATGCATCCCACATGCCGACGTCTCCGCCAGCCTCCTTAATTCCTTGGCCAACCTCCAGCCACGTCTGATAGTCAGTCATGGCTGGATCAATGGCATCGAGAGCGCTCTGAAGTTCTTGAATTTCTGTATCTGTCATCAGAAGACACCCTCCCAGGGCTGGAGCCCTTTATTCTTTAATCTTCTTCCGGCTGTGAGGCTCTCCGGAACGTATGTGCTCACGTCAATGGACGACGGAGTTTTCCATCCGTTCATCGAGATCCGACTGATCATCGAGTTCGCTTCCCCGAACTGCCACTCCCCAACGTGCATGAATCCACGGTTTTCAAGGAAGCGGATCTGTTTTGGAGTAGCCAGCCCTTCAAGCCGTCTCTTTCCAAGTTTGTCCAGAATCATCTGAGCTTTCCCGGATGTGAGAATCTGAGGATTCCCGGAAGCGTCTGTTTCGCCCGGGAATATTCCTAGTTTCTCTAGAGCTTGCATCTGTTTTTCCGATGCGGGGGCCATCTCCGACAGTGTTGTCGGCTGATAGAGAGCTAGATCTGAAGAGTTGATAGACATCTCGAATTGGATCGGATCCACAAGCTTTCCTTGTTTGTGTCTCACTGCCTCAAGTTGTTTAGCGAGTGCTTCCTCACGATCAGCCATGACATCATTTGATGCTTTCTCCTCAGCTTCCTCGATATCTTCCGGAAGACCGGATTCTTCAAGGTTCTTTGTCATCTTGTCCGCGATTTCCGGATCTGTGCATATGATGGACGCCGGACGACATAAGTCGTGTTTCTGTGTCATCCATAGGAAGTCGAGAATCAGAAGATTGTCTTTCCCCGGATGAATTCTGGTGCCTCTCCCGATGATCTGACAGTAAAGGCTGCGGACCTTTGTCGGTCTGAGGCACACGATGCAGTCCACGTCCGGACAGTCATATCCTTCCGTGAGTAACATCGAATTACATAAGACGCTGTATTTGTTATTTGCGAAGTCTTGGAGCACGACAGCGCGGTCGTCGCTCATGCCGTTAACTTCGGCAGCATTGAATCCGTGTTTGTTTAAGATGTCCCGGAACTTCTGAGACGTTTTGATAAGAGGAAGGAACACGATCGTCTTTCGATTCTTACAGTATGTTTCCATTTCGACGGCGATCTGTTCAAGATATGGATCGAGCGCTGTGGCGATTTCCCTGATTGCATAGTCTCCGTTTTGTTGGCCGACACTTGTCATGTCGATCTTAAGCGGAACGGTCTGAGCCATGATCTTGCACAGATAGCCTTCTCGAATCGCTCTGACGATTGAGTACTCATATGCCAGAGACTCGAAGAACTGTCCGAGATTCCTCCGATCGCTTCGATCGGGAGTAGCTGTCACACCGAGCACTTTTGCTTCCGAAAAGTGATTGAGCACCCGTTGATAGCCGTCTGTGAGTATATGATGAGCTTCATCCACGATGATTGTGCTGAAGTAGTCGTTCGGAAATTTGTCGAGCCGATTCTGTCTCATGAGACTCTGAACCGATCCAACTGTGACTCGATACCACTGGCCGAGGCATGTCTGATCAGCTTTCTCGACCGAACATTTGAGCCCGGTCGTCCGTTCAAGCTTATCAGCTGCCTGATCCAGCAACTCACCTCGATGGGCGAGGATGAGCACACGATCACCTTCACGCACTCGATCCTCTGCCACCGTAGTGAACACAATGGTTTTTCCGCATCCGGTAGGTAATACCAGAAGCGTCTTTTTTCTTCCTCCCGACCACTCACGCTCGATCGCTTCACGCGCCTCCTGCTGATATGGTCTCAGATCCATCAGAACGCTCCTGGATTCCATCCGGTCGGCTGCGTCTGAGCCGGTGCCGGAGTATTCTTCTGGATCATTTCCTGAGTAACATCATCGCGTGCATAATACTTCCCGACGTTTGTGAAGGTTCTGCCATCCTTGCCAGGTTTCTGAACGATCGAGCAATATCCTGTAGCTCCTTCAATGTTCCAGTTCGGATTTGTGAGAGGCTGATTCTTCTGTTTCTGACCAATGGATTCAAAGAACCCGGACACTCTCCACATATGATTCGCCAGGAGCCTCAGATTGTCGTTGACAGTCACTGAGAGCCCCGTCTTCGGATCGACGATGCGGAGCTTAATCTCTGCATAGTTGTGTGTCGGAAAATCGTTCTGCTTTGATGCGTCGTGTGTGTGGCGCTGTTTACTCATGCCAGCAACCGTGAACTTGTAGTCGCCGGGCTCGAGTGAAACGTCAACGCTGTCGATGGTAGAGCTCCATCCCATTTCCTGATTGTTGTTATATTCTGACATTTTTATATCCTCCTATGGCTCAGAATGGTAAGTCGTCGTTGTTTATATTCAGTGGCTGCCTGTTGTCTTTGATCATCTCGAAGACTTGCTGCCATGCTCCGATCAGCACTCCTTCGACGAAGTCTCTCGGATATGTTGCGATCTGCTGATCAAAAGGGAAGTAACCACGTTTATACACCGCCGTCCGGATCTCGATCGGCTGCACTCCGTTAGCCGTCATCAGCTGAGCCAGGCGTGGATCGATTCCTGCCCACTCTCCATCCGTCGGAATTGTTGAAGTGGGTGCTGGCTTTGACGATTCTGCCGGTGCTGATCTATCCGGTTCTTTTATCGTTTCAGTGGTCGGAGCCGGTGCGCTCTGTGGCTCCGTTTTAGGTGGCTGTGATGCGAACATCGGCGCGAGCGATTGGATGTTCATATCGATCTCCTGAGGCAGTCCGAAGCGGTTTTTTGCGTCATAGGCGGGGGTCCTCTGTGTGTAGATCATCCTCTGACCGCCTCGCGCATACTTTTTGTGTGTCTTGTCATCCTCAATGATGATGTCTTTATAGTTAGCGAAGAGGACCGCATCTGCCCACTGTTTGACTGCCGAAGTGTTTGAGCACTTCGGGGTATCAATGAGTTCCAGAGTGTAACGCGAGTAGGCTCCCATGTCTTCCGGCTGTGTGAACTGCCTGATGGCTGCATGAAGCACAATGCAGACGTTCTTTCCTTTTTCTGACGCTTCCGTCAAAGTGTTGAGAAGCTTTCCATATTCTTCCGTCACATATGTATATCCCTGGCCATAGCCGAAGCCTTCGACGCTTGTCTTGCCGTTTTTCTTACACACGGCATCGATGCAGAGACGCTCGGCCCAGTCACCGGAATCGATGACAATCGTCTGGATCTCCGGAATGTCAGAGGCGTCCTTGATTTCGTCCAGAAGCATCTCCCATGATGTAGGAGAGGGGTATCTTGGAACGTCGAACTGTGATGTCGATCCTTCCGTGTCAATGAATATCGGAGAAGGCATCTGCGCAGCCAGTGTCGTCTTACCGACGCCCTCCACACCATAGAGCACGATCTTCGTCCCTTTCGCTGATCTTCCTGATGTGATTTGATATCTGCCCATTAGAATGTACCTGCTTTCCATTTCGGCTCGCTCTCAGCTTCTCTGCGAGCTTCTGCCGGTTGCGCGTCGCTCTCGGCTGTCCGTTTGCCATCGACAACGGAATACCCGTCCTCGATGATCACGGAGCATTCTCCTCCGGTGCTCACACGTGTTGCTATCGCTTGTAGTCCTTCAGATTCCAGCCATCTGCCGAAATCGTTCATTGTGTCGACATCCATCTGCTCGAGCTTGTCCAATAAGACGAAACCGCAAGACGGTTTCAATTCTTTGACGATGGCGGTCGCCACAATCATCTGTTCGGCACTGGACATGTTGTCCCATTTCTGCCCTTTATATACCAGCTCGGAATGATCCACACTGAGCCCTTCGAGTGGCATCTTCGCGCCGTCCAGAAGCTTCAGACGTTCCTCTCTGACTTCTTCAATCGCTCCTGTCAAATCGTCGTACTGACGCGTCAGCTCCTCTGCTTCCTCGACTGCTTTCTGTTTCGCCAGGTTGTCACGGACCTTAGCGTTGATCGCGTCGATGTTCGCGATGTTTTGTTCGAGTTCTGCGGTCGATTCGTCGACGAGCTCCTGCGCGCTCATTGTGGCTGTGTTGAGATCCATGAGCTTCAGGCTTCGAGCTCCTTCGAGTTCTCTGAGCTGTTCTTCATATTTTCCAATCATCAGCCGGAGATCATCCATTCTCTGCTCCTGGGCGTGGATCTCCAGCTTGATCTGTTCGACATAGTCACGCTTACGCTGATTCTCTCCGTTTTTGGCGAGGATAGCCTGCTGCTGCGTGATGAGTTCCGAGGCGCTGATTGGTTCAGTCTGAGGAATATCCCATTCCGTCATGTCGGCAGCGGCTCCACGTTTCACGTCACGAGTGCGTCCGATCAGAAGACGCTCGTTCATGAGTGCGTCTTCCTTCCGGTCAAGTTCATCCAGCTGATCACCGACTCCAATGATCTGTAGAAGCTGTCGCGCTTTCTCTCTACTGTTCATATTCAAGAACTTTGGAAGATCGAGAGCGAATGTTGATATGAAACTATTGAGAAGGGTCTGACCAGCCGTTCTTCCGGTCGGATCTGTCACCTTCAGCTTTGAATTTTTTCCGGACCTCTCGACGATCAGGCCGTTCGACAATTCGATCCGGAGATAAGGATTTGTCATGCTGCCATTGCGCTGTGGAGCTGATGGTTTGAAGCCGTCACCTCCAAGTGCCCACGCAATCGCATCCAGGACACTCGTTTTCCCCTGTGCGTTCTTCCCTCCAATTACGGTCAGGCCGTTCGTTGTAGGCTCCAATCTGACCGCCTTGACGCGTTTTACATCATCCAGTTCGAGGGAGTTGATTTTGATACTTTCGTTCATCTGCTTTTTTTCTCCTCTTTAAAGTTGAAGCTTCTGTGTCTTGCTTAGTTGTTCATACTTTTGGAGCTTCATAGATAGTTCCAGAATCGTCTGGAATGCGCATTGATTCAGCTGCTCAAGCTTTGCTTGGTTTTCTCTTAGCTGGCTGTTTTCCTCCTGAAGTTGTTGGAGTATCTTTTCCGCGTTTATCATCCTTTTCTTCCTCAACCTTGAAGTCTCCGATCGACTTGGTGCCTGGAAGCTCAGCTTCGATCTTGTCAGCTTCGATCTTGAGATACTTCACCAGATCGATGAATCGTTTTTCCGGAAGGTCGATTGTCTTGACGGATGCATCGATGTTGAAGCTGACGAATCCATGGTTCTGCGCGTTTGTGATTGTGATCATGTTCTTTCCGTCGTGAACGCACACGCGGAATCCTTTCACGTTCGCCATTATTTATCTCCTTTCTGAATGCGTTCTCCGATGCGTGTGATCTTCTGCTCTCTCACATCGTTGTGATTGCCTTTGATCATGAGTTTCAACTGGTCGACCATGATCGAGACGTCTGCGATCTCTTCAATGAGATGCTTCGTCGCTCTTTCGGTAGCATGTCCGCGATGTCTTGATTCCGCCAGCTGTGCGCGGTGGTACTTGCTGATCGCCTGAATCAGCTCAGCGCACTCCTCCTGAGCGATGCGCATCTGCTCGTCTGTGCCATTTTTTTCGATGGCATTTGTTAAAATCTGTCTTTCCAATGTCTTCATTTTTCCTCCTTATCGACTTGGCTTTTTAAAGCTTGAATATGCTTCGATGTCTTTCTTAATGTGTTCCGGAAGTGTTCCTCTTTGCCAATATCCGAAACTGTGAGCGATCTCTATAAGTTCGTCCGACTCGAGAGGGGGGTATATTCCGTTTGACTCCGTCAGGAATCTGGCAGCCATTCCGGTCGTGATCTGTTTTGTCTCCCAAGCGCTGAGCGTACCTTTGTCTGCTGCTGTCGCGTTTGGGTTGAATCTGATTTCACGAGTGCTGATCTTCATCGACCTGCCTCAATCTCTGCCATCTCCGCCTCGGTGAGTGGATAAGTGTTGAGACTGTATTGGAGAATGGCAGCACCGAGCATCCAGATGAAGAAGCATGCCCCGATGAATGCGAGTGTTATAATCTCTATCCATTCGAGAGCTTTCCGGATCGGCTTCCTGAGACGCCTATGCTTTTTTCTTTGCATGTTTGCACCTCTTTTCCAGTTCTCTATCAACCGCTTCCGAGCATGCTTCGTAGCCATTGACCCAGCCATGCGAGTATTCATCTCGGAGCCACGCATCGATCAAGTTGTAGAACGTGATGCTTATGTCCTCACCGTTTCGGATTCTTGTTTCCAGTTCTCTCATCAGTCTGTTGAACGTTCGTTCGTCGTAGATTCTTCTGTTCATGTTTTTCCTCCTGTCTTTGTAGATCCTGTTTCAGCGCATCCAGAAGTAAGCGCTGCGAGCTTTTTGGAAAGTCCTGGATCCTCATGCACTCTCTTCGAGTTGCGAAAACGTAACTCTTTTTTCAAAAAAATAAGCGGGTATTTCTTCGATCGGAATATCCAAGGCTCCTGCCCAAATCTCGATCTCCTCCTGTTTGATTTCTCTTTTCCCGTTCAACGTCTGATTGACTAGGGAAATGTCTTTGTTGATAGCTTTGGCGAAATCTTTTTGTGTGTCGAATTTCTCGACAATTCTTCCTCGAAGCTTCCTATAGTCTCTTTCTGTCATATTTCCTCCTTATAGGCAGTCTTGCCTGTATGCTGCTCCCAGCGATGAAGTATCACATCGCACCAGTGCGGCATGAGCTCCATCATGTAACAGCGTCGTTGCAGATTCTCACATGCGATCAGAGTGCTGCCAGATCCTCCAAAAAGATCCAGAACTATTTCGCCCGGTCGGGAGGATGTCTTGATCGCTCTCTCACATAGTTTGATCGGTTTTGGCGTTGCGTGTCCACCGACACTCTTGTACTCTCCTGTTCCGGCATTCACTCTCATGAAGTGCCAGACGTTGTTCATGTTGTCGTGGGTGTTATCGAAGTAGGCGCGTGTCTTGTACCATTCTTGCCGGATCGCGTCGTACTCTTGCCGGATCGCGTCGTACTCTTGCCGGATCGCGTCGTCTGGTTGCTGGAATCCGGGAATTCCGGCATTTCTGAGTGCTTGTCGATATGCCAGGTATCGTTCCTCGTTCGGGAACATCCACTGGCTCTTACTCCACCAATGAGTGATGGATGTGGCTCCAGCTAGCTCGACGAGTTTATCGGTCGATAGTCCCGTCTTCTTTCGTTCTTCGTCAAAGTGCTGACGAATAGGTTCAAAGCCTTCCCAGTAATCTTCTTGTGTCTGGCCGTAATCCTGACGACCTTTCATCACGAACAGGCACTTCTCGTCAGCAATCGCATACATCCGAAAGAGCGCAGACAGCTGTCCTTGTCCGTTCCCTTTGTCCCATGTCAGAAGGTTCCGAAAAGTGATCTTCTTTTCATCGTGTCTCTTCATATATGGTTTCAGGATGTGCTCATAGATGTCCATGAGCGGTTGATCCATTCCCCAGCAATACCATGATCCGGTATCCTTGAGGGCATCGAAACTTAACGGGATCCATTTCTTGTTGAACTCCAGCAGGTCGTCGAAGTTCTGGTTGTCATTGGCGACTCCGTCTTTTTGTTTCCTCATGCCATAAGGTGGATCTGTGAATACCAGGTCCATCCACTCCCCCCCCCGTCAGCAGTCGGAGATCTTCAGGACTCGTCGAGTCACCACACATGAGTCGATGATCTCCGAGGATCCAGATGTCGCCCGCCTGAGCTCTTTCTGAAATTCCTTCTTCCTGTAGCTCACACTCGTCTTCATTGTCGAAGAGTGTGAGCTGTGCCATGTTGTTCATTCAATAGCTTTCTCCTCCTTTGTTCTTTTCTTGAGTGCCGGAGATAGTCCAGCTTCGGAAGACAGTACCTTCGGCACTCCTGTTTCTTCTTACATTTCCTGCAAGGATTCATTCGACCCAGATGACCAGGTTGCTCATGAAGGTGATCTCTTCACCGAGACATCTGTATCCGTTGCCGCTGATGTCCTTCATTGCGCTGCTATATGCTCCGAGCTCCCATGCCTCATATCTGCTGAGGATCTTATTGTCTGATTTTCTTACCACGATGATCATGCTCATGTTCTCCTTATATTCTTTCCTGAACTGTGAGTTCTTTTCTTGCCCATCCATGTTCTTCGTCGACCACTGCGTCGGAATATGCTTCCCAGTCAATCTCTCCGTTCTTGATGAGTGTCACGCCATCGACATAGAAGTGCTCAATCATTTCAAACTCGCCGTCCATCCAACTGTCGAGATCATATTCGAAGCCGAGAAGCGCGAGAGCATAAGCTCTTCCACTAGCTGCTGCTGCGCATCCGTTTGTTCGGAAGACGTCTTCTCTTTTTCTGTTTTCCTGATTCATTTCTGCCAGCTTGAGGATGCTCTCAATCAGATCCTGCATTGTGAATTTTATGTTCTTCATTATCTCTTTTCTCCATTCGATCTGATCTTGCTGGCGAGTCTTGTGATGCCACCTTTCCATCCGGTTTCTTTGCAGTAATCTTCGTAGTTGATGCCGACGCTTTCGAGATATTCACGTGCTTCTTTCTGTGCCTTTTGTGTGTAGCTTCTGCTGATTGCGTTGAGCTGTGCTCTTTTTCTGCCATAGTAGTACATTCTGTTCTCCCTTTCTGAGTTGCGTTTTGTTAACTCGCAAGAACAATATAGCTCATTCAAAAACGGATTGCAACATAAAAATTGCGAAATCGCAAAAATTTTATTGTTTTCCGCGTTCTTTCGTTGCTTGTTCGCTATTTTTTTATATAATAAGGGCGTAAATAAAAGAGGTGACTCCGATGAAAAATAATCAATTTATCGAACGCCTTGAAGAGGCAATGAGTACAAAACGAATTAAACCGGCTGAGCTGGCGCGTGCTATGAATGTGAGTAAGGCAACCATCTCCAGATACCTCAGTGGGATCATGCAGCCAGCTGGACAGAATCTCGTGAAGATGGCCAACATTCTGGATGTCTCTCCGGCGTGGCTTGTGGGTGAAAATGTGGCGGGAGCCGATGAGGAATATTACGATCTGATCAATGACGTCAAAGCTGTGAAGCTCACGAAAGAGGAGCGTGACCTCATTGAGCAGTATCGGAATGCGGAACCGATCCTCAGGAAATCGGCGCGCATAATATTGGACACATCTGAAGAAGAGCCGGAGGGAGAATAATATGAGACATTTCAAAGCGATGGTCCTCTTCGTGGCTGCATTGTTTTTGGCGGCATGCGGAGGATCAAAAGAGAAAGATTACTCGAGGTTTGATGAGCCCTATAAACTCGACTATCACGCAGCCGTCACGCTCCTAGTCAAAAAGTACGATGACATCAAATTACCGGCATACACTTCGAACGACTGGACGTGGTCAGATTTTGACGGGACAGCGAAGGTTATGGCCACCGATCTCAAGGATGACGTGGTTGTCGTTTTCGAAATCGGTAACGACGAGAACCATTCCGTCACGGGTCACTATATCCTGATTAGTTCGGATCTTGTATATGATGACGGCACTTGTGACGAAACTATAGAGAAGTTGGGGTTGCCGGTGAAATGAGTGAAGAGTTAATTCCGGCGGTCATTTATGCCAGGTACTCAAGTTCCAACCAGAGAGAAGAGTCCATCGAAGGGCAGATACGGGAGTGTCGGAAGTATGCTGAACGGTTCGGCTTCGACATTTTGAAGGAATACACTGACAGCGCGATGACGGGTACCAACGACCAGAGACCAGGGTTTCAGCAGATGATCCGGGAGAGTGCTTCCCACAAATTCAAGGCTGTCATTGTCTGGAAGATGGACCGCTTCGCACGCTCCAGGGAAATCGCATCGAAGTACAAGAAAGAGCTCAAAAATAACGGTGTCAATTTGTACTACGCCATGGAGAACGTTCCGGAAGGATCCTCCGGAATCATCTTCGACGGTCTCCTGGAATCCATGGCTGAATACTATTCTGCGAATCTGTCTGAGAACATCCAAAGAGGATACTACGACAGCGCACTTGAACACAAGACGCTCGGTCTCCGAGTACTTGGATACAAAAAAGACGAAAGTGATCACTTCGTTATCGATCCAGTGACTGCACCGATTGTTCGAAGAATCTTCGAGGAATATGCTGCAGGACGGAAATATTCCGAGATCATCCACGATCTGAATGCTGACGGATTGAAGACGGCGCATGGTGGAGAGTTTAGGCCGAATAGTCTCCGGAAGATCCTTCGAAACGAGAAGTACATAGGAGTCTACAAGTTTAAGGATCTCATCCGCGACGAAAACGTCATCCCTCCGATCATCGACAGGGAATTGTTCGATCGGGTTCAGGCATCGTTCAAAGGGGCCGTTTCCCGGCGTTCTGTCAACGATTTCGGAGAGGACGGTCAAACATACCTGCTGACCACAAAACTCTTCTGTGGGCATTGCGGCGAGCCCATGACGGGCGAATCTGCGAGAAGTAAGACCGGACGTATTTATTATTACTACTCATGTAATGGCACAAAGTCGAAGAGGCGGAACGGATGCAAGAAGAAGCGCGTGGCGAAAGACAAGATCGAGGCAGAGGTGATCCGCTTGATCGGTGACGAGGTCATGACGGATGAATTCATCGCCTCGGTCGCTGACGCCTTCATGGAAGATCAGGAGAAGGATGCAAGAGCGGAGAAGCTGGCATCGTTGGAAGCTCAGCTGAAAGATATCAACAAAAAGATTGATAACATCATAAAAGCCATTGAAGATGGTTTATATTCCGAGAACATGAAAGAGCGCATGACGACACTGGAAGAGACTCAAAAAGATCTGGAGCATGCTATCAGAGCTGAGAAGATCGCTCCTCCGAAGATCAGCAGAGAGACGGTCGTCAATTATCTGAAGAACATCAGAGAAGGCAGCCGTGCAGATTCCAATGCGCTCCGTGTTCTGATATTTGAATTTATTGACAAGATTTTCCTTTTTGACGAAGATGACGGCAACGGTCGCATCGTAATCACAACGAAGCTGAGTGATCAGAGCTTCGAGATGACACTCGGAGACGTTCAGGAGATAGTTCGAGAGGACTGTCCTAAGCTCCACTCATTATTCAGGGGATTGTTAAGATCCCCTTTATTTATGGTTTCTTTACTATTTCCGAATATACCTGTCACCAGTAAATGATACTGCCTGGTTTAAATCCTCAGAAAATTGATAAGGTGAGTTTACAGTTATCCATTCACAGCCTTTCTTGCGGCAGAGAAAACTTCTTCTGCGCTTAGCCGTTTTGATGAAGACGCTGCCCGCATGCCCGAAAGATCCAATGCCACTTCAACAGGATCGCTCAGACGGGAATACTCTTCAATACTCGCGACAACCATTGTCCCATAACCGTTTTTGGTCAGATATACAGGATGCCCGCTTTTTACTGTTTTTCAATTTCGGTAACTTTATCTCTAAGATCAGAAACCGGTCTCTTCTCAGGCATATTGGCACCTCTCTTTTGCCTGTATTTGGCATTGTTTGTACCACATTGAACTATAATGGA
Source organism: Solobacterium sp. (assembly GCA_017469355.1). Taxonomy (GTDB): domain Bacteria; phylum Bacillota_I; class Bacilli_A; order Erysipelotrichales; family Erysipelotrichaceae; genus Bulleidia. The sequence continues at coordinate 26,698 of JAFUGM010000062.1, read as the reverse complement.
AGAGAAATCGAATGCGTTTTTGAGGTATTTCATATGTTAGAAAAGATAAAAGATTGGCTTGGGCTCTCTGAGCAGGATGATTATGTGAAGGATTATTTCTATCGTTCCAACATGAAGGCCGTGATCTATATGTCCGTGGTTGTCATCTGTCTGGAATTATGGATGATTCTTCGGTTGACCCGGATCGTCATTATTTCATGGCCACGGTCCTTTGACTGGCTCTACAGCCATTACAGAAACTATGTCATCCTGCTTGTGGCAGGTGTGATCGCTCTGATTTATGCGGAACGTTTCATCCGGGGGAAAGCAAAGAACCGTAAGGTTGGCACATTCATTCTCTGGACGTTCTCCATCATATGCATTCTGTTTGGCATTCAGGTAGGTGTCTCCTCCTATGCGGCAGGAGAACAGGTTCTGACGTTTCTTACCATGGCAGTATTTGTCTTCTGTATTCTTTACTGGAAGCCGCTTGAGTCATTCTTCTTTTCTTCCATTTCCTTCTTTGTCTTCTATGTCATGCTGGATCGGGCAATCCCTGCCAGTGCCGGCACGAAGATCAACCTCTTCACCATGTGGATTACAGCATTCATGGTTGCGATGTCTGCCTATCATCAGAAAATATCAGAAGCTCAGAAAGGGGAAAGTCTCGAAGGTGTCAATGCGCATCTTACCCGCATTTCCAATGAAGATGAGCTGACAGAGATTCCGAATATGCGGTGTTTCCGACGTGTATGCACTGCCAATATCGTCAGCTCCGTCAAGAATCGGGAAAGCCATACCTTCCTGTATTTCGATATTGAGCGATTCAAAGCCTATAACGAAAAATACGGATTCAAAAAAGGTGATGCGCTGTTGAAACAGATTGCCGCATTACTGTCGGAGATCTTTGAGGGAGAACCGATTGCCCGTTTTTCTGATGATCATTTCGTCGCCTATGCGGACATTTCCACTATGGAGGAGAAGATAAATCAGTTCCGGGAACGTGTTTCTGCCTTAGACAGCGAGGTTCGCCTCGATGTCAAAATCGGAAGCTGCACCCCTGCCATGGCTTCCAATGACATCAGCCTGGCATGCGATCGTGCACGTGTCGCATGTAATGCATTGAAGCGACAGTATAAGAAATTCTATTTAGCATATGATGAAGCGCTGGAAAAGAAGATTACCCAGAAGCAGTACATCATAAACAACATTGATAACGCTGTAGCCAATGGCTGGATCAAGGTGTTCTATCAACCGGTAGTAAAATGTGCCGGAGGAAATGGAGAACTGGTTGGGCTGGAAGCGCTGGCCAGATGGGATGATCCCGAACTTGGCTTATTACCACCCTTCATGTTCATTGAGACACTGGAAGAGTATATGGAAATTCATAAACTTGATCAGTGTATTGTGACTCAGGTCTGCCAGCACCTTCGTGAAGATATTGATCGGGGACGGCCAGTCGTACCGGTATCACTGAACTTCTCGCGTCTGGACTTCGAACTATACGATGTACCACAGTTCCTTAACAGCGTTGCGGAAGAATACAATATTCCAAGCTCCCTGCTTGATGTGGAAATCACTGAAAGTGCACTAACCGATCAGTTCGGATTACTGCAGGAAAACATGACCCGCCTTAGAAACAAGAACTTCAGCCTCTGGCTTGATGATTTCGGAAGCGGGTATTCCTCCTTAAATGTTCTGAAAGACTTCACCTTCAATGTCCTGAAGATTGACATGAAGTTCCTTCGCGACTTCCCGGCGAATCAGAAGAGTGTACCGATCATAACCATGATCGTCGATCTTGCCAAACAGCTTGGCATGGTCACGCTATGCGAAGGTGTAGAAACCAGAGAACAGTACGAATTCCTCCAGTCGGTTGGATGTGATAAAGCACAGGGCTATTACTTTGACAAACCTCTTCCAAGAGACGCCATGGTAGCCAAGTACTACGAAACGGAATAATTCCATGAACATCACGGTAATCACCATGTTTCCGGAACAGTTCAAGGGATTCCTCAGCTATCCTCTGACTGCCCGGGCAATTGATCATGGTTCACTCACACTGAACATTATGGATCTGAAAGACTATGCGGATGGAAGTTTCCGACATATCGACGACAGCCCCTATGGTGGAGGAGCTGGAATGATACTACGTTGTGAACCGGCATTCCGCTGTCTGAGGGAAGTGAAAACCTCATCGAGTCATGTGATCGCGTTTACCCCTTCCGGCACTACCTATACCCAACAGAAAGCTCATGAATTGCTGGGATACGACGATCTGATTCTGCTCTGCGGTCATTATGAAGGCATGGATGCCCGGATACTGACCGCAGTAGATGAAGAGCTTTCGGTTGGTGATTATATTCTCAGCGGCGGAGAATTCCCCGCATTAACAGTCATGGATTCTTTGATCCGTTTAATGGATGGGGTGCTTCGTAAGGAAAGCACGGCCCAGGAGTCCTTTGAAAATGGTCTGCTGGAATACCCGCAGTATACACATCCCCGTAATTACGAAGGAATGGAGGTTCCGGAAGTCCTGCTCAGCGGACATGCGGAACGCATCCGCCGATGGAAATTGAAACAATCTCTTCTTCTGACCCTGAAGCGCCGCCCCGATCTTCTGGAACAGCGGAACCTGACAGAAGAAGAAACAGAACTGTTGGAGGAAATCAGAAATGACACAGCCATGGAACGAAATTGATATTACAGAAATCGAAGGGTTCCGCATCGGAAATGCGGAATACAGAGAAGCCGGCACTGGATGTACAGTTATCCTGGCAGACCCTCCGGCAGTAACCAGTCTTGATGTAAGAGGTGGTGCGCCGGCATCACGGGAAGCCGCATTACTCGATCCCCTTGCGGCGAACGATGCGGTGAATGCGGTCCTCTTAAGCGGAGGAAGTGCATTCGGTCTGAACGCTGCCTCAGGCGTCGTACGGTATCTTGAAGAACAGGGACAGGGCTTCCCGACAGACTACGGGCCAGTGCCGATTGTCTGCGCATCCTGCCTGTTTGATCTTCCTGTTGGTGATTCTTCCATCCGCCCGGATGAGCAGCTTGGGTATCAAGCATGCTTGAACGCAGGAAACTTCTCGCAGGGAAATGTCGGTGCCGGAACCGGTGCCTCCTGCGGAAAACTCGCCGGCGCAGAACATGCGATGAAATCCGGGCTTGGTGCCTATGCCATACAGGTAGGCCCATTGAAAGTGGGCGCAGTTGTCGCCGCAAATCCTCTGGGTAATATTGTGCAATGGAAGGATGGTACCGTCATTGCGGGATGCCACGATGAAACGGGCTTCCTGGATGAAGAAGAACTGTTTGCGAGCATGGCATTACAATCCATCAACGCATTTCAGAAAAACACAACAATCGGGGTAATTCTCACAAACGCAAAACTCGATAAAACGCTCGCATGCAAAACAGCCGCGATGGCTCATGACGGCTATGCCCGTGCAATCCGTCCGGTTCATACTATGTTTGACGGTGACAGTATCTATACCATGTGTTCCGGTCACGTTCCCTGCGATGTCAATGCGGTAGGTGTTCTCGCCGCAAGAGTCATGGCAGAAGCCATCGCTAACGCTGCGTTAACCGCAGAATCTGCCTATGGGTTACGTGGATGTAAGGAGTCAGGACAATAACGGCTGTTCCTCTTCCATGATTGTCACATTCTCCCAATCCGGCTGTGCCGCCACTTCCTCATAAACCGTCTCTTCCCTCACCTCATTTACAGGTGCAGGTGTTCTTATCGGTGTTATCACAGGTGTCATTGGGACTGGTTCTTCTTCCTTAATCAGTTCTACAAAGTGCACTTCCAGCGAGGCTGTTCCGATATTTCCAGAACTGTCCGTTACCCGATACTCCACCTGCTGGTTCTCATCCTCACTCAGAAAGTCACTGCATGTGACTTTTTTCGTCAAGTCTCCATCCACATTGTCGATTGCCTGCCGAAGATATGTATGACAGGAAAATGGCGCTTCACGAAGCAGTTCTGCCTTCCCTGCGGTTAAATAGATTTCCGGCTCAATATCATCCACGATTTCCACGCGGAGATTCTTTTTTACCGTCATCCCATTCCCTTCCAGGCGATACTGAACCAGCTTCGTTCCAGGAAGACCGGCCGTGAATTTATCCGGAAGAAATAATGTCGCATCCCGTCCTGACATCTGTTTTACATAGTTGGAAGGATCGAATTCTGATCCACTGGAAATTCTCACTTCTGAAGCGGTCAGTTCCAGCGCTACTTCTTCCTGAGGCTGAAGACAGGCGGAAAGTGCACATCCTACCACGAACAGAATCCCGATTCCAACAAGTAATCTTTGTATCTTCCATGGGCGGGCTGGAATCTCTGGTGATTCGCCACGCTCCAGCTCCTCCATCATCTCTTCCATCTGCCAGGAAGGAATCCAGGGTTTGGCAATACTGCGGATCTGTTCTATGTCTAATCCCTTCTCCAACGCCTTGCGAATCGCTGCCATCTGAAGATAGTTGAACGTATGATCCGCATACAACGCGATTTCTTCTTCCGAAAGCTCCGCCTTCCTTCCCTGCTCGATTTCCGTACGCTGAAGTACACTCATCCAGTCCTGTTCTAATAAAGGATTCCAATGAACCATCATGAGGCAATGACCCCTTCCAGACGAAGTGGAAACGGTTCACTGAGAGAAACTGCCATTTCCGGTGCATTCTTTTCCACCCTGGAATTCAGACGAACCCTGGATACCACCTCATTTCTCGAAGGAGAAGGAAGTACCTTACCGGGATGGGAACTGCTGGAAGCAGTCTCATTCGTACTGCAGGCAGTAACTGACGCTGACAAAACCAGCGATGAAACAATGAACGTGAGTTTGAACCATATGTAAACATAACGCTTCATAAACAAAGCCTCCTCACTTTCTTTATTTCCAGGATTTTTCAAATTCCCCGAAGAAAAAGAAAAACTGCCTCAAATTGAAGCAGTTCGATCAGCTGACACGGTGGTTCTTCACCCCATAATAGTTCGGGTTGGACCGACATTTGATTTTACATTCGTTGCACTTCCCAGAGCACTCGCATAATTCACCCCGGTTCCGTTCCCCGGCAATCGAGCCGATGGATGCCGCAATTAGAATCACAAGAAGCGCTCCTACAAGAAGTGGTCCCAGCGGAGTTGACGCACGTTCAGAGAACTGGTTTTTCACAGTCACAACGATTCCCAGAAGCAGACTTCCTGCGGCAGTGAAATTTATAAACCAGTAACAGACCGTATCCATTACGGAGCGAATTGCCTGAATCTTCTGCCAGAATGGTGACTCACTCTGCTCGGGTCCGATAAAGCTTAGAATCAGAATCACCAGCAGAACACTTGTTATTCCAACAATGATATACAACCCTGTATACATCATTCCCTCCTGTACCTTATATTCTATCATCAGGTTAGGCTATGCTAACCAAAATTTCATCCCGGCATAGGATGCGTACGCTTGGAATCGAACGGATTGTATATGCAAAATGATGATTCTGGAGGGAGTTGAACCCTCATCCTCCGGAAGGGGAGACAACCGGATATAATGAGCCGTTATACGACAGAACCAGATGGTAGGAACGGCAAGAGTTGAACTTGCATCACACGATTATCAATCGTGCGTTTTTCCGTTAAACTACGCTCCTATAGCGATGGGTAAGGCTGGACTCGAACGTGCCAGTCCTTTCGAACACACAGCATGTGTATTCTGGCTGCCTTGGAAAGATTTGAACTTTCATCACCTGGTTCAGAGCCAGGTATCCTGCCATTAGACGACAAGGCAATATGTGGTGGATCCGGAGAGAATCGAACTCCCGACACAGGGCACTTCAGGCCTTCGCTCTACCAACTGAGCTCCAGATCCATTTGGGTTGACCTATCAGAATCGAACTGATACCAGCAGGGTCATCGCCTGCTGCGCTTCCATTGCGCAAAGCCAACATCATAATGATTCGGGAACCTGGATTTGAACCAGGATCGTCGGGGTCAAAGCCCGCCATCCTCCCATTGGACGATTCCCAAACATGCGCCCGAAGGCGCTTATCTTGTGGTGACAACAACGATGTCGTTCAGCGTGACGTTCATCATATCCGCCAGAATAACCAGGTTGTCCAGCGTCGGAAGTGCTTCACCTCGCTGCCATTTATATACCGCTGTTTTAGTGACACCCAGCTTATCCATAATCATCGCAACTGTTATCCCGTGTTCTTTTCTTAAATTTGTTATTCTAGCCCCTGTTGCCAGCATATCTATCATCGGCATGGTACATTTCCCTTTCATATAAAAACCGCTTGTTGCAGAGGTAATGCAGAACAAGCGGTTAACTACCGATGACTTTTTTAAGAAAAGATCACACAGTCATTCTGCACCCACAGTGAAAACCATTATCAAAAAGCGCAATAGTGTATAGCCCTTGATATAACTGCGAGCCAAGAATAACTGTTGTTGTTATCATGACCTTTCTCCTTTCTTGCATCCTCATAATAAGTCATTCGTTGAAGAAATCAAAGTCAACTTGTGGTTTACTATGTACTTGGCGCTATGCGATAAGAACACAATAAAAAAGACACAGCATCGAAACACTGTGTCTTAACTGCCCCAGATTAACGCTTGGAGTACTGCGGAGCGCGACGAGCGCCCTTCAAACCGTACTTCTTCCGTTCCTTCTCGCGAGCATCACGAGTCAGGAAGCCAGCCTTCTTAAGAGCAGGTCTGTAGTCTTCGCTTGCCTCAAGCAGCGCACGTGCGATACCGTGGCGCATCGCACCTGCCTGTCCGGCATAACCTCCGCCTACGACGTTGATCTTAATGTCGAACTGTCCCACTGTCTCAGTTGTTACGAGCGGGCTGTTAACGATCATTCGCAGAGTAGCCTGAGGAAGATATTCTTCCAGAGTCTTTCCGTTGACCGTAATTGTGCCTGTGCCAGGAGTCATGAAGACACGGGCTGTGGACTGTTTCCGGCGTCCTGTACCAATGTAGGTAACTGCCGATTTTTTCTTAGTTGCCATTGTCTGTCTCTCCTCTCCTTAGTCTTTGATCTTCAGCTCTACAGGCTTCTGAGCTGCATGTGGATGATCCGGGCCTTCATAAACGAAGACATGACGGCGCATCTCATTTCCGAGCTTGTTGTGCGGAAGCATTCCCTTAATCGCCTTTTCAACCCATTCAACAGTGAACTTCTCGCGCATTTCCTTTGTGGAACGTACACGGAGTCCTCCCGGATACATGGAATGGCTGTAATAGAACTTCTTCGCATCCTGATCACCGGAAATTTTCACCTTATCCGCATTGACCACAATCACGTAGTCACCGCAGTCAACATGCGGGGTGTAGGTAGGCTTGTTCTTACCGCGAAGAACGGAAGCTACCTGAGATGCCAGCCGGCCAAGTGTGCAGTCTGTCGCATCAACGACATACCATGTGCGCTTGACTTCGCTCGGCTTGATCATCGTAGTTTGACGCATCATTTTCAATATCCTCCATCAATGGTTTTACCGGGGCCACCAATGGCCAGAAAAGAGCCAAGTACAATTTTATGCAATGACAAAAATATCGTCAATGATTATTTTTACTGACAACCGGCGTAATTCCGCGCAGTTATACCGTTTTCGGACGTTCTGCGTCCATGACGCATCCACAGTTTGGACAGGTTGCCAGTTCTGCTCTGGAGTACTGCCCGCAGTTACTGCATGCGCAGTCCCGGATATAGTAATAGCCTGTGACCGAGGTACTGGATTTCACCTTCTCATGAGCCCAGTACGCATGTCCCATACGGGAATTCCTTGTCAACGTTTTACGTGTTTCCCAAGCAGTGCTGTCATTATTCTTCATGGCGGACAGATCCTTTTTTTCAACTGAGATAAATATACCGCACTCTGTTTGATTTTTTGAACATATTTTTCATAAATCCGGTGAATAATATAGTCATGAGTCTTGATCGATATCTTGAAGCACAGGAGCACACCTATCAAATCGCCTTAGCGGAACTTCGTTCCGGGAGAAAACAATCCCACTGGATGTGGTATATCTTTCCCCAGCTGTATGGGCTTGGCTTTTCACCAACTTCCAGATACTATGCCATCCAATCATTTGAGGAAGTCAGAGATTATCTGAACCACCCAGTGCTTTCTCAACGCTTAAATGAGATCACGGATGTGCTGCTTCAATTGAACACAACATCTGCGATCGATGTCTTTGGAAGTGTCGATGCGATGAAACTGAACTCATCTCTGACTTTATTCGCCCTCCTCAGTGAACCGGGCAGTCGGTTTCATAAGGCACTGGAGAAATACTTTGATGGAGTGTATTGCGAGTATACAAGAAGAGAATTTGAAAACGTCGGCTCACGATGAACCGACGTTATTTGTTTCATCAGGCAGAGGGGGTTTCCTCATATCCGATTTCCTTTAACAGGAACTGCTGACCACCCAGAATTTTCTTACTGCGTGAACCGCATTTCGGACATACTCCCTGACATTCCATTACGTTATATATCGCACTACAGTTGAGGCACAGCCCTTCTCCTCGCGGGGTAATCATGCGAAGCTCTGCCTTTTGAAGACGGGGGTGATGTTCTACCACAATCGGAAAGTATTTCTCAAAGAATACCGGCAGATAGCCGCTGAGTTCTCCCACTTCCAATGTGATATAGGAAATCTCTTCAATTCCGTTATCTTCGGCTGTCTGTTCTGCCAGTTCCACTGCCTTTACAAGCACACTGATTTCATGCATATATCAGGCCTTGATCTTCCGCAGCGCAATCTTACTGATCTTCTTCGCTTCTTCCTTGATTACCGTCGGCACCAGCTGTTCATACGGTACACCCCAGGCATCATATTCGCGGTTGAGATGAATCGCGTCAAAATTACATCTGAGCGTACAGAGTCCGCATCCGATACACAGTTTAGGATCGACCTTTGCGGCACCGCAGGAAAGACACCGACTGGTTTCTGCCTTGACCTGTTCTTCGGTAAAGGTAAGGCGTTCATCATGGAAGGTTTTAATCTTCTGCGGGTCCTTTCCCGGTACGTTACGAAGTCCCCGGTCATAGCTGGCAATCACAAGGTTGTCCTTGTCGATGTAATGATAGTTATTGCGCTTCACTCTTCCAAGCGTCAGGCTATGACCTTCCCATACATACCGATGCAGGGACTCTGCGCCTTCCTTTCCAGCCGCGATCGCATAGATCGCAAAACTTGGTCCGGTATAGACATCGCCACCCACAAAGATATCCGGTTCATCCGTCTGATAGGTCCAGGAATCTGCTTTCGCAGTGAGGTTGCGATTCAGTTCTACCTTTGAGCCATCCAGAAGATTCCCCCAGACGATGGACTGACCGATCGCTGCGATCACGACGTCCGCCTCCAGTTCCATGGTAGAAGTCTCATCATACTGTGGGTTAAATCTTCCATCGGGATCTTTTACCTGAGTGCACTTCTTAAATACAATTCCGCTGACCGTTCCATCAATCGACAGAATTTCTTTTGGCCCATAGCCATTGATCAGATGAATTCCTTCTTCTTCCATTTCCGCGACTTCTTCGTCCGCCGCCGGCATTTCATCTTTCTGTTCAAGACATACCATCGTGACCTGTTCTGCCCCAAAGCGCAGCGCAGTCCGTGCCACATCTACAGCAACATTCCCGCCTCCGACAACAATTACCTTCCCATGAAGCGGCTCGCTCCGTTCAAAGGAGACATTACGGAGGAAGTCAATTCCTGAGATCACGCCCTGACTGTCTTCTCCTTCAACGCCCAGTTTTCTTCCACCCTGAGCGCCAATCGCCACATAGAATCCCTGATAGCCTTCACTGCGCAGCTCATCAAGTGTCACATCAGTTCCGACTTCTGTATTACAACGGATTTCCACGCCGAGTTTGCGTACCACATCGATTTCCGCTTCCACAACCTTACGGTCTAGACGGAATTCCGGCATGCCAAAGGTCATCATTCCTCCCGGACGGGATTCCTTTTCAAATACCGTTACGTCATGTCCCCATACCGCAAGATAATATGCGGCTGACAATCCCGCAGGACCGGATCCGATCACAGCGACTTTCTTGCCTTCGTTGAACCGTTTTTCCGGAACGAAGCGATTTTCATCCTGCAGTTCAAGATCCGCAAGGAACTTCTTCACTTCATCAATCGCAACCGGGCTGTCCACATCACCTCTTGTACATACCTGCTCGCAGAAGCGTGCGCATACCCGTCCGCACATTGCAGGGAACGGATTCTCTTTCTTGATCAGCTCCAGCGCCTCGCGATACCGGCCTTCATTCGCCATCTTCAGATATCCCTGTACCGCAATATGGGCCGGGCAGTTCGTCTTACATGGGGCAGTACCGGTCTCGGGAACCACATTCTCCCGTTCGGTCAGGAAATCAGCACCGGTCCACTTCTTCGGATTCATGAATACGAAGTCACTCGCAACTTCTGCCTGCTTTACTTCGACCGGTTTCTTCTGGCAGAGTTTCTGTCCCAGCCGTACCGCATTCTGCGGGCAAACCTCAACGCATCCTCCGCATGCGACACAATTGGCCGGGTCTACACTGGCTCGATAGTTGGAACTGGAAAGATCCGGACTGCTTGTATACCACGAGGTACGCAATGCCATACAGGTATCCCATGGGCAGTTACAGATAAACAGCGAGAAGTCCGGGCCATCAATATTTGATAACTGATGTACATAACCCAGCTCTTCTGCCCGGCGGATTTTTTCTTCCGCCTCTGCCCGGGTAAGCCGTCGTGCTTTTCCAACCCGGATACAGCTTTCCGCATAATTCCCGAGGTTAATACACCATTCTCCCTCAAGATCCGCCGTTCCTTCTCCTACCATGCGGCGAAGCTTACGGCACTCACACGGTGCTACCCCAATGGAGTCTCCCGCTTTATCCAGCCAGTAGGAAATCTCTTCGTATTTCACTTTTCTTGTGTTTCCGACAATCGCCCGTTCTACGGGAATTGCCCGCATTAATGCGGAGCCCATGAACGTTGCGCCGGAAATCTTCTTCTGAAGATCCAGAACGTAGTTCAGAAATGCCGGAGCCATTTCCGGGAATCGATCTGTCTGTTCCTTCGTCATGACAGCACTTTCCATCGCACCCGGGGCGAATACCGGCAGCTGAACCTTATCCTCTTCTCCGGGAGAATTGCAGTATTCAAGCAAGCCGATACAGCACAGGTCATATGCCATCTGAGCGGTATCCTCCACACTCATTTTTTCCTGTGCCGCCAGTTCAGGCATGGTATATGGGTGCCGGTGTTTCATTTTCAGCGCAAAGTCAATCTGCGCATCGCTGAGCTGTCGGTCAAAGAAGATGTATTCCCAGGAATGTTCATCCGGAACCGGATTGAACTTATTGATATGGCGAACAAGGCGAATCAGATTCTTTCGGGGTTTCTGACTCTTCTCGCGCTCATATTCTTCCAAGCACTTCTTTTCTCCGTCAGTTAAAACATGTTTGGTCTGAAACATGATACATGTCCTCCTGTACTCATTAATTTCATTATAGGAATCGCATTTCGTTTCGCCGCACCCTTGCCGAAAAAAATAATTTGATTGAGACATTCCGATAAAACTGTCTCATAATGAAACTATGAAAGATACCAAGGAACGGATCGTCAACGCATTTAATACCCTCGCTGTAAAGATGCCATTTCACATGATTACGACTGACCGTATCTGTGATCAGGCAGGGATCTGCCGGGCAACCTTTTATCGGCACTTTCCCGATAAGTATGCTGTCATGAACTACAACTTCAATCTGTTATTAACACAAGCCGAGCAGACCGGAACTATTCGTGATTTACGGGATCTCTTTGAGATTCTTCTGATCGATGGGTCAGCCCGGCTTTCTCCGATCTCCGGCCTCTTCAACAACAAAGGGATGAACTCCCTTCATGAATATATCTATGAGTACAGTTATGAATGCGCAAAGAATCTTTATGAGACCGGTTCTCTCCAGGGAAAGGAACGTCCGTTTCGTTTCTTAACAGAAAAAGAACAGCTGCAGTTACGGCTGTTCTGTCATGGAGTTTCACAGTTTTATGAAGACTGGATCCGCGGGTATTATTCCCTTTCTGCACATGAGGCTGCCGAAGCGATGTATGAACTGCTTCCGGAAGCGATTAAGGGAGATCTGTTTCCTGCGGCGTAAAGATCACTTCAGTGACCGCATCCTGTAATACTTCTTCTGCCTTCAGATCCGGATGAATCCAGCGAAGGCGACTCGTCTCGTCAAACATGACCGGCATGCGGTCATGGATGAACCGAATGGAAGGCACCGGCTCTTTCGTAACAATCACAAAGTGAGGAATTCCTTCTTCCATCCGATACAGCCCAGCCAGCCACACGATTCCACCTTCAAGAGGACGGATCGCGTACTTCTCGGCTGTTTTCTTTTTCGTTTCGGAAGACGGTTCATGTCTCCACTCATAGTAATGGGATGCCGGGATCACACAGCGGTGCGACTTCCATCCATCCCGAAACATCGGCTTGTCAGCTGCGGTTTCTGCCCGGGCGTTAATTACACAACCAGAACGGCCCTTCATCGTATAGCCCCAGACCATGGGGAATACGGAAACAGCTCCGCTTCGGTTATAGGCAATGACCGGTACTGTATCCATTGGAAATATTTCTCCAGAAGGTTTTACGATCTGCTGTTTTTCTTCCAGAAAGCGGGCAATCGCAGATTGTTTCGCTTCCTTCAACAGATCCTGAAATACATCGCCATTCCCGATATAATATCTGCCGCACATATTTCATTCCTGGTTGAGAAACAGGATGATCGGCCCATGAACATCTGAAACCACCCTTTCATGGACAGAAAACCGTGTCCCATCAATCGCATTGATATATTCCCCATCCGCAAGCGGTGCTGTAACTGCCTGTGATGCATTTCCAACCGGGAAGATTCCGATTGCCTTCTGCCCTTCCACTTCTGTGCCAACCCGGCCGATATGCTCGGCATAAATCACATCGGTTCCAGTTTCTTCCGCATGGAAGCTGCTGTTGGAAAACAGCTGATGATGGCGAAGGTCAGACAGTTTACGCAGGAAGGAAGAATCATCTTTTCCGGTTTCAAACTGTACCGGATCCAGATCAAACAACGTCGGATGTTTTGTGACGCCAAACTCCTGTCCCGCATATACCATTACGGTTCCCTTTACAAAATAGCTCCAAGCTGTCCAGCTTTTCCGGACATACTCATCCGGAATTACGGCGGCGGCTCTAGGCCGGTCATGGTTTTCCAGGAAGCGCAGCTTTATATAATTCTCCGGGTAAATCCCTTCCTGGACATTGACGCTTGAAAGATAGTCTTTCAAAGGAAGCTGACGTGTCATTGCTTTCTTCTGTAAGGGGTAACAGTCATGGTCGTAACAGATATCAAAGGCCTGATACAGCTCACTGTCAGTCGCTGTTTCTACCCCGTTTCTGCGATTGTAAATAATGAATTCCGGTTCGACGGATTCCGCAAGCCAGATACAGCCCGGGCGAACGGACTCCACTTCCGTTCTTGCCTGAATCCAGAACTCCACTGGCACCATCGATGCGACGTCACAACGGAAGCCATCCACAAGTTCTGCCCATTGTTTCAGTGTATCGATCTGATAACGCCATAACTCCTGATTAGAATAATCAAGATCGACGACATCCCACCAGTCACCGACCCGGTTCCCAAGACTGCCATCGTTCTTGTGATAGAACCATTCGGGATGCGTATTCGCTAATACGGAATCTGGCGAAGTGTGATTATAAACCACATCGATCATCAGCTTCATTCCCCGCGCATGAATCGCATGGGCCAGATGTTCAATGTCTTCTTTTGTCCCCTGAACCGGATCCACTGCCCGATAATCCTGAATGGCATATGGCGAACCCATGGACCCCTTGCGATGAATCGTTCCGCTCGGGTGAATCGGAAGAAGATAAATGATATCCACCCCAAGGCTTTGAATCCGATCGAGATCCGCTTCTACCGCACGGAAGGTACCGTCGTTATAGTTGCGTGTAAAAATCTGATAAATGACCTGAGTACGTAATGTTCTGTCTGTTGTCTTTGCCATAATGTTGTCCTTTTTGAATTGATTATAATGCGAAGAATCAGAGATTCAACGTCGCATACTACTCACTTCATATGACTGAAATCAAACACGAAAGGCAATCCGGTAAATATTCATATTCACGATATGATCGCAGAACCATATCAACAATCGATACAGCGCAGTGACTTCGTTCCGTACATCCCGATACCCGCACATATAACTGCGGGAAGTGACGGATTCAAACCGATCACTCCAATTTTTGAGTTCTTGTTTATCCTTCAAGGAGAAATAGGCTTCCACATCGGTGATTCCAGCTTCCTTGAGCCAGGTTTTACGCATCATCTTTGCGCCGCGCTCATTACAGCAGTCAAACACCAGTACTCCCCCTGGGAATCGCTCCGCCATGGCGCTAAACAGGTTCCGCACCTGTTCCGTGCGAAAGTAATAAAATACGCCGGAAGCGAAGAATACCACCCCATTTGAGCCATCAACCTGATCCATCCAGGATAAATCATTCAGATCACAACCAAGATTCACTTCCCGCCCGGAAGAAGGAAGGAGTTCCTCCCGAATGGAAATGACATCCGGCATATCGATGTTATAGCCATGACAGATACCGTTATCCACCTTCTGAAAGCTGTCATCGAGGCCACAGCCAAGATTCACCACCGCTGCCTCAGGAAAGCTATTCAGGTAGTCCGTCACTTCCTGAATCAGATCATATTGGCGCTGTGCCACTTCCAGTGCCCCAAACAATCCCATCAGGGAGTTCATCTGCTGTTTCTTAGACGCAAAGTCATAATCGAGACTGTCACAGATTCGAGCTGCGGATTCATCCTGAAATAAGTGTGGGAATCGCTCCGAACAGACCTGGCGCGCAAACAGTGGAATCACCAGGGTCTCCTGAATTGAATTCTTCTCAATATGATACTTCGCCATACACCCCTCCTCATTCTTTGACATGACTTTGATCGCATCTTGTAAGTATAGACTAACTCGCAATTAGAATCTCTGTGTGATTTTTCATCCATCTCTATCAACGATCAGCGAAACTGTTTCAACGCCTCTTCTACAGAACGTGTCATTTCTTTTGCGAAATCGGAATTGTACTTCCGCTTACAGAATGCGTTCAGCCAATCATGATAATTCTGCGATCCGCAGTTATGGCTGAGAAGTGCCTCCAGCTCCGCTTCCCCTTTTTCCTGATATCCATCGATCATTACGATATGGGAGAGCTCTGGGCGGGATGGTTTTCTGCGTTCCTTCTGCTGGGCTGTGGGGTAGCCAAATACCAACATGGCTGCCGGGAACACATACTCTGGAAGAGAAAGAATTTCACGCTGGGTTTCAATCTGTTCCATGATGTCGCCAATATAGCAAGAGCCAATCCCAAGCGATTCTGCCGCAACTACCGCATTCTGAGCCGCAATCAGCGCATCTTCTACTGCCAGAAGCAGATCTCCAGCACCCGGTTTTCTTGGCTCACATCCTTCATAGCGGAAGGCGTCATACCATTTCTTACAATCCGCGCAGAACACCAGAATGAGTCTAGCATCCGCGATAAATGCCTGATGATCGCAGGACTCGCTTAGTTGAACTGCCTTTTCCCGATCCTTAACACGGATGATGGAATACAGCTGTTGATTTCCTGCACTGGGTGCCTGAATCGCCGCATTCAATATAGTTTCTACTGCCTCTTCTTCAATTGGACGATCTTCAAATACCCGAACGGACTTTCGTTCATGGAGTTGTGTCAGTACTTCATTCATTTCAACTTCTCCTTTAGAAAACTGCCTGGGCTTCCAGGCAGTTACGTTACTTATTTCAATCCACCCTCGAAGCCGATAATCATTCCTCCCCGCTCGGCGTAATATGAGCAGAGTGCGGTCATTGGCTCGATCCCGATGGTTCCGGCCGGGAACTTCGATAGAATTGCGGCTTTCAGGTTACTCGCGGCTTCGGGATTCAGACAATGGGAAATCCAGACCTTTCCTCCCTCATAGCCCATGTTTACCATTTCTTCTACAATTTTGGAGATGTTCTTCTTTGCGCCACGAACATTATGTACCGGACGGATGGTTCCGTTTTCCGTCGGCTTTCCGATAAACCGGATATTCAACAGATTGGCAATCTTTGCGACTGCCATCGGAAGCCGCCCGTTTTTCGCAAGATTTGTCACAGACTCCAGGGAAAATAGCAGATGCGTACGCTGACGATATTCCTCTACCTTCTCCTGAATCTCTTCAAACGGAAGCCCCTGTTCCATCAGCTCCTTCAGCTTTTCAATAATCAGATGCATCTCACCGCCGGTAGAAAGCGAATCAATCACATGAATCTTCGCATTCGGGTTTTCTTCCCGGAACTGCCGAGCTCCCTGTTCTGCCGCATTATAGCTGCCGGAAAGCCCGCTGGTAATTGTGATCGCAAAGACACAGTCCGCGCCGCCATACGCCTGAAGATACTCTTCACTGTTAGGACAGGACGTTCCTGTCTTTTCTCCCTTTTCAATCGCTTCGACTAACGACGCAATATCAAGACCAATCCGGTCAATATATTCCTTCCCATCAACAATAATCTTGAGTGGTACGGTACGATATTCAATACTGCCCGGAAGCTCCAGTAAGTTGGATGTAGAGTCCGAAACAATTCTGTACTTCATAATGCCATTCCTCTCTTCTCTGATCGTAAGGGTGTTTTATTAACCTGTCAAGAGTTATTAAATAACCGATGACTCATTAATCTGTTCGCGCGCCTTTTAATTCCTTCTTGCGGATATACATCAGATCATCCGCCCGTTGGAACACATTCTGGAGTTCGCTGTCCGTATTGGCGTCAAAGTCGGAGATGCCGGTTGCGACAATCACCCGTCCAATTTCCTGATTATGTTCCACCCGGGCATTGATTTCATTCATCAATGCGTCACGATTCTGGTAATCATTGCCTGTCAGTAATACAACAAACTCATCACCGCCGATACGGAATACCGGGCTGTGCTTGAAGACATTACAGATGAGTTCACTGGCAGAGCGAATGTATTCATCGCCTGCTTTATGTCCCAAAGTATCGTTGATATGTTTCAGTCCGTTGACATCACATACGATGACCGCAAATGGATCGGAAGTTCCAGCCTTGATGGAATCGTTGACTTCCTTTTCCTTTTCACCCCATGCATGTTTACTCTTGACTCCGGTCATGGAATCACGGTTAGCGATATCTCTGGCTGTGCCGAGTTCCTTTTCGTATTCCTCTTCCCGACGGATCTGCGCATCGATGTTGTTTACACCGATAACGATATGACGGTCATTCTTATCTTCCATCCGGGTTGCCTTCATACTGACATAGGTCGGTACGCCGTCAAACATCAGACGGTAGTTGAAGGTAAAGGTTGGATTCAGAGAAAGTTCTCTTAACAGATTCTGTTTGGTGAAGACGGAGAGCAGTTTGTTCTGATCTTCCGGATAAACCACACGCAACAGGTTCTTCCGGCTGAGATTAAAGAAATCCTGTCCCTGCTTTTCAATGTTCAGTTTGTCATAATCCGAATGGGAGCTGTATTCCATAAAGGAATCATCCAGGGTATCGACATAGTAGATACTGAAATAGTCTGCCGCAAGTGCCTGCGAGATGGAAGCGAAGGTAAGGTTTTCCTTACGTGCTTTTTCAAACTCTTCCTGGGCCCGCACCTGACTGTCAATACTGCTGACACCGAATACAACCGCATTCTCTTCCCCAGCCATCCGGGTTCCCTTTAACAGAACATGCGTCGGTACACCATCCACGAGCAGCTGGTATTCCATCGTGAACTTTCCGGCCTCATCTATTGTCCTGCGGATATTATCCTTGGTGAAGATGGTCAGGAACTTGGTCAGGTCTTCCGGAACGACTCTTGTGGTCGCATCGATGATCGTTTGTACGAAGAAATCTTCGCCTTCATTGCGAACCTCAAGACCTGCGTTATCCGCTCCCGGTCCATACTCAGTATAGTGATTCGTATCCATGTTTACGTGATAGATACTGAAGTAGTCCGCCGCAAGTGACTGTGCCACACCAGCGAAGGTAAGACGTTCATGTTCGGCTTTTTCATACTGTTCCTGACGCCGCACCTGCCCTTCGATGTTACTGACACCGATGACAATATGCTTGGGGTCGTTTTCCATGCGTGATACCTTCAGACTCACATGATTCGGTTCCCCATTTACCATGACACGATAGGTCATCGTAAACTTCCCGTTCTGTTCCAGTCCCTGCACGATGTTGTCTTTGGTAAATGTAATCAGGAAGTTTCTCAGATCTTCCGGGTAAACCACACGGGTTGCGTTAACGATAGACTTCGCAAAGAAGTCATCTCCCTGTTCTTCAATATGAAGACCCTGATATTCCGCAGAAGAACTGTATTCAATGAACTTACCGGTTTCGATATTCACATAATAGATACTGAAGTAATCCTTCGCCAGGGATTCCGCCACAGCCGCATAGGTCAGGCGTTCAAACTGCGCTGTTTCGAACTCCATCTGACGCTTCTTCTGCGCATCCACATTACTGAGACCGAAGACGATATGCGAATCATCATCTTCCATGCGGATTGCCTTCAGGCTGACATAGGTCGGCTGATCATCAATGACAATCCGGTACTGAAACATGAATTTCCCGGTTTTATCCAGTTCCTGCAGGATGTTTTCCTTGGAGAATACCGCGATAAACTCATCCAGATCCTCCGGGTAAACTACACGCTGCGCGTTGACCAGGGACTGGCCGAAGAAATCAATACCGCTGGTCTCGATATTCATCGAGCGATAGTCTTCCTGGGAACTGTATTCAATGAAGGAGCCGGTCTTGGCATCGACATAATAGATACTGAAGTAATCCTTTGCGAGAGACTTCGCGATTCTTTCATAACTGACATAGCGTTCATTTTCTTCCTTGCGAAGCAGTTCGCTGGTCACTTCCTGTTCGATATTTGTGACGCCGATAATAATATGATTCGGATCCGCCGCGCCGGATTCCAGTGCAGACAGCTTATAGTGTGTTGGCTTTCCATCGATGATGAGGCGATAGGTCATCGTAAATTTTCCGGTATCCGCCATCGCCTTCAGAAGGGTTTCCTTCTGTAGTGCTTCTTTCACTCGTTCCTGGTCTTCGAAGAAAACAACGAGTTTGATATTCGCCGCTGTTTCTTCAAAGAAGTCATGACCAGGCTGGTCCATCTTCAATGATTCATACGGACCGGCAGTCGTATATTCCACATAGGAATTATCGTTTTTATCCACATAATAGATGGACTCAAACTCATTGGAGAGAATTCCAGCGATATTCGCAAACAATGAGGTAGAAGCAGGATCGGTTTCCTTTTCTTCTCTGGCTTCAGCGACACCGATCACAAGAAACTTCTTCGTCCCATCGTTAAACACCAGAGATTTGGAAAAATAGCGAACTGGCTTTCCATCAATCAGAAGATGATAGAAAGCAGTATAGACATTGTCATTTTCCGTCTGTTTCAGGATATTCTCCCGATCATAAATCTTCTTTACCTCTTCCCGGTCTTCCTCTGCGACAACTCGGGAAATATCACGAATCGTATCCTCAAAGAAGTTTGTGCCGCTGCGCTCCGTTTTGAGCGTGTCATAGTTCCCCTTGGAGCTGTACTCGGTGTAATTTCCATTCGAAAGGTTTACCGTATAAATACTTTCAAACCCCAGTGTCAAAGCACGGAGGATATTGTTTACTTCTTCCGAATTATTCATTTTCATTGTTTCGCTCATATAAAACCTCCTGAAGGAAACCAAATCAATCAGTTAAAGTATACCAACTCGCTTATGCATTTGTGTTCAAAATCTTGACGTCGAGAATATAATCCTTACGAATCTGCCAGAATGTTGCCTGAATGTATCGGCCACGTATCATGTATTCATTTTCAATGCGATCGGTCTTAAATACATTCTGCCAGGAGGCTTCAATTATCTTCTGAAGTTCTTCCCCTTCCAGACTGGAAAGCAGCTGTTCTGCCGCCTCAAAATCCGCATCCGATTGAATCTCCCCAAGATAGGTATTCATCATCACATTCTGCCAGGCATCAAAATCCGTCAAAACAAGTTCTGATTCTGGAATATCCAGAGTAAACAGTGCCTTGGCGGAGTCCCGCTTTAAAAAGGCAGAACTTTCCGGATCCGGGCACTTCCGTTCAAACTCCCAGGTATGCCAGGCCCAGACAGGATACTCTACGCCTTCCGGAGGCAGGCCGATCTTCTGCTTCATCTGTTCATTCAGCCATCGGTAAGCCGGTTTCAGAGAATCTGCCTTGGTAAGATTGAAGGAACGGCTGGGGTCACAGACAAACACCCCCGTCTCATTGATTTGTTCTACTGCCTCCAGGGGCTGTGTGGACCAGACAATCATAAAAATGTCACCTCCGTACTACAGTGACATTTTCCCATACTTCTATCATTCATTGAGTCAAAGTGCCCGGCACGCTATGATGAGTTCATGGAGGGTTCTTCTCATGGATCTCATTCAAAAACACGTACTTCAGCGAAAGGATGTAAGCGCAATGAGCGAGCGCGAACTGTTGATGGAACTGGTGGAGGAAAAGCGGAAACTGGAGTCCATCCAGCTGATTCGCATTACCATTCAGGCCGTCATTCTGCTTGTGCTGCTGTTCTTAGTTCTTCATTATGGACCGCCCGTTTATCATTTCTTCAAGCAGCTGAATGATTCCGTAAACCATATCAATACACTGCTGGATGACATTTCTTCCGAAGTCGACTCTTTTACTTCTGCTTTTGATGGTCTGTTCCGCCTGTTTGGGAATTAGCTGTTTCCGTCATCGCACTCATCAAGATAAGAAAGAGTAGCAGAAATAACGGATACGTACGCATTCCAGTCCACTCACTGATCACCCCAAACACTTTTGGCGCAAAGGTTGAGCCAACATAGGCAAATGCCATCTGAATACCAACCAGAGACTGGGAGTGTTCTTTGCCAAAGCGTGATGGGGTGGAATGAATGATACTCGGGTAGATTGGAGCACATCCAAGGCCAATGAGCACCAGACCAATTCTTGAGGTTGTATTAAGAAACAGCAGAATCACTCCCACAAGTACAATCGACTGGCCAAGGCGGATCATTTTCTCATCTCCGGCACGCTCGGAAATCAGTCCAGAGAATGCCCGGCCAATCGTAATGCCAAGATAAAACAATGATGCGTAGGATGCAGCATCCACCGCATTGACTCCCCGCTCTGTAACAAGCCAGCTCGCTGCCCATAAGCCGGTTGTCATTTCCAGCCCGCAATAGCATAGAAACGCGATCAAGATCGGCTTGGCGCCAGGAAGACGAATCGCTTCCTTTAGTGGCAGAACCTGATGAACTTCTTCCTCCGTTTCAGAGGCGTGTTTCCATAGCGGAAAGGAAACTACTAAGACCACTGTAAGAATGACCTGCAGCACACCGATGATTCGATAGCCCATCGGCCATCCCTGACCCCGGTTCAAACAGAGTCCCATAATCCACGGACCAACCGAAGCACCGATCCCCCACATACAATGAAGCCAGGACATATGCCGGGAAGAATAATGAAGTGCCACATAGTTGTTCAACGCGGAATCTACCGCCCCTGCCCCAAGGCCATAGGGAATACACCAGAACACAAGCTGAAGGTACGAACGGGAAACGGAAAACCCGAACAGCGCGCAGGCAGTCATCGCAACCGAACATGCGGTTACTCTTGCCGTCCCAAAGCGATGAATCACCCGATCTGCCATAAGACTGGATACAATCGTACAGGCACTGATTAACATCGCCAGTGTTCCAGCTCCGGTAATTGTCGAATGCATACTTTCATACATACTTGGCCATGCGCTTCCTAACAGAGAATCAGGAAGGCCAAGAGAAATAAACGCCAGATATATCACCGCTATTAATAAGCCTGTCATACCGTACTCCTTTTTTACCAATGTGATTATATCGGCTATATTTTGAAATCATTAGGACATTTCCACCCGAATAATAGGATAATATGGTCAGATTGGAGAAGATATGGCACTTTCCATTTCAAATACCATTACCGATTCCGCAGGGCGTGAACTGCTGGAATACGGGACTCCGGAATTTCCGATTGCGTTTTATCTTGATGACCTTGATGAAGTGGAAGTTCCCTGGCACTGGCATTCCCAGTTTGAACTGGTGATCACTACACAGGGAGCGCAGCGTATTTCTGCGGGCGGGAATGAATATGTGCTGAAGGAAGGCGACAGTCTTCTGCTGAACAGCGGTGTGCTGCACAGTGCGGTTCCATTAGAATCGCATACCCTCCAGCATGTGATGGTATTTGACGCCACTGTATTAGGTGAGCCTTCTTCCATTTATTACCGCAGATACCTGCTTCCCTTCATGCGCAATCCTTCGGTTTCAGTTCTTGTATTTCATAAGGAAACAGATTGGCAGTCAAAGATTACTCAGCTAGCAGAAGAGGCATTTCATGCTGGGGCATATGATGTGCCGCTTGGAGAACTAATCGTCCGCGACTCACTGTCCATGATCTTCCGCCAGATTCTCTCCCATGAGGATTCTCTTTCTTCCAACCTTCCGTTAGGAAGTGATCGGGACATCACGCGGGCCAAGCAGATGATCCGTTATATGGAAGAACACGTTTCCGAAGAACTTTCCCTGACTGAAATTGCGGCGGATTGTCATCTGAGTGTCAGTGAAGCACTACGCTGTTTCAAACGCATCATGAATACTTCCCCGATCAGATTCCTGAATCAGCTTCGTTTACGCAAGGCGGGCGAACAATTGACAACTACCGACCGGCCCATCAATGAAATCGCTGCCCAATGCGGATTTCATGATATGAGCTATTTCACAAGAGTCTTCAAGGCAGAAAAGCATATGACCCCCACTCAATATCGCAAAAAAACAGGGACGTGAGGCTGAGTCCTCCGCGTCCCTTCGTTTCAGGATGTTTTCTTTTTCTGTTTTTCCTTATACATCCGCTCATCACTTTCATTGATGAACGCATCAATATCCCCACTTCTTCCATCCTTCATCGAAATTCCGGTAGAGATGGACACATTGAGATTCAGGGGTGCATTTTCCTCTTCGATCATAGTGCGCAGTTTTCCTGCCCGCTCCGTTACAGACTCAAGATCCGTGTTCCCGACAATGCATGCCGCAAATTCATCCCCGCCAAGCCGTGCAGCCAATGCCTCCGGATAGATAGTTCGAATGAATTCCGCGGTCTTTTTCAGTACCGCATCTCCTGCCGCATGACCATAGGTATCATTTACACTCTTGAAGTTATCCATATCCATAAACAATACCGTCATCGGTTCATGACGATGGTTCTGCATATACTCAAAGAAGTACCTCCGGTTATACAGTTCGGTCAGCGAATCTGTATTGGCAAACTTCAGAATCATGGATTCGTATTCCCGCTCAATTGTCACATTGCGAAACAGACAGTAATATCCTGAAATATTACCGAAGTAATCAAGAATCTCCTGTTCCATGATTTCAAACACTTCTCTGGTATTCCCGGTGTTCACTTCAGCTTCCTGTAAATATACATGAAGTTCCTCATCATACGTTCGCTCATTGACTGGCGAAAATGTCTCTGCTTTCCAGGCTGCGTAGTCAAACTCGGACAGCGATGCCTGATCCTTGTGTATACCGAATTCCCGTTCAAATCTGGAGTTGATTTCAACGGGTGACCAGTCATCTTCCACTACCGCAATGGAAAACGGAAGGTTTTCCAATAACATCTTCATCTCAATCCCGATGTTGTTGAGGTCGGTGACGTCATGGCCGATTCCAACCGTTCCCATGACATCCCCATCCCGCCCATACAGTGGGGACTTATATGTCAGGAAATGACGCAGGCCTTTATCCGTAAGAACATGTTCATCCGATACACAGGTCGTCTTTTTCTCCATGACTTCCCGTTCAGACTCCAGACACCGGAACTCCGACTTTCCGCCATCCTCCGGCGGTACATCCCAGATATAGTTATGTCCCATGCCATGAATCATCGCTCTTGTTTTATGTACGGTATTCTCAAATTTGTTATTCACAAGCCAATGCAGACCGTCTTTATCCTTATACCAGACCAGATCCTGCATCGTATCGATCGTAGCCATCAGCCAGGTATGATACAGCCAACTGTTGTAAATACGGATTGTTCGCTCCACAAGTGTCTCAAACCGATGAAGCAGGATGACATCCGGATCTCCCGAGGGCCACAGTTCCACCAGTCGGTTTGGAAGTTCTGTTCCAAATCGATCTGCCACCTCACCAGCATCACCGATAAACACCATTTGTATTCCTGCACGGGTATCATTCAGATATGGATCCAATGATGCCAGATGATCCGTGATGATAAGAACATCTTCCCAGACAGCGATATCCGGTGATTCATTCACTCCTGCAGAAACAAACTCCAGCGTCACATTGTCTTCCTTCCGTGCTCTGGAAAACAGTTCCATATAAGATGGATTCTCACTGAAAATCACTACATGTAATTGAATATGATCCATAGTATTGCCTCAACTTTTTACAGTTAGAACTATAGCAGATATGAACGCATGGAAAAAGGATGGAACCAGTCCACCCTTCAGAGTTACTTATTGAAGCTGTCACGCAGCGAAACACTGCGGTTGAATACAAGATGCTCGGCAGAACTGTCACGGTTATCCAGGCAGAAGAAGCCTACCCGCATGAACTGGAAGGTCGGAGCGTTGGTTCCGGTACGATGTTCACGAGCATCGAATTCCTTCGCCACATCTACCATGGAGCGCTCTACCTTACAGCCGTTCAGTATGGTCAGGCTGTCAGGATTCAGTGCTTCCAGGAAGTTCTTATCCGGTCCATCCGGATTTGGATCACTGAACAGATTGTCATAGAGACGCACTTCCG
Source organism: Solobacterium sp. (assembly GCA_017469355.1). GTDB lineage: Bacteria > Bacillota_I > Bacilli_A > Erysipelotrichales > Erysipelotrichaceae > Bulleidia. Next base: position 1,765 of record JAFUGM010000062.1, on the reverse strand, counting down.
CATCCACGCAGGTTTCCGAGTCTACCCAGTGAATGGTAGCTCCTTTCACCTTCCGGCCATCGGCAGGATTTCCACCGCGGGATTCCGGATCATATTCGCAAAGCACCTCAACAACATTTCCGTTTTCATCTTTAACGCATCCCGTACATGTCACAAGATATGCGCCCTTGAGGCGAACCTCATTTCCCGGATACAGACGCTTATATTTGGGAATCGGTTCTTCCAGGAAATCATCTTCCTCAATCCAGAGGTTCCGGCTGAAGGTGATGGTATGTGTTCCTGCATTCGGATCAGTCGGATTGTTTTCCACCTCGAAGGTCTCACTCTGTCCCTCCGGATAGTTTGTGATGGTCAGACGTACCGGATGAAGTACCGCCATAGTACGCTCGGCTGTGAGGTTCAGATCATCTCTCAGACAGCGTTCCAGTTCACGGAATTCAATCGTATTGGAGCTCTTTGCGACACCGATCGTTTCACAGAAGTTACGAATTGAAGCTGCGGTATAGCCACGGCGGCGCAGCCCACACAGTGTCGGCATCCGCGGATCATCCCATCCGGAGACATACTTTTCTTCCACCAGCTGGCGAAGCTTGCGCTTACTCATGACGGTATGATCAATTCCCAGCCGCGCAAATTCAATCTGACGCGGTTTGTGATACGGAATAGAGACATTCTCTACAACCCAGTTGTATAACGGACGATGATCTTCATACTCCAATGAACAGAGTGAATGCGTGATTCCTTCCAGGGCATCCTGAATCGGATGGGCGAAATCATACATCGGGAAGATGCACCACTTGGTGCCCTGACGATGATGATTGATGAACCGGATTCGATAGATGACCGGGTCACGCATATTGAAGTTTCCGCTGGCCAGATCAATCTTAGCCCGAAGGGTCATCTTCCCTTCTTCCACTTCTCCGTTCTTCATCTTTTCAAACAGTGCCAGATTCTCTTCAATCGGACGATCACGATATGGAGAACGCGCAGGTGTTGAAGTATCTCCGCGATATTCACGGAACTGTTCCGGGGTCAGCTCACATACATATGCCAGTCCCTTCTTAATCAGTTCAATCGCATATTCATAATCCTTGTCGAAATAATCCGATCCGTAAAACAGCCGGTCTCCCCAGTCAAACCCAAGCCAGTGAATATCATCCTGGATGGCATCTACGTATTCTGTGTCCTCTTTTGCCGGATTGGTGTCATCCATGCGCAGGTTACAGAGACCGTTAAACTTCTCAGCCATTCCAAAGTCAATACAGAGTGCCTTACAGTGACCGATATGAAGATAGCCATTCGGCTCCGGCGGGAACCGGGTATGAACGGTCTGACCTTCAAACTGGCCGCCTTCCGAAATATCCTCTTCAATAAAGTTGTATATGAAGTTCCGATTCGGATTGACTTCTTCCTCTTTCACATCCTTTACTTCCTCTGCCATAACTCCCTCCGTTGTATTTATTGATATAAAACTCCCTTAAGTATAAAGGAAATACCCGCGTTCCTCCACTGAAGTTCCGCCCTTTTCACCTACATCCGCTCACTTTTTTGAGTCTTCTGTACTGTTAATGGGTAAGACATCCACTCGATCATTTTGATGTAACTGAAATACAAATGAATACATCAATACTATGAAAGCCATTGCTTTTCTACTACACTGTTGTTCGACCAAAAACAAAGAGGAGAGAGAAAACAATGGCTTCCGGAATCAGTGTAATAGTAAAAGCTCTGGGCATCAAGGGTATGCATGTGGATCGTGTGGACT